>JAAYYF010000154.1 GCA_012515535.1 Deinococcales bacterium
CTGGCCGCCGCGCTCGCTGTGATCGTCGGCCTGGCGCTCGCCCAGACGCCCACCAACCCCATCACGTTCCGCAGCGAGATCTACATCGTCAGCCAGGTCACCGCCGAGGACGGCAGCCGCGAGGAGCGCTTCACCGCCGCCACCAGCGCCATCCCGGGCCAGGTCGTGGAGTACCGCATCTTCGCGACCAACGCCGGCGAGACCACCCTGCCCGCCGGGCGCGTGCAGATCTTCGGGCCGGTGCAGGAAGGGATGAGCTACGTGGCCAACTCCGCCACGCCCAGCTCCGACCGCGTCCTGACCGAGTTCTCCGTCGACGGCGAGACCTTCGCCGACGGCCCCGTGCTGGTGGGTACGGGCGACTCCCGGCGCGTCGCCGACCCCAGCGAGTACACCATGATCCGCTGGACGCTCCTCGTGCCCATGGAGCCGGGCCAGGAGGAGCCGTTCGTCTACCGGGTGATGATCGAGTGACCCTGATGGGCGCGCCGCGGGCGGGCTGAGCGCCGGCCCGGCGCGCCTTGGCGGGACCACGACCTCTAGACACCGAACGCGGAGCCGGGCGCCCGACCAGAGGCGCCCGGCTCCGTTCATGAGGGCGAGCGGGCGCGCTGCACGGCTCGGGCCACGCGCCGCCCGGCGCCGGCTAGTCGTCCGCCGCCACCCGCTCCTGGTACTGCAGCTCGTACAGCTTGCGGTAGTAGCCGTCGTGCTTCAGGAGCTCGAAGTGGTTGCCCTGCTCGATGAGCTTGCCCTTGCGCATCACCATGATGCGGTCCACGTCCTGGATGGTCGACAGGCGGTGCGCGATGATGATGCTCGTGCGCCCCTGCATCAGCTTGGCGAGCGCGTCCTGGATCAGCTCCTCGGTCTCGGTGTCGACGTTGGCGGTGGCCTCGTCGAGCACCAGCAGGATGTCGGGGTTCTGCACCAGGGCGCGCGCGAAGGCGATCAGCTGCTTCTGGCCCGTCGAGAAGCCCGCGCCGCGCTCCAGCACCGGCGTGTCGTAGCCCTCGGGCAGCTTCATGATGAAGTCGTGGGCGTTCACGAAGCGCGCCGCCTCCTCCACGCGCTCCTGCGGGATGGAGTCGTCGCCGAGCGTGATGTTGCTGCGGATGGTGCCCGAGAAGAGGAACGGGTCCTGCAGCACGATGCCCACGTGGCGGCGCAGGTCGACCTGGTCGTAGTCGCGCACGTCCTTGCCGTCGATCAGCACGCGGCCCTTCTGCACGTCGTAGAAGCGGCTCACCAGGCTGATGATGGTGGTCTTGCCGGCGCCGGTGTGGCCCACGAACGCCACCGACTCGCCGGGCGCGATGCGGAAGTCGACGCCGCGCAGCACCCACTCCTCGCCCTCGTAGGCGAACCACACGTCGTCGAACACCACCTCGCCCTGGAAGTCGTCGGCGAACGCCTCCGGCTTCTCGGGGTCGGTGATCTGCTCGGGGGTGTCCAGCAGGCCGAAGATGCGCTCCGAGGAGGCCATGGCGGCCTGGATGATGTTGAACTTGTCGGACAGGTCCTGCAGCGGGCGGAAGAACATGCCCGAGAACTGGATGTAGGCCACCAGCATGCCGATGGTCACGAAGCTCTCGACGCTGGAGCCGATCAGCTGCGTGCCGGCGTAGAAGAGGATCAGGGCGGTGCTGATGGCGCCCATGATGTTGACGGCCGGGAAGAAGAGCGAGAACCAGCGCACCTGCTCCAGGTAGGCGTCGAGCAGCTCGAGGTTGATGTCGTCGAAGGCGCGTTGGTTGCGCTGCTCGCGGTTGAACAGCTGCACCGTCTTCATGCCGCTCAGGTTCTCGGCCAGGTAGGCGTTCGAGCGCGAGGTGCGCAGGCGCACGGCGCGGTAGGCGGTGCGGATGCGGCGCCTGAGGAAGTTGAGCACCAGGAACAGCGGCGGCATCACCACCAGCGTGATGAGCGCCAGGCGCCAGTTGATGCTGAACATGTAGATCAGGAGGCCCACCATCAGGCCGACGTCGGCGATGAGGCCCACCACGCCGTCGGTCATCATCTGCTGGATGGCGTCCACGTCGCTGGTCACGCGCGTGATCAGGCGCCCCACCGGGGTGCGGTCGAAGAAGCCCATGTGCAGGCGCTGGATCTTGGCGAACATCTCGCGCCGCACGTCGAAGATCACGCGCTGGCCGAGCCACGACACCAGGTAGGTGTAGCCGAAGCGCAGGCCGAACGCCAGCAGGCGCAGCGACATGTAGCCCACCACCAGCCACATGAGGCCGGTCAAGCGATCGTCGATGGTGAGGCCCTGCGCCTCGGGGGTCGAGGCCACGATGTAGCGGTCGATGGCCAGCGACAGCAGGGTGGGGAAGGCGGGCGTCAGCATGCTGTAGACCAGCAGCAGCGCCACCGCGCCCGTCAGCTGCCAGCGGTACGGCTTGAGGTACCGCAGCAGCCGGAGCATGATGCCCTGGTCGTAGCCCTTCTCGAACGCCTCGCCGTCCTCGTCGCGCACGCTCTCGGCGCGCATGGCCTTGCGGCGCTCCTTCTTGCCGGTCTGGTAGGCGGCCTTCGCCTCCTCGACCGAGTAGTGCGGCAGGTCGGTGTCGAGCAGGTCGACGGGGCGGCGGGGGTCACGGCGGCGGCTCATGCGGCCTCCAGGTCGGACTCGAGCTGCTGGCGGCGGTCCATGTCGGCGTACCAGCCGTCGGCGGCCACCAGCTCCTCGTGGCTGCCCTGCTCGACGATGCGCCCCTCGTCGAGCACCAGGATGCGGTCGACGTTCTGGAAGGCGCTCACGCGGTGCGCCACCACGATGGTGGTGCGCCCCTGCTGCACCTCGGCGAGCCCCTCGAGGATGCGCGACTCGGTCTGGGTGTCGACGGCCGACAGCGCGTCGTCGAAGATCAGGATGGCGGGCTCGCGCACGAGGGCGCGGGCGATGGCGGTGCGCTGGCGCTGGCCGCCCGAGAGCGTCACGCCGCGCTCGCCGAGCTCGGTGTCGTAGCCGCGCGGGAAGCTTTCGAGGTCGTCGGCCAGCTGCGCGAGCCTGGCGGCGCGCTCCACGCGCGGGCGCAGCTCCTCGGCGGGCGCCTCGGGCAGGCCGTAGGCGATGTTGTCGGCGATGGAGTCCGAGAACAGGAACGGCTCCTGCGGCACGAGGCCGATGAAGCGCCGCAGCACCTCCACGGGGTAGCGCTTGTGGTCGACGCCGTCGATGAGGATCTGGCCCTCGTCGGGGTCGTAGAGGCGCGCGATGAGGTTGACGATGACGGTCTTGCCGGCGCCGGTGCGGCCCGTGATGCCGATCGACTCGCCGGCCGCGACCTCGAAGCTCACGTCGTCGAGCGCCTTGACGCCCCCGAAGCTCACGCTCACGTTGCGGAACTCGATGGCGCCCTTCACGCTCCTGAGCGAGTAGTCGGTCCCCTCGTCGTCCTGCACCTCGGGCACGGTGTCGAGGATCTCCTTGAGGCGCTTCCAGGAGGTGGTGCCGCGCTGCAGGATGCTGCCGATCCAGCCGAGCGCGATCATCGGCCACTGGATGCCCTCGAAGAGGAACACGAAGCTCGAGAACTGCCCGATGGTGAGATCGCCGCCCACGCCCAGCACCAGGCGCCCGCCGATCAGCAGCAGCAGCGAGATGGTGAGGCCGAACAGGAACTCCATCAGCGGGTGCAGCGGGCCCTCGACGCGCACCAGGTGCAGGTTGCGGCGCACGAACTCGTCGTTGAGGTCGCCGAAGCGCTCCACCTCGCGCGCCTCCATGCCGAAGCCCTTCACCACGCGGATGCCCGAGAAGTTCTCCTGCGCCATCGACGACACGTCGGAGAACTGCTCCTGCACCTTCTGGTAGCGGCGATGGATGACGCGCAGCAGCACGAAGAAGGTGATCGAGATGAGCGGCGCCGCCGCCAGCGTGACCAGCGTGAGGCTGGGGGAGAGCTGGAACATGCGGTAGAGCGTGAAGGCGAACAGCACCGAGATGTTGGCCGCCTGGTAGATGGCGATGCCGATCATCATGCGCACGGCGTTGAGGTCGGCGGTGAGGCGCGCCATCAGGTCGCCGACGCGGGTGCGGTCGAAGTAGCCGCCGTCGAGCCGCGTGAAGTGCTCGAAGATGTCGCGGCGGATCTCGAACTGCATGTCCCAGCTGGCGCCCAGCACCAGCCGGCGGGTGACGACCATGGCGGCGCCGCTGATCAGCGCCACCCCCAGCAGCGCGCCCACGTGGAGCCACAGGCTGGGCAGCGTCATGCTGCCCACGCGCAGCCCGTCGATCACGCGCCCGGGGATGATCGGGGCCAGGGTGGAGAAGAAGCCGTTGAAGAGGATCAGGACGGCCATGACGATGAACGCCGTGCGATGCCGTACCAGGTACCTCGACAGGTCGCGGAACGTCTTGAGCACTTGACTCCTTCTACGGGGACGAGGGCGGCGCGGGTGGGGGCGGCCCGGCGCCGACGCGTACGGGCCGGCGTCCGTGGAGCGAACTCCATAGGCGCCTGCCTATCAGCCGAACGACACTATATCTCGCGGACAGGGGAGCCGCCCGCGCTAGACCGACTAGGGTACCAGGAGCGGCTCCCCGTAGGGAACACCTGCGAGGAAGAGCTCGAAACGCACGGGCCCCGGGCTGTCGGTGAGCCAGCTGCCGCGCAGGATCTCGCCGCCGCGCACCGTCACGCGCTCGACCAGCGTGCGCTGGCCGTCGATGTCGGTGGCCCACACCTCGGCGGGCTGCGTGGCGATGCCGGGCAGGATGGTCCAGGCGTACGCCACGCGCCGCGGCTCCGGCTCGCGCACCACCGCCCGCACGCCCTCGGTGGTGAGCGGCACCGGGTGGGCGTTGACCACCAGCGTCAGGGCGTTGCCCTCGCCGGCGGCGCCCGGCGGCGGCGTCTGCGCCACCACCCCCTCGGGCAGGGCGCTGTTGGCGATGCGCTCCACCGTCACGTCCCAGCCGCCGGCTACGCGCTGCGCGGCCGCCAGCGGCAGGCCCACCACGTCGGGGGCGCCGCCGCGCGCGCCCACCGGCGTGCCGGCCTGCACCACCAGGCGCAGCACCGCGTCCTCCACAGGCACCGGCACGAAGGGCGCCAGCGACTGGCCGAGCACCTGGCCCGGCGAGCCGGTGGCGGCCGCCACCTCGTCGACCAGCACGCGGTCGGGCGCTAGGCCCGCCAGCAGCGCGAGCTCGCGCGCCTCCTCGACGTCGAGCCCCACCAGGCGCGGCAGGAACGTGCGCTGCGGCAGCGGCCCCAGGCTCACCAGCAGGTCGACGGCCTCGCCGCTGCCCAGGCGGCTGCGGGGGTCGGCGCCCTGAGCCAGCACGGTGCCTGGCGGTGCGGCGGCGTGCACGCGTGCCACCTCGCCGACGCGCAGCCCGGCCGCCTGCAGGGCCGGCTCGGCGCCGGCGGGGAACGCCTGGCCCACCAGGTCGGGCACCTCGGTGGGTGCCAGCCGCCCCGGCGGCAGGGCGTAGCTGAGGCGCACCGTGCGGCCCGGGCGCAGCTCGGAGCCGGCGGGCGGGTCGAGGGCCAGCACCGTGCCGGGCGCCTCGGAGGACGCCAGCGCCGCCGGCACCACCCACAGCTCCAGGTCGGCGAGGGCGTCGGCCGCGGCCTGCGCCGGCTGCCCCACCAGGTCGGGCACCACCACCAGCTGGTCGACGTTGCGCAGCCGGAACGACGTCACGCCGATCACCACCGCCAGCAGCGCGACCAGCGCCGCCACCCCCCAGCCGAACGTGGTCGGCGACAGGCGTTCGAGCGCCGCGAGCGGCGGGCGATCGACGTGGCGCAGCGGGCGCGCGGGCTCATCGGCCGCACCGGCGGGCGCCGGCGACGGCAGGCTGGCGCCGCCGAACGCCAGCCCGTAGAGGAGGGGAGGGGCGCCGCGGCCGCCCGCGCGACGCACGTCGGCGGCCTCCGGCGGGTAGCCATGGGCCGCCAGCAGCTCGCTCAGCTCGGGGTCGAGCGCCGCGGCCGCGCCCTCGGGCGGCGAGCGCCACGCCACGTAGCGCGCCCCCGGCCGCGACACCACGTCGTGCACCGCCGCCTTGCCCGCCTGCTTGAGGCGCTTCAGCAGGCGGCGGTAGCGCTCGAACTCCGCCTCCTGCTCGGGGGGCAGGTCGAACCATTCGATGCGGAGGGGGGCGCCGTCGGGAGCGGTGGCGTCGAAGTGCGTGCGGCCCCCGCTGAGGGGCCGCTCCGCGATGACCTCGTAACGCCCGTCGATGAGCGACACAGTGACCCTACGCTACGAGAACCTGCGCCCGCGCGTGGCGGGGTGCGCTCAGTCGCCGGACTCGCTCAGGGGGCGCGGCTCGGGCCGCGGCTCGAGGGGGCCGTGACGCCCGGGCTCGGGGGCGTGGCGCTCGCGCTCCTGGTGGGCGTTGCGCTCGCGCTCCTCGAGCTCCTGCAGGCGCCGCTCGGAGGCGATGGAGGCGTTGACGATCCACTCGGTGATCTCGGCGGCGCTCTTGCCCTCGAGGGCCATGCTGTGCGCCTTGTGGATCAGCTTGCCGTCGAGCGTCTCGCGCTCCAGCAGCGCGTTGGCCACGGCCTCGACCGTCACCCAGTTCTCCTCGACGAGCTGCTCGCACTCGAGGTAGGCGGTGCGCAGGATCTCGGAGACCTCCTCCTCGAGCTCGCGCGCGGTCTGCTCTGAGAAGTCCTTGCGCCGCGAGATCTCGCCGCCCAGGAAGATCGGCCCCTGGTCGGAGCCCCAGGCGACGTACTCCTGCTTGCCCATGCCGAGGTCGAGGACCATCTGCTTGGCCATGTCGGTGGCCTGCTTCAGGTCGTTGCTGGCGCCCGAGGAGATGGTGCCCGTGACCTTCTTCTCGGCCACGCGCCCGGCGAACGCCACGCGCAGCTGCGAGCGGAAGCGGTCGACGTCGTAGAACATCTCCTCCTTGGCCAGGGGCGCCATGAAGCCGCCGGCGCCGCCGCGCGGCATGATCGTCACCTTGCGGATGTCGCCGAGCACCGGCTGCGCCGCGAACGCCACGGCGTGGCCCGCCTCGTGGAACGCCAGGTTGCGGCGCTCCTCCTCGGTGGGCACCAGGCTGCCGCGCCGGAGGCCCAGCGTGATGCGGTCGAGCGCCTCGTTGAAGTCGGCCCAGGTGATGATCTGCTTGTTGTTGCGCGCCGCGATGAGGGCCGCCTCGTTGGTGAGGTTCTCGAGGTCGGCGCCGGAGAACACCGGGGTGGCCTCCGACAGGCGCTTCAGGTCGACGTCGTCGGAGACCGGCTTGTTGCGCACGTGGACCTTGAGGATCTCCTCGCGCTCGGACTGCGTGGGCAGGCCGATGGTGACCTGGCGGTCGAAGCGGCCGGGGCGCAGCAGGGCGGGGTCGAGGATGTCGGGGCGGTTGGTAGCCGCGATGATGATGACCGAGGTGTCCTTCTCGAAGCCGTCCATCTCGCTCAAGATCTGGTTGAGGGTCTGCTCGCGCTCGTCGTGCCCGCCGCCGATGCCGGCGCCGCGGCGGCGCCCGATCGAGTCGAGCTCGTCGATGAAGATGATCGACGGCGCCGACTTGCGCGCCTCCTCGAACAGGCTGCGCACGCGGCTGGCGCCCACGCCCACGAACATCTCCATGAACTCGGAGGCCGACACGGTGAGGAACGGCACGCCGGCCTCGCCGGCCACGGCGCGCGCCAGTAGCGTCTTACCGGTGCCCGGCGGGCCCACCAGCAGCACGCCCTTGGGGATCTCGGCGCCGATGCGCAGGTACTTCTGGGGCGTCTTGAGGAAGTCGACGACCTCGATGAGCTCCTGCTTGGCCTCCTTGTGGCCGGCCACGTCGGCGAAGGTGGTGTTGACCTTGTTCTCGCGCCCGAACGTCTTGGCGCGCGACTGGCCGAACTGCATCACCTGGTTGGGGCCGCCCTGCGCCCGCATGAACACGAACCAGAAGAAGGCGATGAGCAGCAGGATGGGTAGGAAGGTGACCAGCAGCCCCGTCCACTGCGGCGGGTTGCGGATGGTGACGCTGCCGACGTTGGCGCGCATCTCCTCGAGCAGCGAGTCGGTGAGGATGGCGGTGGTGCGGAAGCTGCGGATGGTCTGCGGCTCGCCGCCGATCGTCACCTGCGTCTCGGTGGCGAGCTCGCCGGTGATGGTGCCGCTGCTGCGGTCCACGACGACGTTGGCGACCCGCCCGTCCTCGACCAGCTCGGTGAAGGTCGAGAAGTTGATGTCGCGTGTGGCGCCGTTCGAGTTGAACTGGTTGAAGACGAAGATGCCCAGGATCAGGAGCATCACGACCAGCCAGGGGTTGAACGATCGTCTCAACGAAAGCCTCCAGGGTCCGGGCGCGGCGGCCCGGCTGGGCGAGAGTGAGGTCGGCGGGTAACGTCCCGAGCCTTATCCGTACGAGGGTATCACCGCTGCATGAGGCGCGCCTGTATAGGACGGGACGTCCCTTGCGGTCACCCTTCATCTTCCTTCACTCGAAGCGGTACCCCTTCGGCACCGTCACCAGCCCGCTCTCGGTGACGGTCAGGCCGCGCGCGCGGTCGCGCTCCAGGTCGACGCCGATCTCCTCGCCCGCGGGCACGCTCACGTTCTTGTCGATGATGGCGTTGCGCACCACGGCGTGGCGGCCCACCTCGACGTTGTCGAACAGCACCGAGCTCTCCACCAGCGCGTACGAGTGCACGCGCACGCGCCGGAAGGCGAGCGAGCGCCTGAGGGTGGCGCCCGAGACGATCACCCCGCCGGCCAGCAGCGAGTCGAACGCCTGCCCGCGCCGCCCCTCCTCCTCGTGGACGAACTTGGCGGGCGCCGAGAACTCGGCCGAGGTGCGCAGCGGCCACGCCTCGTTGTAGAGGTCGAACTCGGGGCTCACCGCCACCAGGTCCATGTTCGCCTCCCAGTACGAGTCGAGGGTGCCGACGTCGCGCCAGTAGGTGTTGGGCCCCTCCTGGCCGGGGATGGGGTTGCGCGCGAAGTCGTAGGCGAACAGCCGCTGGCCCTCCGCCAGGGCGCGCGGCAGCACGTCCTTGCCGAAGTCGTGCTCGGAGTCGGTGCGCGCCGCGTCCTCCTCGAGCATGCGCATCAGCGCCGCGACGGTGAACACGTAGTTGCCCATGCTGGCCAGGCAGTGGCTGGGGCGGCCCGGGATCGGCTTGGGGTCGAGGGGCTTCTCCTGGAACTCGGTGACGCGCCAGTCGGCGTCGACCTGCAGCACCCCGAAGCGGCGCCCGTCCTCCACCGGCGTGGGGTAGGCGGCGATGGTGACGTCGGCGTCGTTGGCCAGGTGGTACTCGACCATGTGGCCGATGTCCATCTTGTAGATGTGGTCGCC
>JAAYYF010000155.1 GCA_012515535.1 Deinococcales bacterium
GCGGCGTCGCGCGGCTCCACCAGGTAGCCGTTGTCGGTCACGAGGCGCGGCACGTCGGAGACGCGCGTGGCGATCACCGGGCGCCCGGCCGCCATCGCCTCGATGACGGCGTTGGGCAGGCCCTCGGTGTCGGAGGTGAGCACCAGCACGTCGATGGCCGCCAGGAACGCGGGCACGTCGGAGCGCACCCCGAGGAAGCGCACGTGCTCGGCCGCCCAGGGCGAGCGGCGCACGCGCTCCTCGAGCTCGGCGCGGAGCGCCCCGTCGCCGGCGTAGACCACGCGCGCCGGCCGCTCCGCCTCCGGCATGCGCTCGAGGGCGTCCAGCAGCAGCTGCGGGCGCTTCTCCGGCCGCAGCATGCCGAGGTAGCCCACCACGAGGCCGGTCGCGCCGACGCCCCACTCGCGGCGCAGCGCGGCGCCGTCGGCGGCCGCGAAGCGCCCGAGGTCCACCCCGTTGGGCACCACCGCGATGCGGCGCGCCGGCACGCCGCTGGCGGCGAGGCGCTGCGCGATGGCGTCGGCGTTGGTGAAGAAGGCGTCGGTGACGCGGTTGGCCCAGGGCTCGAGGGCCGCCTGCAGGCGCGTGCGCACCGGCTCCAAGGAACGGTCGGAGTGCGCCACGCACGGCACCCCCGCCAGGCGCGCCGCGAAGCGCCCCCACGTGCCGCTGGAGCCCGACAGCAGCGTGTGCACCACGTCGGGGCGCGCCGCGCGCATGGCCCGCACCAGGCGCGCGAAGAAGCGCGGGAAGCTGGCGGCCTGGCGGTCCACCAGCACGAGGCGCACGCCGCGGCGCTCGAGGCGCTGCGCCAGCTCGGGGTGCCGCGCGCGGGTGAGCGTCAACACCGTCACGCGCCAGCGCGCCGCCGCCGGCGCCTCGGCCTCCACCAGGCTCGTGAGCTGCGACTCGGCGCCGCCCATCGTCAGCCCGCTCAGCACGAACATCACGTGGGGCACGTCGCGCTCCGGTCCCTCGCTCACGTACGGAGGCGCACCGCGGGCGCCGGCACGGGCAGGGCGCGGGCGGCTGTCGGGTGCGCCATGGCGAGCACCAGGCCCAGGGCCGCCCAGTAGAGGAAGTTGTCGGGGGTGCTGAGGAACAGGCTGGTGGTGAGCAGGTACGCCACCAGCCCCACGACCAGCGCGCCGCGCACCCCGCCCAGGCGCCAGCCGCGCACGAACGGGAGCGCGTGCAGGGCGAGGAAGAGCAGCAGGCCGATCACGCCGAAGTCGTAGACGATGAGCAGGTAGGCGCTGTGGGTCGAGCTGATGAGCCCGAAGCTGCCGCTCACCAGCTCACGGCTGCGGTCGAAGCCGTGGCCCAGCAGGAGCTCCTGGGGCGCGCCCGCCATCATCTCGACGCTCACGGTGCGCCAGATCTCGGTGCGGCCACCGCCGGTGGCGGTGCTCTCGCTCTCGAAGCGCTCGAGCAGGCCCGCTCCGCCGGGCAGCAGCAGACCCAGCCCCGCCAGCGCCACGACGGCCAGCAGCGCCAGCAGGCGCCGCGGCCGGTGCCGCACCGCCCAGGCGCCCAGCACCAGCAGCGTCGCCCCCACCGCGATGGTGGCGCCGCGCGAGGCGAGCAGGATCAGGCTGTAGCTCATGACGCCCAGGGCCAGCGCCACGCCGATGGCCGTCCAGCGGCCGCGCGCCCCGCGCACCGCGGCCGCCGCCAGCCAGGCGAGGGCGACCACGAAGCCGATGCCCACGTAGAACGACACGACGTTCTGGTTGACGTCGAGGGCGGCGCGGTAGGCGAAGTCGGCCTGGTCGGCGCGCACCACCACCCAGGCGGCGACCGCCAGGGAGGTGAGCGCGGCGGTGGCGACCACCCCGACGTGCCCGCGCGGCGCCCGGAACTGCAGCAGCACGAGCGCCCCGAAGGGGTAGAGGATCAGCCGCTCGGCGAGGCTGCCGAGGCTCGCCTCGGAGCCCACCAGCGAGAGGACCACGACCAGCAGGAAGGCCGCGTAGAGCCACACGGTCGTCGGGTCGAGGCGCAGGCCGCCGGCCATGCTGCCGAGCAGCACGCCGAGGAACATCGCGCCGTAGAAGAGCACGAAGATGCCCGGCACCACCTGGTCGACGAGCATGGTCGAGAAGAGGCAGAACGCCACCCAGTAGAGGGCGACGACCGCCTCGGTGCGGGCCGGGACGCGCAGGAACAGCAGGCCCAGCCCCAGCGCCGCCAGGGCCGCGGCCAGGTAGGCCGGCGGCACCACCGCGGCGAGGCCGGCCAGCAGCCCCGCGCCGACGGCCAGCGCGAAGGCGCCGGCTCCGCGCTCGGAGCGGCTCGACCTCATGCTGGTTGCCGGCGGGTCGCGCGCGGGAGGGCGCAGGGGAAGTCGCGACGCATGCGATCACGATACTCGCTCGGCCGGCGGCCTCCTGTGGCGGATGTCGGTGGGCGCGCGTCGGGTGGCCGCGCGCCGGGCGATGGGCTCGTGCTGGTTCGCCGTGCGGCGCACCAGCACGCTGCACGACGAAGCGCCCCGGCGGCACGTGCCGCCGGGGCGCGGTAGCTGGTCGGGGCCTAGCCCCCTGGGCTCTCGCTCAGTTGCCGAGGGCCAGCTGGTCGTCGCTCAGGCCGGCCGAGGCCAGCGCCACGTTCGCCGGGTCGACGAGCTGGGCGATGGTCATGGAGAACTCCAGCGCGCCGAGGTCCGGGGCGGAGCCGAGGTAGGCGACGTCCGCCGCAGCGCCCGCGTCGATGGCCGGGCTGTCGGCCCGCAGGGCGAGGAAGTCGGGGCTCTTGGGGTCGGTGCTGGCGATGCGCGCGTCGTTCACGCCCAGGTTCCAGCTGTTGTTCTCCTGCTTGGAGTCGCTGAGCATCAGGGTGCCGCCGATGGCCAGGTTGTTGCGGAAGGTCACGGAGTCGTGGCCGAGGAAGGCGTAGTTGCCGTTGTTGTAGGCGGTGTTGTTCACGAAGGTGATGTTGCGACCGCTGTTCTGGGTGAAGCCCACGGCCTTGTTGTTGAAGGCGATCGAGTTGCGCACGATGGTGCGGTTGTCGTGCCCGCCGCCGCCGGCCTTGAAGCCGTTGCCGTTGCCGTGGCTGCCGCGGCCGTTGCTGTGCGACACGGAGTACTCGATGATCGTGTTGGTGGACTTCCAGGCGTCGATGCCGTCGTCGGAGTTGCGGAAGCTGATCACGTGGCTGATGACGTTGCCGTCACCGGAGGACATGCCGATGCCGTCGGCGTCCTGGCCGGTCTGGCCCTTGGGGTTCACCTGGTCGAAGTTGTCGTAGATGGTGAGGAACTCGTAGCGGTTCCTGTTGGCGCCGGAGTTCTGGATGCCGGAGCCGTTGTTGCCGTGCACCACCAGGCCGGTGAAGAGGTTGTTGCTGGCGCCGCTGTGGACGTAGATGCCCTGGCGGGGGCCGTTGCGGACCTCGAAGTTGGCGAAGACGTTGTAGCTGGCGCCCTCGACCCACATGCGGTCGGAGTCCTCGTAGGGGCGGCGGTCGGAGCCGTCCAGGACGGCCCACTCGCCGGGGTAGGAGGCCCACACGATCGGCTGCGAGGAGGTGCCGGAGGTGCGGAACTTGACCTCGATCGGGTAGACGCCGCCGCGGATGTAGACCACGTCGCCGGGGCGCACCACCGAGGCGGCCTTGGTCAGGGTGCGGAGGGGGGCGTCGACGCTGCGGCCGGAGTTGCTGTCGCTACCGTTGGTGGCCACGTAGAGGGTGGCGGGCGGGAGGACGAACGAGGAGCGCGCGCCGCCGGGCTGGGTCGGTTCGGTGGGTTCGGTGGGTTGGGTAGGTTCGGTGGGCTGGGTCGGCTCGGTCGGTTCCTGCGGCTTGGGGCCACGGCCGGCCTTGCCGCGCTCGAACTTGACGTCGCTGAAGCGGGCGGTCGCCTTGCCGCCGGGCTGGTGAGCGGTCACGGCCATGCCGACCAGGACCTCTTCGCCCAGCTCCATCTCGTAGACGCCCACCTGCTCCCAGGCCTGGCCGTCGACGGAGAGCTCGCCCACGAGGTAGGCGCCTTCACGGCTGAGGCGGATCCAGCTGGGCGCCTTGGCGCCGGGCTCGCTGCCCGCCGAGTTGACGGTCCGCTCGCCCTTGGCGGTGCGCGCCTGGAACACGGAGCCGTTGCCCTGGCTGATGTGCAGCAGCGCGTTGGCCGCGTCGGCGTCGAGGCCGTCACGGATCATGACGCCGGCCTTGCTCCAGCCGTCGGAGGCGCTGAGCTCGTCGAGGCGCACGGTCAGGGCGCCGTCGCCCTCGAGCGTGGTGTAGGTGAAGAAGAACTCGTCGCTGGTGCCCCAGATGTCGGCGCCCGAGCCGATCAGCTCGACCGCCTCGTCGAGGCCGCTGAGCTCGATGGGGGCGGCGTCGGCTTCGTAGCCGATGGCGACGCTGTTCCACTCGAGGGTCGCGACGTCTTCCAGCTGCGGTTGTTCGGGGAGGTCCTGCGGCTCGGCGCCGGGGGTCGACTGCCCGCACGCGGCGAGCAGCGCCACGACGAGGGCGGCGACGAGCGAGAAGATGATGTTCTTGCGGTGGTTCTGAGTGTTGCTAACTGCGACGGTAGTACCGTCGAGGTACGAGGGGGTTCTACGCATCCAAACCAGCTCCCGTGGTTGGGATGCAACCTGATGCCACATCCGGCCGGTTGCATCACTGGCTCCCCGCGTCCCTTGATGCCCAGATGGGGATACGCGGTTCAACGCCTCCGGACGTCATCGCTGACGCCCACGTAGGTGGGTGCTTAACCAGTTGGGAGCAAGACACAAAAAGAACTCGACCGGTTGCGCTACTGGCTCGGCGTGTTCCAAGCGCCCACGTTGCAGAACACGCGTCATCGCCTTCGAGTCGGGCCCGGCCTTCGCCGTTGCCCGAACTCGAATGTAGCAACCGGAGATGAGAATCGCATATGAACCTGCATACATCCGCCGGCGGTACCTGAACCGCCCCCAGCACGCGCGTAGCGGCCGCGCCCGCCCCGTGAGCGCCCGTCCGCCGCGGCGGTCAGCGGCACCATGAGCCGCGGAGGCCGCGGTGTAACGTGCTGGCAGATGTGCGGGATAGCCGGATTCCTCGACCCGAACGGCCCGCCCGAAGCGGCGGCCCGCGACTCGCTCACCCTCATGACCGACGCCCTCGCGCACCGTGGCCCCGACGCGCAGGGCGCCTGGACCGCCCCGGCCGGCGTGGCCCTGGGGCACCGCCGCCTGTCGATCCTCGAGCTGTCGCCGGCCGGCGCGCAGCCGATGGAGTCGGCCAGCGGCCGCTTCGTGATGGTCTACAACGGCGAGGTGTACGACCACCTGGAGCTGCGCGAGGCGCTGGGCTCGGGGCTGCGCTGGCGCGGCCGCTCGGACACCGAGTCGCTGCTGGCCGCCTTCGAGGCGTTCGGGGTGGAGGAGACGCTGCGGCGCGTGGCGGGCATGTTCGCCTTCGCCCTCTGGGACCGCGAGCGCGACGAGCTCACGCTGGGCCGCGACCGCCTGGGCGAGAAGCCGCTCTACTACGGCTGGCAGGCCGGCGTGTTCCTGTTCGGCTCCGAGCTGAAGGCGCTCAAGCGCCACCCGGCCTTCCGCTTCGAGACCGACCCGCGCGCCCTGGCGCTGTTCCTCAAGTACGGCTACCTGCCCGCCCCCTGGACCATCTACGCCGGCGTGCGCAAGCTGCTGCCGGGCCACGTCCTGCGCCTCTCCACCGCGGAGCCGGTCGGCGCCGCGGGCCGCCTGTCGCAGTACTGGTCGCTGGCCGAGACCATCGACGCCGCCACGCCGTTCCCGGGCAGCGACGAGGAGGCGATCGACGAGCTAGAGCGCCTGATCGACCGCGCCGTGGCGCTGCAGCGCGTGGCCGACGTGCCCCTGGGGGCGTTCCTCTCCGGCGGCGTCGACTCGAGCACGGTGGTGGCGCTCATGCAGCGGCGCTCGAGCGCTCCGGTGCGCACCTTCACGGTGGGCTTCGAGGAGAGCGAGTTCGACGAGTCGGCCGCCGCCCGCGAGGTGGCGGCCTACCTCGGCACCGACCACACCGAGATCGTCGTCACGCCGCGCGAGACGCTCGACGTGGTGCCGCGCCTGCCGCAGCTGTTCGACGAGCCGTTCGGCGACAGCTCGGCCGTCCCGACCTGGCTGCTCGCGGGCCTCGCGCGCCAGCAGGTCACCGTGGCGCTGTCCGGCGACGGCGGCGACGAGCTCTTCGGCGGCTACGGGCGCTACCACCGCACCGCCGCCGCCTGGTCGCGGGCGCGGCGCGCCGGCCCCGCGGGGCGCTCGCTGGTGCGGGCAGGCCTCGGTGCCCTCCCCACCCAGGCGCTGCAGCGCGCGCTGATGCGGGGGCGCGTGGGGCGCTTCCCGCACCTGCTGGAGGGGCGCGTCGAGGGGCTGCGGGCGGCCTTCGGCGAGGGGCCGGTCGACGACGTGTACGACCGGCGCCTCAGCGTGTGGCCCGACCCGCCCGCGCTGCTCCAGCAGGGCAACGAGCCCGGCATCCCGTGGTGGGCGACGGTCGACGTGGCACGCCACGACCCGGTGGAGCGCATGATGGCGCAGGACGCCCTCGCCTACATGCCCGACGACGTGCTGGTGAAGGTCGACCGCGCCGCCATGGCGCACGGCCTCGAGACGCGCGTGCCGCTGCTGGACCACCGCGTGGTGGCGTTCGCCTGGCGCCTGGCGCCGCAGCTGCGCGTGCGCGACGGCCAGGGCAAGTGGATCCTGCGGCAGCTGCTGCACCGCCACGTCCCGCGCGAGCTCGTCGACCGGCCCAAGCAGGGCTTCGGCGTGCCGATCGCCGCCTGGCTCCGGGGCCCGCTCCGCGAGTGGGCCGAGGACCTGCTCTCGGAGCACAGCCTCGAGGGGAACGGGCCGTTCAACGCCGCCCCGGTGCGGCGCCTGTGGCAGGAGCACCTGAGCGGCGCCGCCGACTGGCAGCACCGCCTGTGGCCGCTGCTGATGTTCCAGGAGTGGGCGCGCCACGACGCCGAGCGGGGCGCCCGCCCGCCGCAGGCGCCGAGCCCGCCGCCGCTGACGGCGCGGGCGCTCTGACGCCCGGCGTCGGTCGAGGCTAGGGGCCGGCTACGTCCGGGTCGCCGGGCAGCTCCAGCGCCTCGAGCATCCGCGCCGTCACCTTGCGCACGTCGAAGTCGCGCTCGGCGCTCTCGCGCGCCGCTAGCCCCTCGCGCGCCACGCGCTCCGGGTCGCGGGCGTAGGCGATCATCGCCGCGGCCAGCGCCTCCACCGAGCGCGGCGGTACCAGCGTGCCGTGCCTGCCGGGGCGCACCACCTCGCGGCAGCCCGGCACGTCGGTGACGATGGTGGTGCGCCCGGCGGCGAGCGCCTCGAGCGCCGCGCGGGGCATGCCCTCGCGATATGAGGGCAGCACGAACACGCTGGCGCGCTCCAGGAACGGCCGCACGTCGCTCACCTGCCCGTGCAGCACGACGTCGCCGCGCGCCACGGCGGCGGCGAGCAGCGCCGCGTCGGCGCTGTCCGGGTTGGCGTCCTCGCCCCCCACCAGGTGCACCTCGGCGCCGGGCACCGCGGCTCGGAGCAGCGCGGCGGCCTCCACCAGCTCCTCCACCCCCTTCGAGCGCAGCAGGCGCCCCACGAACAGGAAGCGCGCCGGCCCGGCTGGGGGCGGGGTGGGCACGAACCGCTCCACCGGCACGCCCGACCCCGGCACCACCACCGTCTTGTCGCGGCGCACCGCGCCCCGCCGCACCAGCTCGTCGCGGTCGTCGGCGTTGTGGAAGATCACCGCGCGCGTGCCGGCGAAGTTCAGGCGGTAGAGGAGCAGCTGCACCGCGCGCGCCGCCGCCCGCTTGGGCGAGCGGCGCCCGTCCTCGACGAACGCGAAGCCCAGGCCCGCCAGCATGGCGTAGCGCCGCTTCACGCCCGCCTGCGCGGCGGCGAGCAGGCCCAGGGCGGCCGCCTTGGCGCCGTAGGCGAACACCGCGTCGGGCGCCACGGCGGCGATCTCGCGGCGTAGGCGCGCCACGTCGCGCAGCTCGAGCACGGGGTTCATGCCGGCGCGGCTGAACGGCATGCGGTGGTAGCGGGCGCCCAGCGCCGCCACCGGCGACGCGGCCGGCTCGGGGTCCGGGGTCGTCACCACCACCTCGTTGCCGCCCGCCACCAGCGCCCGCACCAGGTGGCCGCGGAAGCGCACCAGGTAGCCGAGGTCCTGGCCGATCACGAGCACGCGGCAGGGGGCCGGAGCGGCCACCGCGGGCCGCCGCCCCGCGCCGCGCGGCGCGGGCTCGGCCGTGCCGACCGACGCCCCGGCGCTCACGCCACCGCCTCCGGCCGGTGCGCGCGGTCGGGGGCGGCCGCGCGCACCGCTGCGCCCACCTCGGCCATGGTCAGGGAGCGCATGAGGCCGGCGTCGCGCAGGCGGCGGTACCCCTCGAGCACCCGGCGCAGGTTCGCCAGGTTCAGCTCCAGGTCGGCACCGAAGTTGTGCGGGTGCCACCAGAGGTGGAAGAGCTCGCCGCGCCGCGCCGCCCGCTCCATGGCGCGCAGCACGCGGCGCTGCCGTAGCGGCTCCGCGGGCGCCAGGCGCGCGATGGCGGGCCTGAGGAAGCGGCTCTCGCGCACGTCGACGAGCCCGTGGGCGTCGGGCGCGGTGCTGGCCCACGGCACGCCGCCGTGGCCGGTGAGCGGCAGGTAGGAGTCGAGCAGGCGCAGCGCGCGGCGGTAGCGCGGGTCGCTCCCGGTGGCGCCGGGCACGGTAAGGGCGTTGCGCTCGTGGCTGCGGTGCACCTCGAAGCCGGCCGCGGCGATGGCCTCGAAGTAGTCCGCGCGCACCTGGTGGCGCGGCACCACCAGCGAGCGGAGCGTGTGCCCCTTGGCGCGCGCGATCGCCATGGCGGCGTCGAGGTCGGCGCGGAACTGCTCGCGCGTCTGGCCGGGCTCGAGCGAGTAGTAGTGCGAGAAGGTGTGGCTGGCCACCTCCTGACGCGGGGTGGTGGCGATCAGGCGCAGCAGGCTGGGCGCGAAGCGGAGCGGGTCGTCGCGCTCGCTCTCGCCCACGCGCTGGCGGTACGGGTCGCGCCGCGGGTCGGCGTAGGTCGGCCGCAGGTCGGGGCCGGGGCTGAACGCCTCCAGCTCCTCGCGCCCGGAGGCGAACAGGAAGCCGACGGTGGCCCAGGTGGCGCCCACCTCGTAGGCGGCGAACAGCTCGAGCATGCGCGGCACGGCCTCGCGCGCGCCCAGCAGGTTGGCGCGGTAGGCGCCGTCGGCCCCGAGGCTGTCGAACACGCCCCAGGCGAGCTCGAAGTCGAGCGACACCACCAGCGCGCCCCCGCCCGCAGGCGGGGCGCCGGCCGCCTGCGGGGCGGCTACCGAGCTGTCAGCGTGCCCGCTGCGCGTGCCCGCGTACATCCGCGCCTCCGCTCCGGCGGCTCAACGCGGCTTCACGCGCGCGTAGGCGCGCGGCGTCGGCTCGCTCGCCACCGCGGAGCCGGCGCGCCCCGCGCCCTTCCCGCGCGCCACGGCCCGCACGTCGACCTTGGCGGGCCGGCGCGGCGTTCCCTCGTGACCCGGTTCGGTCATGAGGGCGATGGCCGTCTCGGGGCCGCTGCGCTCCACGAGCATGGCGGCCGCGCGCGCGTCCTCGCGCTTGGTCTGGGCGCCGACGCAGAGCGCCAGCGCGTGGCAGACCGAGGCCGCGGCCAGGGCGTCGGCGCCGGACAGCACCGGCGGGACGTCGAGGACCACCACGTCGTAGACGCTGCCGAGGCGCTCGATCAGCGCCGCCAGGCGCCCCTCCAGGGGTCCGGCCAGCGCCTCGCCGGAGCCGCTGGGCAGCAGGGCGTCGAACGAGCGCTTCGAGTCGATGGCGAAGCCCAGCGGCTCGAACTGCAGGTTCGGGTCGCGCAGGTAGGCCTCGAGCAGCGGCACGGCGAAGCGGGTGACGTCGACGCCGTAGCCTGGGCCCAGGCGGCGCACGTCGAGGTCGACGAGGAGGGTGCGGTAGCCGCTGCGCGCCAGCGCGTCCGCGAGGCTCAGCGCCACGCCGCTCTTCTCGTCGAAGGCGGTGGCGCTGGCCACCCCGATGACCGTGGTGCCCTCGCGCCGCAGCACCCCCATCAGGCCGGCGTGCAGCAGCCCGACGGCCTCCTCCGAGAGGCGCAGGCCGCGCCGCGGCACCAGCAGGCGCCCGAGGACCGGCAGCCCGGTGGCGTCGCCGAGCCCGCCGGGCGTGCGCACGCGGTCGTCGAGCGACCAGCGCCCGAACTGCACGCCGTAGCCGAGCAGCAGGCCCAGCAGCACCGCCACGAAGGCGTTGAACACCGGGCGCGGCGCCACCGGCTCCACCGGCGGCTGCGCCACGCTGAGGCTCTTGAGCAGCCCCACCACGGGGGTGGAGGCGCTGCGCGCCTGCGCGACCTCGAGCTCGCGCACCAGGCTCTCGCGGCGCGTGGCGCTGAGCGTCTGGAGGCGCTGGGCGTTGATCTGGTCCTCGGCCTGCACGGCCGCGGCGATCTGCAGGTCGATGTCCTGGATGGCGCGCTCGATGGCGTTGACGGAGGCGGTGAGCATCTCGCGCCCGCGCTCGCGGTCCCACTCCATGAGGCGCTCGGCGATGGCGTTGGCGTAGGTGGCGGCTTGCTGCGGGTTGGCGTCGCGGACCGCGATGCTCACCACGCTCGAGAGGTCGTGCACCTCGATCGACACGCGCACCTTCTCCAGGAAGCGCGTCACCTCGGCGACGCCGCGCTCGCGGCCGTCGAGGCGCAGCAGCGCGTCGTGGACGATGGCGCCCTCGTTGATGGCGCGCTGGTACACGCGGGCGTCGACGGGGGGCGGGACCACCACGTCGAGCTCGCCCAGCGAGGAGGCGGCGCGGGAGGCGACCACCGCCGCCTGCGCCTCGTAGACGGGCGTGGCGCGCTGGGTCATGAGGAACGACACCACGACCGCGATCGCCGTCACGAGGAGCGCGAAGGGGGCGCCGCGGCGCAGCGCCTGGAGCGCGTCGGCGAACGTCAGGGTCCGGGGTCGAGCCAACTGGTCTTCGGAAAGCGGTCTGCTCAGCACTTCGGCTCCTTGTGGTCGAGCTACAGCAGAGGTTAGCAGAGCGTTCCAGAGCCGTCGGGGACGTCGTCACCTCGGTCCGGCGCCCCGCGCCGCCCGCGAGCTGCGCCGCGGACCGGTGCGGCGGCCCGCCCGGGTCCCGTCCGGCTGCGCTGGCGACGCGGCTGGCCCATACGGACGGCCCATACGACCGAGAAGGCGCCCGCATCGCTGCGGGCGCCTTCTCTCTATAGCCCCGTCAGGGGCGCGAGGCGCTGCTCAGTAACCGGGGGCCGCGGAGCGCACGACCGTGACGTCGGCCGCCTGCAGGCCCTTCTGGCCCTGCTCCACGCGGAACTCGACCTCGTCGCCTTCGTTGAGGGTGCGGAAACCGTCGGACTTGATGGCCGAGAAGTGGACGAAGACGTCCTTGCCGCCGTCATCCTGTTCGATGAAGCCGTAACCCTTCTCGGAGTTGAACCACTTGACCTTGCCTGTGCTCATCGTCTTACCTAACTGCTAAAGCCTGTTTAGCGCTTGATCTCCGGGCCGGAGCCCGGGGTTACTAGAAAACCGTTCAGTTTCCTGGGAACGCCGTATGGTACGGCACCCAGCATGAGCGCGGATGAGAGCGGCCGGTGTCGTCCCTGGCGCGGGCGACCGGCGCCCTGGCACGGCCCTGACGTTCGCGGGCGATGCTCACGGCCGTGACCAGCCCGCGCCCCGCTCCGCCTGCCACGCGTCGCCGTCCGGCGGCCGCGCCCGTACGGCCGCCGCTCCCGCCCGGCGCGCGGGCGGCGTCACTTGCGCTGCTCGTCGATGGCGGCCTGCGTCTTGGCCAGCGCCTCGCC
>JAAYYF010000156.1 GCA_012515535.1 Deinococcales bacterium
GCGCCGGCGACCACGTCGATGCGGCCGCCCTGCAGCCACGTGCGGTCGCCGCCGCCCAGGAAGCGCACCTCGCCGCCCGCCTCGCGCACGAGCGCGATGCCGGCCGCCACGTCCCAGGCGCGCAGGCCGAACTGCCAGAACAGGTCGACGCGGCCGTCGGCCACGAAGCACAGGTCGCGGCACGCCGAGCCGCTGGCGCGCACGCCAGACGAGCGGCCCGCCAGCTCCACGAAGAAGTCGCGGTGGCCCAGGTTGCCGGCCGAGGCGTCGGTGAAGTTGGTGGTGATGAGCGCGTCGCGCACCGCGCGGTCGGTGAGGCGCACGCGCTCCGCCTCGCGCCAGGCGCCGCCGCCCTTCACCGCCCAGTACACGGTGTCGAGGCCGGCGTCGTAGATCACGCCCAGCACGCTCTCGTTCTCCTCGACCAGCCCGATCGACACGCAGAAGCCGGGGTAGCCGCGCACGAAGTTGTGGGTGCCGTCGATGGGGTCGATGACCCAGGTGGGGGTGCGCTCGTCGACCTCGGAGAGGCCCTCCTCGCCCAGCAGCCCGAAGCCGGGGAACCCCGCGCGCAGGCGCTCGGCGATGCGGCGCTGGCCCTCCACGTCGACCTCGGTGACGACGTCGCCGGGGACCGTCTTGACGCTCACGTCGAACGCCTGGGTGCCGGCGTGGTGCCGGTCGGAGCGCTCGCGCGCCCAGCGGCCCACCTCGCGGGCCAGGCGCACCACCTCCTCCTTGATGGCGAGGAGGCGCTGCAGGTCGAGGTGCGTCTCGGTGCTGTCGATGTCCATGCTTCGATGCTACTCCGCGCCCCGCGCCGGCGCCGTCCAGGGCCGCGCGTTGGGGCCCGTCAGCGGGCGAGGAACACGCCCGTGGCGCGCTCCACGCGCGTGGGGCCGGGGGTGGCGTGGGCCAGCACCTCCGCCTCCCAGCGCGCCAGCGCGGCCTCCAGCTCGGGCGTGACCGCCTCGGGCAGGTGGACGAGCGAACGCAGGTAGGCGAGGAGCGCCTGCGGGTCGGTGACCTCCAGGGCGTCGTCGTGGCGGTGCAGCTCCACCTCCGCGAAGCGCGCCGCCAGCGTGGCGCCGCCGTTCTCGCAGTCGAAGGGCAGGTCGGCCACGCCGGTCGGCTCCACCCCCTCGAGCGCGCCCAGCGGCCGCGCCAGCTCGCGCACCTGGCGCATGTGGTTCGCCCCGTTGGTGGCAGCCACCAGCAGGCCGCCGGGCCTGAGCACGCGGCGCAGCTCGGCCACGCCCACGGAAGGGTCGGGCAGGTGGTAGAGCATGTGGTTCGCGAAGGCCAGGTCGAACGACGCGTCGGGGAAGGGCAGCGCGGCGGCGTCGGCCGGCAGGAGCTCGGCCGTCAGGCCCGCCTCCTCGAGGGTGCCGCGGAGCGCCGTCAGCATCCCCGCCGAGCGGTCGGTGAGGGTGAGGCGCCAGCCGGGCGGCACGCGCTCGGCGTTCACCCGCCACAGGCGGCCGGTGCCGGCGCCCACCTCGAGCACCGCCGCCCCCGGGGGAGGCGGCGGCGTGCGCGTCAGCACGAGGTCGAAGAGCCAGCGGTGGAGGTCGTGGTGCGGGTCGCCGAAGCGCTCGTGGAGGGCGATGCGCGCGCGCAGGCGGTCGGGCGTGCGGTAGGCGTCGAGCATGAGCGCATGCTAGCCGGGCGCCCGCGCTGAAGCGTCACGGTGCGGCGCGCGCCCGCGAACCTATGATGGCGACGGCGTTCTCAACGCGAGCGTTCGGCCGCGCAGGCCGCTCTCCCCGTCCCCCTCGCCCGGCGCACC
>JAAYYF010000012.1 GCA_012515535.1 Deinococcales bacterium
GCCGGCAGGGTCAGGAGGCGCACCAGCGGTGGGCGCCGCCGCGCGCCCTCGAGCAGGCCCGCTTCGACCTCGCGCGCCCACCCGGGCCCCAGCCCCTCGTAGAGCGCCCGCGACAGCACGGTCCGCGCCAGCAGCGCCCGCCGCAGGCTCACGGCCTGCAGCCCCACCACCGCCACCGCCGCCAGGGCGGCGGCGGCGCGCAGCGCCCCCGGGGCCGTGAGGTCGCGCGCCGCCACGGCGCCGGCCGCCACCACCGCGTAGGTGGTGAGGAACGGCTGCTCGTTGACGAGGCTCGTCAGGAAGAAGGTGAACCACGCCAGCGGGCGCGTCTGGAACGGCCGTCGCAGCGCGAGCAGGGAACAGACGCCCATCGCCAGGATCAGTGCCAGCAGCCAGGCTGCCATGGGCACCACGATAGGCCCGGCCGCTGCCGCGCCCCGAAGCGCGGCGCACCTGCGCCGGCGAGGCAGCGCCGGTGCGCGCAGGCGCTACGTCAGAGGAACAGGTCCACCCCGACGCCCACGCCGAAGCCGCCCTGCAACGGCGCCACGTTCCCCTCGACCCGCACCGCCCAGGTGGGGTCGAGGGGAACGCGCAAGCCCACCAGCAGCGTCGGCGTCACGTAGAGCGCCTCCGTCGGCGCCGGCAGCCAGCCGAGCCGCGCGCCCAGCCCGAAGTAGGGCTGCAGCATGTCGTGGCTCACGAACGTGCCGGTGGCGCCCAGCCCCACGGCCGGCAGCGCCGAGAGGTCCACGGGCAGCGTCACGTCCAGCCGCGCCGCGAACTCCACCGGCCCCTCGGCCGACTCGTAGGTGGCGAACGGCAGCGACGCCGCCAGCGTCAGGTCGGGCCACCCGCCCGTGAACGGCGAGGCGATCAACCCCAGGGTGGGTTGCGCCAGGGCGGGCGACAGCGCGAGCAGCGCCGCTAGGACGGCGAGCGGGCGGACGAGGGGGAAGCGCGACGTGGTGGCCATGTCTGCCAGCAAGGTACACGGCCGCCCGCCATGCAGTCCACAGGGGTGTCACCCGCCGCCTCCGCGCGTTACTGTCAGGACGTCATGCCTGAGACCGTCGACCCCACCCCGCTCCCCGACTACGTCGGGACCGCGCTGCAGGAGTGGGCCAACGCGCAACCGCTCCTCTCCACCCTGGTGGTCGCCGCCGTGCTGGCCATCGCCGCGTACCTGGCGTTCGTCCTGACGCGCCGCCTGCTCATCAACACCCTGCACCGCCTCAGCGCCTCGAGCCGGAACACGTGGGACGACGCGTTGAAGGAGCGCCGCTTCTTCTACCGCCTGTCGCACTTCGTGCCGCTGCTGATCGTCCGCTCCGGCCTGCCGTACCTGCCCGCCCTGCCCGACCCCGTGGCGCTGGGCCTGCAGCGCGTGGTCGCGGTGTTCATGGCCGTGGCCATGGCGCGCGCCGTGAGCGCGCTGGTGAACGCCTTCGGCGACATCTACGCGCGCACCCCGCAGGCCACGCAGCGCCCCATCAAGGGCTACCTGCAGGTGGTCGTGCTGGTGGTGTACATCATGGCCGCCATCGTCTCGCTCGCCGTCCTCGTCGACCGCGACCCGCTGGTGATCCTCACCGGCTTCGGCGCCGCGTCGGCGGTGCTGCTGCTCATCTTCCAGAACACCATCCTCAGCCTCGTGGCGGGCATCCAGCTCACCAACAACGACCTGATCCGCGTCGGCGACTGGATCGAGATGCCCGACATGAACGCCGACGGCGACGTCATCGAGATCGCCCTCAACAACGTCACCGTCCAGAACTGGGACAAGACCTTCACGATCATCCCCACCCACCAGTTCCTCGGCAAGTCGTTCAAGAACTGGCGCGGCATGCAGGCGTCGGGCGGCCGGCGCATCAAGCGCAGCCTCGACATCGACCTCTCCACCGTGCGCTTCCTCGAGGAGGAGGACATCCAGCGCCTGCGGAAGTTCGCGGTCCTGCGCCCCTACTTCGAGGAGAAGCGCGCCGACATCGAGGCCTGGCGCGCGCAGCACCCCGAGGCGCTGGAGAACCCGGTCAACTCCCGGCGCCTCACCAACATCGGTACCTTCCGCGCCTACGTGACGCGCTACCTCCGCGAGCACCCGATGATCGCCCAGGACATGACCTTCCTGGTGCGCCAGCTGCAGCCCGGCGAGGCGGGCCTACCGCTGGAGATCTACGTGTTCGTCAACGACGTGCGCTGGGCCGTCTACGAGAGCGTGCAGGCCGACATCTTCGACCACCTCATCGCCATCCTGCCCGAGTTCGACCTGCGCCTGTTCCAGGCGCCCAGCGGCAGCGACCTGCGCAGCATGGCCCAGCTCGCCGCGGGACCGCGCGGGGAGGCCACCGCCGGAGCCCTGGAGGGCCCGGCGCGGGAGCTGCAGGCGGGGACCAAAGGCTAACGGCTCGGCGCCACGCTCGTGCTCGGGTTCGGGCGCGCGGCGTGCTCGAACAGCAGCCCGGACGCCACGAAGAGCGCGACGAACATGCCGTTCAGCAGGATCAGCTCGAGGGGCGGGCTCCACGGCCGACCCATGCCGGCCACGAGCGCGATCATCAGCACCAGCGTCTGCGCCAGCGCCATGGTGAAGAGCGCGTCCGCCATGGCGTCGGGCCGCAGGCGCGCCACGACCGCCCCGATCACGCCCACCGCGATGACCCCGAAGTACATCAGGTTCGCCCGGTCGCCGTCGGCGCCGATGATGCCCACGCCGAGGCTCAGCCAGACGAGCGCCGCGGTGCCGGCGATCGCCAGCCCGGCGGCCAAGCGGTACGCGGTGGACTTGCGCATGCTCACGACGGGCTCCTCCTTGCGTGGGTGGGCGCCCAGCGACGGACAGGGCTCTCGCCCATTCTGCACCGCCGTACGCCGGCGCGTAGGGCGGCCGGCACCGTTCGACGCCCACCGCCCGTCCAGCGCGCGAGTATCATCACGCCATGCCCACCGGTGAGCCCCCCGAGCGCCTGGCGCGCGAGGCCGAGGCGTTCGTCGCCGAGCTCGCCCGCGCCGGCACCAGCGCCCGCGCCGAGCACGAGAAGCGCTACCTGAAGAGCGCGCTCGCGCACCTGGGCGTGCCCGTGCCCGAGGTGCGGCGCGCCACCAAGGCGCTCCTGGGGCGCCTGGGGGAGCGCCAGCGCCCGGAGCTCCTCGGGCTCGCTCGTGAGCTCTGGAGCCACGAGGTGCACGAGGCGCGCCTCGCCGCCATCGAGGCCCTCGCGTTCGAACAGGGGCGCCTCGCCAGCGACGACCTGCCGCTGCTCGAGCGGTTCGTGCGGGAGGCGCGGACGTGGGCGCTCGTGGACCCGCTCGCCATCCAGGTGATCGGCCCGCTCCTCGCCCGCGACGACGCCGCGCGCGCCGCGGCGCTGCAGCGCTGGGCGCGCGACGAGGACCACTGGGTGAGGCGCACGGTCTTGTTAGCGTTCCTGCTGCCGGTGCGCGCCGGGGACGCCGCCGCGTTCCGGGAGCTCACCGCGTACGCCGACGTGTTGCTCGAGGACCGCGAGTTCTTCGTGGCCAAGGCGCTCGGCTGGGTGCTGCGCGAGGGCACGAAGCGCCTCTCCGACGAGGTGTTCGCGTGGCTGCTGCCGCGCGCGCGGCGCGCCACGCGCGTGACCTTCAGGGAGGCCACGCGCCACCTGGCGCCGGAGCAGCGGGCGGCGCTGTCCCGGGAAGCGGGCTGAGCCGCCGCGCTAGTGCAGGCCGCCGAAGAGGAGGCCTTCGCCCTCCCCGCGCTTGTCGTTCTCGCCGCGTGACTGGCGCGCGCCGTCGCGGCCGTCCTGGGAGCCCGGCGCGGCGGGCGCCAGCGACTCGGGGTCGAACAGCGGCACGGCCGCGGCCGAGACGGCCGGCGCCTCGGCGCCCGCCGAGGGGGCCGAGCGCGCGCTCGCGGGGCGCTGCTCGCGCAGCGCGTCGCCGCGCTCCACCGCGTCGGCGCCGGCGTAAGCGCCGTTCTCGTCGACGTACCCCTCCCAGCGCCAGGCGAGGTCGGCCGCCTGCGCGTACGGGTCGCGCCACACGAAGCGCCGCTGCGAGGCGGGGAAGCGCTCCAGCGCCGCGCGTAACGCGCGATGCCGGCGCTCGCGCTGCGGCCACAGGCTCTCCTGCTGCCCCACGCGCGTGGGCGCCGCCAGCTCCACCGTGAGGCGCTCGATGGGGCGCCCCTCGGCCTGGCTGTCGTGCAGCGCGAACAGCGCCTGCTGGCGGATCTGCCGCGCCTGCTGCAGGGGGCGCTTCGCCAGGCGGCTGGCGCGCCGCTTGCCGCCCGGGGTGGTGGCGGTGAGGGTCAGGCGCCGCGCGACGCGACCGTCGAGCGCGCGCTCGAGCTCGACCGACAGGCGCTCGAGCGCCGTGAGCAGCTCGTGCGGCTCCAGCACCGGCTCGGTGAAGGTGAGCGAGCGCTCCACCGTCTCGGGCTGCTGGAAGGGGCGCAGCTCGGTGCGCCTGGGGCCCTGCAGGAACGGCAGCAGCGCGTTCCCCTCGTCGCCCAGGTAGGTGCGCAGCTGCGGCGCGCTCCAGCGCGCCAGGTCGCCGGCGGTGGCGACCCCCAGCCACTGCAGGCGCGTGTAGTTGGCCTCCGACAGCCCCACGCCCTTGAGGAAGCGCAGCGGCAGGCGGTCGATGAAGGCCGCGGTCGTGAGCGACGAGACCTCGCGCGTGCAGCCGGGCCGGGCGGAGAGGGAGGCGAGCTCGGCCGTCTCGCAGTCGTCGGCCAGGCCCACCGGGATGTCGTAGTGCCGCGCCAGCTCGAGGCCCTCCTGGGCGTCGAGGCGCGCCAGCGCGCGCCCGCGGCCGTTGGCCTCGACCCACGGGGTGTAGTCGTTCAGCTCGCGCAGGAGGCTGCCCCAGGCGTGCTCGAGGTCGGGCTCGGTGTAGCGCACGACCTCGAGGTGGCTCACGCGCATGCGCGCCCCGTCGAGGCGCATGCCGGCGGTGATGCCGTGGCGGCGCGCGGGCACGTTGGCGTGCACCACGCGCTGCTCCTCGACCACCACCAGCGGCACGCGCTTGCGGCTCGGCTCGGCGCGCTCCGCCAGGTAGAGCGGGAAGGGGGAGAAGTTGAGCGCCGCGATCATCACGCGGCCCCCTCGTCGTTCAGCAGGGCGTGCCAGCCGGCCAGGGAGAGCGCCCGGTAGGGCAGCGGCGGGCGCATGACGGGCGGGCGGCCGGGCCGCGCCGGGCGGCGCTGCGGCAGCGCGCCACCGGGGCGGGAGGGGCTGCTGTGGTCGGCCGACCGGTGGGCCGGCTCGGTCCGAGTGTGATGCGGTGATAGCATGCGGTGTGCCTGGGTAGGACCGCGTTGGCGGACCTCTTTCGGGGCGACGGGAAGGACGCATTCTTCTGCTTGGCGGCGGTGGGTGCGTCCTTCTCGTTCTTCTCTCTGGCTGGCGGAACGTTGGTGAGGGAGGGCCAGGAAGCGCCTCGGTTCCCGGGCTACTCACCCCCTTCCAGGAGGAGTTCTTGAACCACGTCCCCGCGGAGCAGGCCGCGGAAGACGCCGTCGATATGGATCTCTTCGGCGGGGACGGTAAGGGTGGGGAAGGCATCGTTGTGGGGGCGCAGGCGGTACTCGCGCGGGCGCGCGCTGCCCGGTGCCCAGTCGAGGTACTTCAGGGTCGTCTCGTCTTCGCCCACGCGCACCGCGCAGATCTCGCCGGAGCGCTGCGGCTCGCTGCGGTGCAGGAGGACCACGTCGCCGTCCTCGATGCGGTCGGCCATCGAGGCGCCGCGCACACGCAGGGCGAACTGGTCGGGGCGGCCGCGCAGCGCCAGGTGCCCCTCGGGGGTGGGGTAGGCGCCGACCGGGATGCCAGCGGCGATCTCGCCGAAGAGCGGGATGCCGTAGGCGCCGCCCTTGAGCGTGACGATAGGGCTGCGGCCCGGGCCGCGGGTCTCTATGCTCAGCTTCCCCTTCGCTTCCAGCGCCTTCAGGTGCTCGCGCAGGGTGGGGTAGGTGATGTCGAAGCTGCGCGCCAGCGCCGTCAGCTCGGGGAGCGTGCCGGTACGCTCGTAAGCGTCCTGCAAGGCCTCGAGGATCTGTAGTTGACGACGTGGGAGACGTGGCACGGCGGGCTCCTTCCTTACCCTTAGATACTCACCCTTAAAAACTAAGGGTAACGTCAGGATAGGGGGCGGAGGGCCGGGTGTCAAGCGCGCTTGACGGACCTCTGAGGGGCCGGCGGCGCCGGAAGATCAGGCGCGGCAGGGCCTCGCGCCGTCGCTGCGGCGCGCAGCCTCGATGCGCCGTCACGGCTCGCTCGGGCCTGCGCGACCTCCTGGCTCATAGAGAGGGGCGCCCGTACGGGCGCCCCTGGTTCGCTCCTCGACCGGGTTACCAGTCGCTCATCTTCATGTACTCGGCTTCTAGGTCCT
Source organism: Deinococcales bacterium (assembly GCA_012515535.1). Classification (GTDB taxonomy): domain Bacteria; phylum Deinococcota; class Deinococci; order Deinococcales; family Trueperaceae; genus JAAYYF01. The sequence goes on from JAAYYF010000012.1 coordinate 6,376, forward strand.
TGAAGTTGCCCATCCCGTTGAGGCCGTACGACTCGAGGATGACCGTGCCGTAGCCCGAGCCCGAGGCGAACTTGAAGCCGTCGTGGTGGGGCGGGTCGGGTTCGACGTCATCGAAGCGGACCTCGTAGACGCCGGGATGGGCGTCGTACCTGATGAAGTCCGGGTACTCGACGGGCTCGGAGAAGGTGACCCAGGCGTCGTCGCCGGCGCCGTAGGGGCGGATGCGGACGTTGCCGAGGACGGGGTCCCCGTCCCGGCTCGAGATCCGGATGCGGAAGAAGCCCAGGGCGAGCTCGTAATCGAGCGGCACGGTGATGTTGCGCCCGCTGTCGAGGACCACCGTGCCAGGGTGATCCTTAGGTTCGTAGTAGATCTCGACGGGGATGGTGCCTTGGTCGGGATGCTCGGCCTGGATGGACGAGTTGACGTCGAGGCCGCTGACGTAATAGGCGCCGGGGGCCAGGTTGACGAAGCTCGTGATCGGCTCCGTCCAGTCGCCGCCTGGGAGCCAGCGACGGAGGTAACCCTCGGCCCTGAGGCCTTCGGGCAGGCCGGTGACGTCGAGGAAGATGTTGCCGGTCACGAGCCGGTACCCGAAGGTGAGGGTGGTCTCGTCACCGCTGCTCAGCGTGAGCACGTGCGAGTAGCTGTCGGCGAAGTCGTACACCTCCTCCCAGGCGTAGAGAGGGAGGCTGCGGTCGAACCTGACCTGCGGGGCGTGGTTGATCATGTAGACACCCGGCTCGAGCGTCATCGTCTCTTCGGGATCGATGGGCTCGAGGCCGATCAGGTCCTCGTTGAACCGGGCGACGGTGGCACCGAGCAGGGGGTCGAGGGGGGAGAGGACGTCGTCGGGGAGGCCGTCGATGGCGAGGTGCAGCGTGACGGGCTCGATCTCGTACCCGAGCTCGATGTCCTGGTGTTCGCCCGGTGCGAGGGTGATGGTGAGCTCCTCACGCTCGGGGAGCCAGCCGCGCTGGAAGGAGCCGTCCTCCGCGAGGGGGTGCTCGACCTGCTCCTGGTACGGGACGAAGGTGAGGGTGTACTCGCCGTGTCGGAGGCCGTCGAGGCGGCTGCTGCCCGCGAGGTCGTCGCGGAACCCTTCGGGGCCGGTGACGCCGATGTGAACGGCGAGGTGGGCGGGCGTGGTGGTGATGGTGAGGCTGGCGGGCGTGAGGGGGTGCACGGTGATGGTGACGGTGGCGCTGTCGCTACCCCCTCGGCCGTCCTCGACCGTGAAGGTGAACGCGTCCTCGCCGTACCAGTTCGTGTCGGGGGTGAAGGTGAGCTCCGGCGCGTCGCCGGTGAGGGTGCCGTGCTCCGGCTCGCTGGTGATGGTGAAGGTGAGGGCGTCACCGTCGGCGTCGGTGGCCAGAAGGGTGATAGCGAGCGCCTCGTTCTCGGCGGTCTCCAGGTCTTGGGCCTGGGCGACGGGTGGCGTGTTCTCCGGTTCCTCTCCCGGCTCAGCCGGATCCTGGGGCTCTTCGCCCTCGGGGTCGGTCGCCACCACGCAGGTGAGGGCGCCCGCGAGCACCGCGGAGTCGCCGTCGGGGCGCGTGACGCGCAGGTCGCTCGCGCCGGCCACCATGCCCTCCGTGGGGAGCTCGGCGGTGAGCCGTTCGCCGGCCTGCACGACGACCTTGCCGGCGGGCGGCAGCACGACCGTCCGCGTGACGGGCTCGAGGATGGTGGCGGTGGCGGTGACGCCGCACGCCTCGACGCGCATGCCGGCGCCGTCGGCGGCCTGGAAGAAGCGGGTCCCGGTGATGGTGAGGGTAAGCGCGTCGGCCGTGACCCGGTCGGGCGTGACGCCGGTCAGCGTCACGTCTCCGAACGCGCTGGGCGCGCCTCCCATGCAAGCGGAGAGGGCGAGCGTCAGGAGCGCCAGGAGGGAGAGGAGGCGGGCGCGCGTCACCGGAAGCCTCCCAGGGTGTACGTCAGGCCAGCGCCGAGGCTGAGGTCGCTACCGAGGCCGTTGCCCGCCACCACCACCTCGGTGAAGGCGCGAAGGCCGCCGACGATGTCGGTGCTCATGCCGGCCAGCACGTGCATGCTCAGCATGGCGCCGCTCAGGGGCTCGCCTGGGAACGAGACGCCGAGCCCGGCGCCGAGGTACGTCCCGAGGAACGTCCGCCCAGCGTCGCGCATGACGTAGGTGGCGCCGAGGGCGGGGAGGCCCTCGAAGCCGTAGGCGACGCTCGCGCGCGCCTGGTGCTGGACGTCGCGCGCCTCGAACAGCGGCACGCCGACGTGCGCCGTGACGACGCCGGCGGGATAGGCGCTGATGCCGAACTCGAAGCCTTGCGAGTACGCGGCCGAGGACAGAAGCAGGAAGAGCGAGAACACGAGTATCCGACGATGACCACAAGACTTGAAGCTGTTCATTTTCGTGACCGACGGTAACATTCGGTGCCTTACAGGGTTCTCACCCACCAGCGTCGTCACCCACGCGAAACGTGCGCTCCGCGTCGGACTCACGGCGTGGGAACCCCACCGCCGTCGCTGAGCCGCGAAAGCAGCGCCGTTGTGACGAGAAAGCGCGTGACCCAGCCCGCGGCGGCTATCTATGAGTGCGTGCCAGTCGAAAGGGGAGAGATCGTGGACACGAAGGATTACGGCCCCGAACCTTACGTGGTCGACGTCGAGGAGATCACCAAGCAGAACGACAAGTTCCGCGTCGCCAAGTGGACGGGCGAGCACCTGCAGCTGACCCTCATGTCCATCCCCCCAGGGGGCGAGATCGGCCTCGAGAAGCACGACGGCACCGACCAGTTCCTGCGCATCGAGGCGGGCGACGCCAAGGTGATGATGGGCAAGACCCAGGAGAACCTCGACCGGACCTTCGACGCCAGCGACGACTTCATCGTCATGGTGCCCTCCGGCTGGTGGCACAACGTGCTGAACGTGGGCGACACCCCCCTGAAGGTCTACTCGCTCTACGCGCCACCCGAGCACGACCACGGCACCGTCCACGAGACCAAGCAGGAGTCCGACGCGGCCCACGAGCACTGAACCGCAGCGGCGCTGCCGGCGACCTGACCTCGCCGACGCCAGGCGCGCTGGACCGCCGGCGCGCCGTCGACCGCGCCCGCCTCACACCCAGGAACGCCCGAGGAGGAAGCGATGTCCGACAGCAAGGGGTCGAAGCAGCGCCCACCGCAGGAGCAGGAGCGTCAGCCGGGCCGCGAGTCGCAGATGGACCCCCCGCCCAGGTACGCGGGCGAGGGCTACCGCCCCGGCGGCAAGCTCGAGGGCAAGAAGGCCATCATCACCGGCGGCGACAGCGGCATCGGCCGCTCGGTCGCCATCCACTTCGCCAAGGAGGGCGCCGACGTAGCGATCCTCTACCTCGACGAGAGCGAGGACGCCGACCTGACCGCCGAGCTGGTCGAGAAGCAGGGGCGGCGCTGCGTGAAGGTCGCCGGCGACATCGGCGACCCCGCCTTCTGCCGCGAAGCCATCGACCGCGCCGTGCGAGAGCTCGGGGGGCTGGACGTGCTGGTCAACAACGCCGCCGAGCAGCACGTGGCCGAGCGGCTGCAGGACATCTCCGACGAGCAGATGGAGCGCACCTTCCGCACCAACATCTTCTCGATCTTCTACCTGACCAAGGCGGCGCTCGACCACATGAAGGAGGGCGCCAGCATCATCAACACCACCTCCATCACCGCCTTCCGCGGCAACCCGATGCTGATGGACTACGCCTCCACCAAGGGCGCCATCCTGGCGTTCACGCGCTCGCTGGCCACGAACCTCGCCGACCAGGGCATCCGCGTCAACGGCGTGGCGCCCGGCCCCATCTGGACGCCGCTCATCCCCGCGAGCTTCGACGCCGACAAGGTCGCCAAGTTCGGCAGCGACCAGCCCATGAAGCGCGCCGGCCAACCCGAGGAGGTCGCCCCCGCCTACGTCTACCTGGCCTCGCAGGACGCGAGCTACGTGACGGGGCAGACCATCCACGTCAACGGCGGCGACATCGTCGGCGGCTGAACACCTAGAGCGCCGGCTGCCGCCTCACGCGCTGCGCTCGAGCACGAGCAGCATCACCTCGTGCCGCAGCGACGCCAACCCCTGCCCGCTGTCGCGGGCGCCCAGGTAGGTGCGCGCCCGCGCGGACAGCCCGCGCACGAAGCGCTCCACCGCGGCGGCGTGCGCGGCCGGCGTGACGCCTTCGGGCGGGGTGCGCTCGGCCCACTCGCGGAACGCCTTGGCGCGCCAGAAGCGCTCCAGGTGCACCGTCTCGAGGCCCACGCTCGCGCTGCGCGCCACCCACCACGCCACCGGGTACGACTCCAGGTGCGCCGGGTCGCGCACGCGCTCGACCGCGTTCATCGCCTCGTTCAGCTCGGCGTCCTCGGGCGCGACGTTGTCGATGAGGACCATGACGCCGCCCGGCCGCAGGACGCGCGTGACCTCGCGCAGGAACGCTTGCGGGTCGGGGAAGTGGTGCGCCGCGATGCGGCAGGTGACCAGGTCGAAGCTCGCCGCGTCGAACGGCAGCGCGCCGGCGTCGGCCTCGTGGAACGCCACGCCGGCGTCCGGCGCCTGCTCGCGCACGAAGCTCTCCGCCGCCTCCAGCATCGCGGGCGTGAGGTCGGCGGCCGACACGCGCGCGCCGGCACGCGCCAACGCCAACGCCACGTGACCGCCACCGGTGGCGACGTCGAGCGCCGCGCGGCCCGCGAGGCCACCGAGGCGCTCGGCGGCGAGCGTCACGAGCCTCTCCAGGTCGGAGCCGGTGCGGTGACCTTCGCTCGCGACGTAGGCGTGGGCGGCGGCGCCGAAGGTGCGACGCGCGGCGTCGCGGACCTCGTCGGGGGAACGATCGGGGGCGGGCGAGCGGTCGGTCATGGTGGTCGGCCTCCACCGCCAGTCTGCGCGGGTGCTACGTGACCGCCTAGGGGCGTGGTCATGTAGTGACCTGCTCGAACCCGACGGGCCGCCGCGGCAGGGCAAGCGCTCAGCGCTGGTGGTAGCGCCGCTGCAGCTCGCGCACCTCGGCCGCCAGCTCCTCCACGGGCCCCTCGACCGGCACGCCCGGCGCGACCTCGGTGATCGCCAGCGGCCGCACCGGCCCCGGCGGCACGCCCCACTCGTCCAGCCAGGCGCGCAGCTGCGCCGAGGAGCTCGCGTAGACCACGCGCCCCAGTCCGACCCAGGCGTGCGCGGCGGCGCACATGGGGCAGTGCTCGCCCGAGGTGTAGACGGTGGCGGCGGCGCGCTCCTCGGGGGCGAGGTTCGCGGCCGCCCAGCGCGCGATGGCGAGCTCCGGGTGCTGCGTCTGGTCACCGCCCGACACGTGGTTGTGGTCCTCGAACAGCACGCGGCCGTCCGCGCTCACCAGCACGGAGCCGAACGGGGCGTCGCCGGCCTGTAAGGCCGCGCGCGCCAGGTCCACGCAGCGGCGCAGGTGGCGCATGTCGTCGTCGTCGATCATGCGGCGATGATAGGCGGTGGGCGGCGCCACGGAGCGGCGCCGCCCACCGGGCTAGGCTCAGGCCCGGTCGCGCGGGTCCAGCACGTCGCGCAGGCCGTCGCCCAGCAGGTTGATGCCCAGCACCGTGGCGAAGATCGCCAGCCCCGGGTAGAGCGACAGCCAGGGCGCCTGCTGCATGTAGCCCGTGCCGATGCGCAGGGTGGAGCCCCACGACGGCGTCGGCGGTTGCACCCCCAGGCCCAGGAACGACAGCGCCGTCTCGGCGAGGATGGCGGCGGCGATCGCGATCGACGCCTGCACCAGCAAGGGGCCGACCGCGTTCGGGAGCACGTGCCGCAGCATCACCTTGTTGGCGCCGTTCCCCAGCGCGCGGGCCGCCTCCACGAACTCCTGCTCGCGCAAGCTCAGCGCCTGCGCGCGCGCCAAGCGGATGAACGCCGGCGCGCTGCCGATGCCGATCGCCAGCATCGCCGTCGTGAGGTTGCCCCCGAGCGCGGCGGCCAGCGCCAACGCCAGCACGATGGTGGGGAAGGCGATCATGGCGTCGGTCAGGCGCATGATCACCAGGCGGTCCAGCCAGCCACCCACGTAGCCCGACAGCAGCCCGGTGGGAACACCGAGGCCTACCGCGATGAGCACGGCGATGATGCCGGCCCGGATGGAGGCGCGGGCGCCGTAGATGAGGCGCGAGAGGAGGTCGCGGCCCACCTCGTCGGTGCCCAGCAGGTACTTGGAGCTGGGCGCCTGCAGGATGGCGGTGAAGTCGGGCTTGGTGGGGTCGTACGGCGCCAGCTGCGGCGCGAAGATCGCCACCAGCACCATGGCCACCACGATGACCAGGCCCAGCATGGCCAGCGGCCGGCGCGCGAACTGCTTGGCAACACGGCGGAAGGTCATGAGTAGCGGATCCTCGGGTCGAGCAGGCTGTACGACACGTCGGTCAGCAGGTTCACCACGATGACCACCAGCGAGAAGAGCACCATCAGGCTCTGCATCATCACGAAGTCGCTACGCAGGAAGGCGCTGTAGATGAGGCGCCCGAAGCCCGGCACGGCGAACAGGGTGTCGATGACGACCACGCCGCCCATGAGGCCGGAGAACTCGAGGCCCATGAGGGTGAAGAGCGGGATCAGCGCGTTGCGCAGCGCGTGCCGCAGGTTCACCGAGGTCTCGGAGACGCCCTTGGCGCGGGCGGTGCGCACGAAGTCGCTGTTGATGACCTCGAGCATGCTGCCGCGCGTCATGCGCATGAAGATGCCGATCGGCCGGAGCGCCAGCGCGACCGCGGGGAGGATGGAGTGGTGCAGGCTGCGGAGCGGGTCCTCGTTGAAGCGCACGAAGCCCGACGAGGGGAACCACCCGAGCTGCAGCGCCACGAAGTACATGAGCAGGATCCCGGCCCAGAAGGCGGGGATCGATATGGCGGAGAGCGCGAAGATAGAGGCCAGCGCGTCCAGGAACCCCCCACGGCGCACGGCCGAGAGGATGCCGAGCGGCACGCCGACGCTCACCGAGATGAAGAGCGACACCAGCGCGATCTGCAGCGTCACGGGGAACGCGAAGCCCACCGCGCGCGCGACCGGCGTGTTGTCCACGAGCGAGCGGCCGAGGTCGCCGGTGAGGATCCCGCCCAGCCAGCTGAGGTACTGCACGTGCACGGGCCGGTCGAGGCCCATGCGCTCGCGCAGCACGGCGCGCGACTGCGGGGTGGCTTCGTCGCCGAGGATGGCGAGCGTGGGGTCGCCCGGTAGCAGCTGCATGACGGTGAACACCGCCAGCGTGATGATGATGATGATCGGGATCGAGCTGAGGACCCGGTTTACGAGGAACGTGAGCATCCGTCTCCAGAACCGAAGAGGGTGGGCGGCTCGTTAGCGACCGCCCACCCTGGGCTGTGTGTCAGCCGTGACTCAGTCGTTGACCCAAACCGACTCGAAGCGCATCATGCCGTCCGCGATGTGCGGGAAGTTCTGGATGCGGTCGCGGTACGCCTTGATCTCGGCCCGGTGGAACAGGAAGAGGTAGGGCATCTCGAGGAGCATCTCGTCGGCCGCGGCGCGGTAGAGCTCGCGGCGCTCGGCGATGTCGCTGACCGCGCGGGCGCGCGTGAGGAGGTCGTCGATGACCGGGTTGTCGATCTGAGCGAAGTTGGTGCTGTTGGAGGTGAACCACGGGTACGCGCTCAGGTCGGGGTCGTTGCGCGGCGTGAGCGAGATCCAGGCGGCGGTGTAGTTGCCCTCGCCGGCGCGCGCGAGGATCTGCCCGAACTCGGTGGGCTGCGCCACGAGGTTGATGCCGAACTCGGCGCACATGGCCTGCACCAGCGTGATGAGGCGGGTGTTCTCCTCGTCGGCGGCGTAGAGGACCTCGAAGGTGAAGCCGTTCGGCGAGCCGGCCAGCTCGAGCAGCTCGCGCACCTTCTCGGGGTCGCGCTGCGGGATGCGCTCGTCGTCGACGTCGGTGACGAAGGTGGCCGGCGAGAACGGGCTGTAGGCGGCCACGGCGCCGCCGTGGGGGAACACGGTGTTGATGATGATGTCGCGGTCCACGCAGTAGTTGAGGGCCTGGCGACGGTAGGGGTTGCCCAGCGCCTCGGAGCGCGTGTTGATGTACATGCTCGAGTAGCCGAGGCCCGGCACCGACTCCACCACCACGCCTGGGTAGCTCATCAGGTCCTCGAGGTCCTTGCCGGGGATCGTGTAGAACATGTCGAGCGCGCCGGACTTGAGGTTGATGACGCGCGCCTCGCCGTCCACGAACGGGCGGACGATGATCTGGTCGAGGTACGGCAGGCCCTCACGGAAGTAGTCGTCGTTGCGCACCAGCAGCACGCGGTCGTCGCGGATGTGGTCGACGAACTTGAACGGCCCGGCGCCCACGAGGTGCGAGGCGAAGTCGTCGCCGTACGTCTCCACCGCGGTGGGGGAGACGATCATGCCGCTCCACGAGGCCAGGGCCGGCAGCAGCGCGGCGTACGGCTGGCTGAGGCGCGCCACGAAGGTGTACTCGTCGGCCGCCTCGTACGACTCCACGAAGCTCAGCTCCGAGGCGCGGGGCGAGCCGGTGGCGGGGTCCTTGATGCGGTCGAAGTTGTAGACGATGGCTTCGGCGTCGACGGGCGTGCCGTCGTGGAAGCGCGCGTTCTCGACGAGGTGGAAGGTGTAGGTGAGACCGTCGTCGCTGATCTCCCACGACTCGGCCAGGCCCGGGGCCGGCACGAACTCCTCGTTCATCTCGACGATCGTGGCGAAGATGTTGTGCAGGATGTTGCGCGCCGACGCCGCGTTCGTGATGTGCGGGTCGAGGTTGGGCGGGTCGTCGGTGACGGCGACCGTGATGGTGCCGCCGTAGCGGGGCTCCTGCGCGCTGGCGCCGGCGACCAGGCCGAACGCGACGAGCGCGGCGAGCAAGACGGGAAGCAGACGGCGGTTCTTCATGTTTCCTCCTACGGAACGACGACACGTGCCGGGGCCTCGGCACGGGAGTGCTACCGAGAACCGCCACGCGGAACCACGCCAACCCACTGCGTCGATGGCAGGGAGATATTTGCGGGTTGGCAGATGATACTACGAAGCTCCGGAAAACCCAAACCCGCCTGACTCGCGCAGCACCAGCGCTGACCGGGGTCGCAGCGACCATGCCGGCCGCCGCTGGGTTGGGCCTGTAGGCCGTATAGTTCGTCCAACCTCGAGCCACACCCAGACAGGAGCCAGGATGAAGTACCTGCTCACCTCCGGCGGCATCACCAACCCCAGCATCCGCGCCGCCTTGACCGGCCTGCTGCGGAAGCCCATCGCCGAGTGCCACGCGCTCTGCATCCCGACCGCGATGTACGGCCACCCCTGGGTCGGTCCCGGCCGGCTCGCCTGGGAGTTCATCGCCGGCAGGAGCGAGGACGGCATGGTCGGGCTTGGATGGAGTTCGGTGGGCGTGCTGGAGCTCACCGCCCTGCCCAGCCTCGAAGAGGACCTCTGGCTACCGAAGGTGCGGGCGGCCGACGTTCTGCTGGTGTCGGGCGGCGACGCGCTCTACCTCAGCCACTGGGTGCGCCGCTCCGGGCTCGCCGCCCACCTGCCGTCCCTCACCGACACCGTGTGGGTGGGGCTCAGCGCCGGCAGCATGGTGATGGCGCCGCGGATCGGGCAGGAGTTCGTCGGCTGGCAGCCGGAAACGGGTGACGACAGCGCGCTCGGGCTCGTGGGGTTCTCGATGTTCCCGCACCTGGACCACCCGGACCTGCCCACCAACACGATGGCCGCGGCCGAGAGGTGGGCGGCGCGCCTGCCGAACCCCAGCTACGTCATCGACGATGCCACCGCCATCGTGGTCGATGGCCCGAGTGTCGAGGTCGTCTCCGAAGGGAACTGGCGGCTGATCCCGGCGCCAGGCTGAGCACCGGCAAGCGCCGCGCAGCCGGTCGCGCCGGCTCCCGCTCGCCCGGCGTTCAGGCGTCCGTCAGCACCAACTCGTTGCAGTTCAGGCGCGCCGTACGCTCGAGCACCGTCGCCACGCGCGCGTGCGCCGCCACCACCGCGTCACGCAGGCCGGCGCCCTGCAGCAACGCGCCGGTGACGGCGGCGGTGAACAGGTCGCCGGTGCCCTTGGCGCCGTAGGCGACGCGCTCCCAGGTCACCACCTCGTGCCCGCTGCTCGTGACGAGCACGATACGCGAGCCGCCGCCGTCCTCCTGCGGCGCCGCGCTGGTGACCACCACCCACTGCGTGCGCCCCTCCAGCAGCCCGCGCGCCGCCGCGACCGTCTCCGCCACCGTGGCGAGCGGCCGGCCGATCAGCTGCTCGAACTCGAAGGCGTTGGGCGTGAGACCGGTGGCGTGCGGCACGAGCCGGTCGCGCAACGCGGCCGGCAGCTGCGGGTCCACGTAGAGACCGCTGTCGAAGTCGCCCATCACCGGGTCGAGGACCACCAGCAGCTCGGGCTTGGCGCGCGTGGCGCGCTCCAGCCAGGCTGCCAGCGCGGCCGCCTGCGCGGGCGAGCCCAGGTAGCCGACCAGCACGGCGCGTGCGTGCCGCAGCACGCGCCGCTCGTCGAGCGCGCGCAGGTACCCCTCGAACCACTCGAGCGGGACGGCCCCGCCCGCCAACGTGTCGTAGTGCGGCGTGTTGCTGAGCAGCACCGTCGGCACCGGCACCACGTTCAGGCCGAGCGCCTGCAGGGTCGGCACCGCCACGCTGTTGCCGACGCAGCCGTACACCACCTGCGACTGGACCGACACCACGTCCACGGGCAGGGGCTCGAGCGAGCGCGGGTCGAACCCCAGGTCGGGCTCCGCGCCGGGGCCGCTCACGCGCCGGCCTGCGACCCTTGCGTGGGCCAGTAGTGGCTGTCGGGCAGCTCGCGCGCCCCGAAGATCGACTGCCCCACGCGCACCACGGTGGCGCCCTCCTCGATGGCGACCTCGAAGTCGCCAGACATGCCCATCGACAGCTCGTCGAAGCTCAGGCCGTCGGGCGCCTCCTGGCGCAGGCGCTCCTGCAGCTCGCGCATGCGCACGAAGCAGGCGCGCACGCGCTCCATGTCGCTCGAGAACAGCGCCAGCGTCATCAGGCCCTTCACCCGCAGGCGCGGGAAGCTCGGCAGCTCCTTCACGAACGCCGGCACCTCCTCGGGCGGGAGGCCGAACTTGCTCTCCTCGCCCGAGCTGTTCACCTGCACGAACACGTCCAGCGTGCGGTCCTCGATCTCGAGGCGCCGCTCGAGCGTCTCGGCCAGGCGCACGGTGTGGAGCGCCTGGAACTCGGCCGCGAAGCGCGCCACGTAGCGCGCCTTGTTGCGCTGCAGGTGCCCGATCACCGACCACTTCAGGTCGGTGAGGTCGGCCATCGCCTCGGCCTTCCGCTGCGCCTCCTGCACCTTGTTCTCGCCTAGGAAGCGCACGCCGGCCTCGTACACCAGCCGCAGGCGCTCCTCGGGCACCGTCTTGCTGACGGGCAGCAGGCGCACCTCGCTGGGGTCGCGGCCCACGCGGCGCGCGGCGGCGTCGATGCGCTGCCGCACCGCCTCCAGGTTGCGCTGCAGCTCCTCGAGGGTCGTGGCGGTGGGGGTCTCGGACGGGAGGAGGGGGGTGCTAGCGTCGGTCACTGGCCTCAAGGATAGCCCTTGCGAGCGGCTCCCCGCCGTAGCTTCCCTGCGGGGAGCCGGACCCGACCGAGCGTGATGAGGGGCGGCCAGGCGCGCCGCGGCGCGCCTGGCCGGAGGAGGTCAGTCGATGATGGGGAGGAACGGGATCTCGGGGACGATGTCCATGAGCCCGTCGCTCGTGGAGCCCACGACCCCCATCATCACGCTGTCGACGCCGACGACCGCGCTCGGCACC
>JAAYYF010000157.1 GCA_012515535.1 Deinococcales bacterium
AGCGGGCGAGCGTCAGCCGCGCGCCTCGGCGTACTTCTTCGCCACGGCGTCCCAGTCGACGACCTCGAAGAACGCCTTGATGTAGTCGGGGCGGCGGTTCTGGTAGTTGAGGTAGTAGGCGTGCTCCCACACGTCGAGGCCCAGGATGGGCTTGTCGCCCTGCATGAGCGGCGAGTCCTGGTTGGGCAGCGAGTAGAGCTTCAGCTCGCCACCGGAGCCCACGACCAGCCACGCCCAGCCGGAGCCGAAGCGCTTGCCGGCCTCGTCGGAGAACCTCTGCTTGAACGCGTCGAACGAGCCGAAGGCCGCGTCGATGGCCTGCGCGAGCTCGCCCGACGGCTGGCCGCCGCCGTCGGGGCTCATGATCTCCCAGAAGAGGTTGTGGTTGACGTAACCGCCGCCGTTGTTGCGCACCGCGGTGCGGATGTCCTCGGGCAGCGCGTCGATGTCGGAGACGAGCTCCTCGGCGCTCTTGCCTTGCAGGTCGGCGTGCTTCTCGATGGCGGCGTTCAGGTTGTTGGTGTACGCCGCGTGGTGCTTGCCATGGTGGATCTCCATGGTGCGCGCGTCGATGTGGGGCTCGAGCGCGTCGAACGCGTAGGGCAGGTCGGGAAGGTCGAATGCCATGGTTGTACTCCCTTCGTTCGCGAGAGGCGCGGCGCCCGCGCCCGGCCCGACGGCGCACCGCGGCGCCGGCGACCCGGCGCAAGGGTGCCGGTCCTCACTCTTGAGGCGAGTCTATCAGCGACCCTCGGGCGTCCCGCGTACCGCTGACTTCACACGCTCGGCGCGCCAGCTGCTAGGCGCCGAGCGACGGGGGCGAGTCAGGGGCGCACCACCACCCGCCCCGTCACGCCGCCCGCCAGGATGCGCTCGACCTGCTCCTCGAGCCCCTCGAGCGTGGTCTCCTGCACCAGCTCGGGGTCGGCGAGCGCGCGCCGGAGCGCCGCGTTGCCCGCCAGCGAGCGCCATACCTCGCGGCGCGTCTCGGGGTCGGCGTGCTGGCTGTCGACGCCCAAGAGCGCCACGCCCCGCAGGATGAACGGGTAGACGGTCAGGCGCAGCTCGGCGCCGCCGGCGTTGCCGCACGCGGCCACCCCGCCGCCCACCCGCGTCGACTTGACGAGGTTCTCGAGGGCGACGCCACCGACCGTGTCGATGCCGCCCGCGTAGAGGCCCTTGAGCAGCGGCCGCTCGCTCGGGTCGGAGAGCGCCGCGCGCCCGACGCGCTCGCTGGCGCCCAGGCGCTCGAGCAGCCCGGCCGCGGACCCCTTGCCGCTGCTGGCGATCACCTCGTAGCCCGCGTCGGCCGCCAGCGCCACCGCCAGGCTCCCCACCCCGCCCGAGGCGCCCGTCACCACCAGCGGCCCCAGGTCGGTGGTCACGCCGGCGAACGCCAGGCGCTCGAGCGCCAGCGCCGCCGTGAAGCCGGCGGTGCCGAGCGCCATGGCGTCGCGCGCGCTCAGGCCCTCGGGCAGCGGCACCAGCCAGTCGCCGGGCACGCGCACGTACTCCGCGAAGCCGCCCGGGGTGTCCATGCCGAGGTCGAAGCCCGTGACCAGCACCCGGTCGCCGGGCGCGAAGCGCGCGTCGCGCGAGGCGACCACCTCGCCGGCGGCGTCGATGCCCGGGGTGTGCGGGTAGTGCCGGGTCACGCCACGGTTGCCGCTGGCCGACAGGGCGTCCTTGTAGTTGAGCGACGAGTACGCCACGCGCACCGTGACGTCGTGGTCGGGCAGGCTCTCGAACGGGAGCTCCTCGACCGTGCGCCGCACCTCCTCCCCGTCGACGTGGACGCGGAACGCGCGGAAGCTGCTGGGGACGACAGGGGTGGCCATGCGGTCATGCTAGCCCTGCATCCTGAAGCACGAACGGCGGGGCCGGCGGTTATGTAGACTCTGCACCATGAACTCACAGCGCCTGACGATGATCTCCGTCGCGGTCGTCATACTCGTGATCGCGGCCTTCGCGATCGTGCCCCGCCTGACCGCTACCCAAGCCAGCGGCGACATCGACTACGGCGCGAACCCGCGCCTCGGCAGTCCCGACGCGCCGGTCAAGGTGGCCGTCTTCTTCGACTTCCTCTGCCCCCACTGCGCGAGCTTCAGCGCCAACACCACCCCGGTGCTGGAGCAGGAGTTCGTGAACGACGGCACCGCCGCCATCTACTTCCTCAACTTCCCGGTGGTGCACCCCATCGTCTCGCGCGACGTCGCGCTGGTCGGCGAGTGCGTCTTCCAACAGGGCAACGACATCTTCACGCAGCTCGAGCCGGTGCTGATGCGCGGCCAGCAGAGCCTGCGTAGCCGCGCCGACGCCATCGACATGGCCCTCGCCTACGCCCCCGACCTCGACGGCGGCGCCCTGCGCGACTGCGTGGCCAGCACCGAGGCCGCCGACGCCCTCGCCGCCGACGTGGCCGCCGCGAACCAGCTGCGCATCACGGGCACCCCCTCGGTGGCGGTCAACGGCCAGCTCGTCGCCAACCCCACCCTGGCCAACCTCCGTCAGGCCATCCGCAACGCCGCCAACTGACCCGTGCGCGCCCCGCTGATCTACCTCGCCTGGGTGGTCTCCGTCGTCGCGACGCTAGGTAGCCTCTACTTCAGCGAGGTGCGCCTCTTCGTCCCCTGCACCCTCTGCTGGTACCAGCGCATCCTCATGTACCCGCTGGCGATCCTCCTCGCCATCGCCAGCTACCGCCAGGACCGCGGCGTCGTCAAGTACGCCCTGCCCCTGTCGGTGCTGGGCATCGCCGTCTCCGGCTTCCACTACCTGGAGCAGAAGGTGCCGTGGATCAGCTCCTCGGCCGTGTGCCGCAGCGGGGTGCCGTGCGAGATCCAGTACATCAACTGGCTCGGCTTCGTCACGATCCCGCTGCTGGCGTTCGTGGCGTTCACGCTCATCACCGTGATGCTGGTGAGCGTGGCGCGCCAGCGGGCGGTGGCCTGAGGGGTCCTACCGTCCGGGCCGGACCTCTCGGGGGACGCTCGCCTAGAAGGCGCGAGCGTCCCCGGCCTCTATACTCCCTAGATGCGGCTCGTCAAGAGCATCCCGGCGCTCCCCTGCGTCTCCCTAGAGGAGACGTTGGCCCTCTGGACCGCCCTCGGCTTCGAGGTCACCTACCGGCAGAAGGCGCCCAACCCGTACGGGGTCGTCGCGCGGGACGGTTGCGAGCTGCACATCTTCGGGCTCAAGGGGCTCGACCCGAGCGCCGCCTTCACCACCTGCCTGGTGCTAGTGTCCGAGGTCGAGGGGCTGCACGCCGAGTTCAGCGCCAACCTGCGACGGGCGCTGGGGCGTGCGACCAGCAAGGGCCTCCCGCGGATCTCACGCATGCGCCCGGGCCAGACGCGCTTCACGCTCACCGACCCCAACGGCACCTCGGTGATCTTCATCAGGCTCGGGCCCGAGGACGCAGAGAAGGCCCAGGCCTACACCGACCCGGACCTGACCCCGCTCCAACGCGCGATCGCGCTG
>JAAYYF010000158.1 GCA_012515535.1 Deinococcales bacterium
CGACGCGCGCGGCGCCCAGCTGCTCGGCGACGCCTCCCGGGGCGGCGCCGTCGAGGCGCGCCTCGATGCGCGCGGTGACGAACTTCAGGCGCGCGTCGGCCATCTGGCTGGCCACGGTGCGCTTCCAGATGAGGTCGTAGAGCGCCGCCTCGGTGCCGCGCAGGCCGTGCTCGTCGGCGGTCTTCATCTGGGTGCCGGCGGGGCGGATGGCCTCGTGCGCCTCCTGGGCGTTGCGCGAGCGCTGCTGGTAGCGCCTCTCGCCGGGGCTCAGGTACTCGCTGCCGTAGCGGCGCTCGATCGCCTCGCGGCTGGCCTTCAGCGCCTCCTCCGAGAGGTTGGTGGAGTCGGTGCGCATGTAGGTGATGTAGCCGTTCTCGTAGAGCGACTGCGCCACGCGCATGGTGTCGCGCGCCGCCAGGCCCAGCTTGCGGCTGGCCTCCTGCTGCAGCGTGGAGGTGGTGAAGGGCGCGGCGGGGCTGCGCTTCGCCTCGCGCTCCTCGAGGTCGGTGAGGCGCCAGGCGCCGGCGCCGGCCAGCTCGGCCAGGGCCTCGGCGTCGGCCTGGCCCAGCTCGACCACGTCCTGCCCGCGCTTGAGGCCCTGCTTCAGGCGGCCGGTGTCGGGGTCGTAGTCGCGACCGCTCGCGACGCGCACCCCGCCCACGTGGGTGAGGGTGGCCTCGAAGCCGGCCTCCTCCTTGGCCAGGTAGGCGGTCAGGTCGTAGTAGCCCGCGGGCACGAAGCTCATGCGCTCGCGCTCGCGCAGCACCAGCAGCCGCACCGCCACGCTCTGGACGCGGCCGGCCGACAGGCGCGGGGCGATCTTGCGCCACAGCAGCGGGCTGATGGCGTAGCCCACCAGGCGGTCGAGCACGCGGCGCGTCTCCTGGGCGTCGACCAGGTTCTCGTCGATGTCGCGGGTGCGCTCGAGGGCGGCCATGATCGCGTCGCGGGTGATCTCGTGGAACACCATGCGCTTGATCGGCACCTTGGGCTCGAGGAGCTCGACCAGGTGCCAGCCGATCGACTCGCCCTCGCGGTCCTCGTCCGTCGCGATGTAGAGCTCGTCGGCGGACTTGAGCGCCGAGCGGAGCTTCTTGACGATGTCGCGCTTGCGCGGGGAGACGACGTAGACGGGCTTGAAGCCCTCCTCGACGTTGACGCCCAGGCGCGCCCACTCGGCGCCCTTCAGCTCGCTGGGGATCTCGGAGGCGTTCGAGGGCAGGTCGCGCACGTGGCCCATGCTGGCTTCGACCTGGTAGCCGGCGGGTAGGAAGCGACTGATCGTGCGCGCCTTCGTCGGCGACTCGACGATCACTAGACGTTTCTTGGCTTCCTTGGACGGCAATGTGAGGCCCCCTAGCTCGATGGCGCGGCCATTATACGTGCGGGTTTCCCGGCGTCAAGCGGTGGGTCGGTCGGCGCCTAGGGCCCGCGTCCTGGGCGGGGAGGTCTCGTGGATCGGGTCGAACCCATCCGCCCCGCCCCACGGCCGGGCCGACCGAGACGCAGGCCCGAGCGGAACGAGCTCACATGGGCCGACGGTTACTGATCGCCCTCCCGAGCGTGACCTCGTCGGCGTACTCGAGGTCGCCGCCCACCGGCAGCCCGTAGGCGATGCGGCTGACCGTCACGCCGCGCTCCTGCAGCTGCTTGGCGAGGTACATGGCGGTGGCCTCGCCCTCCACGGTGGTGGAGGTGGCCAGCACCACCTCGCGCACGTCCGCGAGCCGCTCCATCAGCGGGTCGATGGTGAGCTTGTCGGGGCCGATGCCGTTCATGGGGCTCAGGGCGCCGTGGAGCACGTGGTAGAGGCCCTGGTACTCGCCCGAGCGCTCGATGGCCAGCAGGTCGGCGGGCTGCTCCACCACGCACACGAGGGCGCGCTCGCGCCGCGGGTCGGAGCAGACGGCGCACGCCTCCTCGCCGCGGCTCATGACGTTGAAGCAGACCGGGCACCGGGTGAGGCCGGTCTTGGCGTTCACCAGCGCCTCGGCGAGCGCCCGCACCTCCTCCTCGGGCCGGTTGAAGAGGTGGAAGGCGAGCCGCTGCGCGCTCTTGGGGCCGATGCCCGGCAGGCGGCCGAGCTCGCGGATGAGCGTCATCAGGGCGTTGGGGAAGCGGACGCTCATCGTGCGGCCCTCCGGGGGTGGCGGGCCGCGAGGCTCAGAACAGCCCGCCCATCCCGCCGAGCCCGCCCATGCCGCCCATCGCGGCGCCCATCTCCTGCTCCTGCAGCTCCTTGGCGCGGCGCTGGGCCTCGCTCACGGCGGCGGTGACGAGGTCCTCGAGCATCTCGACGTCCTCGGGGTCGACCACCTTTGGGTCGATGCGCACGGCGGTGATGGTGCCGTCGCCGGAGGCGGTGGCGGTGACCATGCCGGCGCCGGCCGTGCCCTCGACGGTCATGGTCGCGAGGCGTTCCTGCGCCTCGGCGACCTTGCGCTGCGCCTTCTGGGCCTCTTTCATCAGCTTCTGGATGTTCATCTAACGCTCCTAGGTGGGGGTCGGTACCGCTCGGCGAGGGGCGCCGTCAGTCGGCGTCCGGGCCGAAGGAGAGCGGCTCCTGGTCGTCGTCATCGTACCCGTCCGTGGCGGGGTAGCCGTCCTCCAGGGGCGACGTCGCCTCGACGTCGTTCTCGGCGTCGTTCTGCAGCGGCAGCACCTCGACCACACGGCCGGGGAATAGGCTCTGCAGCTGGTTGAAGGCCGCCTCGAGCGGCGACACGTCCTCGGCGGCGTCCTCGCCGTCGGGCGGCGGGGCGACCGCTGCGCTCGGCGCCGCGCTGGGCGCGCTCGGGGGTGGCGCCGCGCTCGTGGCGCCCGCGCGCCGCGGTGCGCGGGCGGGGGAGACCTCCGCGTCCTCCTCCAGCGCGGCCCGCACCTCGTCGGCGGGGGCGTCCCAGAAGCCCGGCGGCAGGTCCTCGAAGCCGAGGGCGACGTCGTCGGGGATGAGGTCGTGCGCCTCGGCGGGCGCCGGTTCGCCGCTCGTGGTGGGCGGCGCGTCCTGCGTGGCGGGCGCCGCGCCGCGGGCGGGGGCGCGGGAGGGCTGCGACGCGGGCTGCGAGCTGGGCTGGGGGGCGGGCTCGGCGACGGGCGTCGGCTCCGCGCGGCGCGCTGCCGCCCGCGGGGCGCCCTGCTTGGGGGCGCTGGGCGAGCGGGGCGCGCTGGGGCTGGCCGGGCGGGCGTCCAGCGTGGTGCGGACCGGGGCGGCGGCGCGCCCCGTCAGGCTTTTTTTGGACCACCCGCCCGCGCCCCGCCCGGCCCGTCGATCACGAGGCGGATCCCGGGGCCGACCTCGGCCTCGAGCAGGGCCTCGAGCTCGTCGCGCCGCTGCAG
>JAAYYF010000159.1 GCA_012515535.1 Deinococcales bacterium
ATGCGCCACGCCATGGACGCCCTCAAGGGCCTCGCCTACCACGGCTGGGGGCTCGCCCAGGTGGGCGGCGACCTGGCCTTCATGGCGGCGTTCGCCCTGGTGTGCACCGCCCTGGGGGTGTGGCTGGTCGACCGGCGCGGCTGAGCGCGGGCTGCCGCCGGCCGACCTGCGGGGCGGGGCGGACCGGCGGCGCGGGCTGCTGGGCAGGCCGGGGCGCGCCCTCGGCGGCGTGGGCTGCGACGCACGCACCGGCGCCGCGCGCGCCGCTGCGCATGATGGGCCATGGACCCGCGCACGAGCGACCTCCCCGGCGAGCCCACCTCCCTGTGGCTCGCCACCGCACCCGAGACCGGCTACCCACCGCTGCAGGGCGAGGTGGAGGTCGACGTGGCGGTCATCGGCGGCGGGCTGGCCGGCATCGCCACGGCCACGCTCCTCAAGGAGGCGGGCCAGCGCGTGGCGGTGATCGAGGCGCGGCGCGTGGGCCACGGCGTCACCGGCCACACCACCGCCAAGCTCACCGCGCTCCACGGGCTCGCGTACGCGCAGCTGATCGCGCGCTTCGGGGAGGCCAAGGCGCGCGCCTACGCCGACGCCAACGCCAGCGGCATCCGCGAGGCGCGGCGCCTGGTGGAGGCGCGCGGCATCGACTGCGACCTCGCCACCACCACCGCCTACACCTACACCGAGGACCCCGACGAGGCGCAGGCCTTCCACGACGAGGCCGCGGCCGGCGCCACGGTCGGCCTGCCCATCGAGCTCACCGACGACGCGCCCCTGCCCTACCCGGTGGCGGCGGCCGTGAGGCTCGGCGAGCAGGCGCGCTTCCACCCGCTGAGGTTCCTGCTGGCGCTGGCGGCGCAGCTGCCCGGCGACGGCAGCCACGTGTTCGAGGGCAGCCGCGTGCTCGAGTACCGGCACGGCGAGCCCTGCCGCGTGACCACCAGCGGCGGCACGGTGCGGGCCAGGGACGTGATCGTCGCCAGCCACTACCCGATCGGCGACAAGGCGCTCTACGCCTTCCGCATGACGCCGCACCGCTCGTACGTGCTGGGCGTGCGCCCGGCCGCCGGGCTGCCGGAGGGGCTCGAGCACGCGATGCTCTACGGCACGAAGCCGCACCACTCGCTGCGCACCCACCCCACCGGTGAGGGGCCGCTGCTGCTGGTGGGCGGCGAGGGCCACGTCACGGGCGAGGGCGGCAACACCGCCGAGCGCTACCTGCGCCTCGAGGAGTGGGCGCGCCGGCGCTTCGGGGCGCTCGAGGTCGTCTACCGCTGGTCGGCGCAGGACAACCGCACGCTCGACGGCGTGCCCTACATCGGCCGCGCCGCGCCCGGCATGCGCCACCTGTACGTGGCCACCGGCTTCGGCGGCTGGGGCATGACCCACGGCCTGGTGGCGGGCCTGCTGCTGCGCGACCTGATCGTGGAGCGGCCGAACCCGTGGGAGGCGCTCTACGAGCCGCGGCGCGTGAACCTGCACGGCGCCTCCGACCTGGTCGGGATGGGGGTGCGCGCCACCCGCCACCTGCTGTTCGACCGCCTGGCGGGCCAGCGCAGCTGGAGCGTGCCGCCGGGCCAGGGGGTGGTGGTGCGCGACGAGGAGGACGGCAGCGTGGCGCTCTACCGCGCCGCCGACGGCACCCTCACGCGGCTGTCGGCGGCCTGCACCCACCTGGGCTGCATCGTCGGCTGGAACGACGCCGAGAAGAGCTGGGACTGCCCCTGCCACGGCTCGCGCTTCGAGCCGGGCGGCGCGGTGATCCAGGGCCCGGCCGTCAGGCCGCTGAAGAAGCTCGGCTGAGCCGCGGCTGCTAGCCTCGCCGGATGCCGCGCCCCACCGCCCAGGCCGACCACACGCTCACCCCTCGAGATCGAGGCGCATGACCACGCGACTGGCGGTCGGGCGGCTCACGGGCCGGAAGCCGGCGCTGGCGAACACGCTCACGGTGCCCACGAACAGCTCGCCCCAGCCGAACTCCTTGCCCGGCTGCACCTCGATGGGGTAGCCCTCCACGGCGCGCGCGCCGTGCGCGCGGGCGTGCTCGACCGCGGCGCGCGCCAACGCCCGGCTCACGCCGCGCTTGCGGAAGCCCGCGCGCGTCACGAAGCAGGTCACGGCCCACACGCCCTCGTCCAGCTTGTCCTCCGAGCGCCCCGCCCAGGGCACGCGCGCCCCGCAGGCGCGGGTAGGCGGTGCGCGGCTCGACGGCGCACCAACCGACCGCCTCCTCCCCCAGGTAGGCGACGAGCCCGGTGGTGGCGCCCGCCGACGCGTGCCCGCAGGCGGTCTGCCGCCGCAGGCGCTCGGCGCGCTCGGCGGGGGTGGTGCTGCGCCACTCCGCCGCCGACAGCTTGAACCACTGGCACTGGCAGTCGGCCGCCACGCCGCGCTCGCCGAACACCGCCCGCAGGTCGGCGCACGCGGCCTGGGCGGCCGGCACGATCCTCAGCTCTGGCTCCGACACGTGGCCTCCTGGCACCAGCCTAGTGCGCGGGCCCGCCGGAGGCGACGCACGCGCCCCGCCGCGGGCGCCCGGGCGCGACCCTAGCCCCGCGCCGGGGCAGCGCGCCGGGCCCGGCCGCCGCCCCCGGCCCAGCCGTCATAGACCGCCGCCGGCCGCGAGCGCATGCTGCCCCATGCACGCACCGAGCGACCCCCGGGCCGGCCCCGAGCTCACCACCTGGCTGCTGTTCGCCGCCTGCGCCCTGCTCGCCTCGGGCAACTACGTGGCGGTGCGCTTCAGCAACCTCGAGCTGCCGCCCATGTGGGGCGCCGGCGTGCGCTTCGCCATGGCCGCGGGCGTGTTCGCGCTCGCCAGCCTGGCGCTGCGCCTGCGCGCGCCGCGCGGCGCCGACCTGCGCCTGGCGCTGCTGTTCGGCGCGCTCAACTTCGGGCTGTTCTTCGCCTTCGGCTACTGGTCGCTGGTGCACGTCACGGCCGGCACCGCCACCATCGTCACGGCCGCCACGCCGCTGCTGACGCTGCTGCTGGCGAGCGCCCAGGGCCAGGAGCGGCTCGGGGCGCGGCCCCTGTTCGGGGCGCTGCTGGCGCTGGCGGGGGTGGCCTGGCTCACCGCCACCTCGGCCGAGCTCGCGGTCACGCCGCTGGCGCTGCTGACGCTGCTGCTAGGCGCGTTGAGCCTGGCGCAGAGCATCGTCCTCGCCAAGCGCCTGGCGGGCTACCACCCGGCGGTGGTCAACGCCATCGCCATGAGCGTGGGGGCGGCGCTGCTGCTGGGCCTGTCTTCGGCCGTGGGCGAGCGCTGGTCGTGGCCCGCGCTGCCCGAGGCGCGCTGGGCGCTGCTCTACCTGGTGAGCTTCGGCTCGGTGGGGCTGTTCGCGCTGACGCTGCTGCTGATCCGCCGCTGGAAGCCGTCGGCCACCGCCTACCTGATGGTGGCGGTGCCGTTCGTGACCCTGGGCCTCGAGGCGCTGCTCGCGGGCACGCCCATCCGGGTGGCGGCGCTGGTGGGCGCGCTGCTCGTCATCGCCGGGGTGTGGTTCGGGGCGCTGGCGCCGCGGCGCCGCCTCGCGGGCGCCGCGGCGCACTGAGCGCCTGAGGGGACGAGCACCGGGCCGCCGCCAGGCGGTGGGAGCCCAGCGGTGAGCGGCTAGCGGTCGCGCGGGTCGAGCACGTCCCGCAGGCCGTCGCCCAGCAGGTTGATGCCCAGCACCGTCACGAAGATCGCCAGGCCGGGCCAGAACGACGTCCACGGCGCCTCGAGCAGGTAGCCGGTGCCGATGCGCAGCATCGAGCCCCACGACGGGGTGGGCGGCTGCACGCCGAGGCCGAGGAACGACAGCGCGCTCTCCACCAGGATGGCCGCCGCCACCGACAGCGACGCCTGCACCAGCACGGCGCTGGCGATGTTGGGCAGCAGGTGGCGCACCAGGATGGCCGCCTCGTGGTTGCCGAGCGCGCGCGCCGCCTCGGTGAACTCCACCTCGCGCAACGCCATGGCCTGCGCGCGCGCCAGGCGCACGAACACCGGCGCGTAGACCACGCCGATCGCCACCATGGCGGTGGTGAGGCTGGCGCCCAGCACGGCCGTCATGGCCAGCGCCAGCACGATCACGGGGAACGCCATCACGGCGTCGGTGAGGCGCATGACCACCTCGTCGACCCAACCGCGGCGGTAGCCGCTGACCAGCCCGACGGGCACGCCGATGACCACGGCGATCAGCACCGCCAGCATGCCGGCCTGCAGCGAGGCGCGGGCGCCGAACAGCAGACGGCTGAGCACGTCGCGGCCGAGCTCGTCGGTGCCCAGCGGGTGCTTGGCGCTGGGCGCCGCCAGGATGGCGCCGAAGTCGGCCTTGGTGGGGGCGTGCGGCGCCAGCAGCGGCGCGAACAGGGCGGCCAGCACCATGCCCAGCACGAGCACGAGCCCCAGCACCGCCAGCGGCCGGCGCAGGAAGCCCCGCACGGGTTTCGGTAGGCGGCGCATCATCGGTAGCGGATCCTCGGGTCGAGGAGCGAGTACGACAGGTCGGTGAGGAAGTTGACGGCGATGACGATGAGCGCGAACAGCAGCAGCAGGCTCTGCATCATCACGAAGTCGAGGCGCAGGAACGAGTTGTAGATCAGCCGCCCGAAGCCGGGGATGGCGAAGATGGTGTCGATCACCACCACGTTGCCGAGCAGCGCCGAGAACTCCACGCCCAGCACCGTCACGAGCGGCACCAGGGCGTTGCGCAGCGCGTGGCGCATCACCACCAGGTTGGCGCCCACGCCCTTGGCGCGCGCGGTGCGCACGTAGTCGCTGCGGATCACGTCGAGCATCGACGAGCGCAGCAGGCGCATGAACACCCCGGCCGGCCGCAGCCCCAGGGCCACCGCCGGCAGCAGGCTCGAGAGGAAGCTCCCCCACAGGTCCTCGCTGGGGCGCACGAAGCCCGACGAGGGCAGCCAGTCGAACTGCAGGGCGAACACGTACACCAGCAGCAGCGCCGCCCAGAAGCCGGGCAGCGAGATGCCCGACAGGGCGACCAGCGAGGCGACGGCGTCGGCCACCCCGCCGCGCCGCACCGCCGACACGATGCCGGCGGGCACCCCCACCAGCAGCGCCATGACGAGCGAGATCAGCGCGATCTGCAGCGTCACGGGGAAGGCGTTGGCGATGGCCGTGGTGACGGGGCGATTGTCGATCATCGAGCGGCCCAGGTCGCCGCGCAGCACGTCGCCCAGCCAGCTGAGGTACTGCACGTGCAGGGGCCGGTTGAGGCCCAGGCGCTCGCGGGTGGCGGCCAGCGACGCCTCGGTGGCCTCGGTGCCCAGGAGCATCACCGCCGGGTCACCGGGCAGGATCTGCATCACGGCGAACACCACCGCCGTGATGAGGAGGATTATCGGCACCGCCGTGAGCAGGCGCCGTAGCAGGTAGATAGCCATGCGTCTCCGTGTAGATAGTGGGTCGGTCCGGGGGAAGCGGGCTCCCGTCACGGGCCCGCGATCGGCCACACGCTGGCAGGTCCGATCGCGGGCGGTCTTCTGGCTGCGGGCTAGGCGCGCGAGCGGTGCGCGCGCCTAGCGGCTCAGCGGCTCAGTCGTCGGCGAGCCAGACGTCCTCGAACCGCATCATGGAGTCGGGGATGTGGCGGTAGCCCTTGAGCTCGTTGCGGTACGCCTTCATCTCGGCCATGTGGTAGGTGAACACGTAGGGGAACTCGACGTTGAGCACCTCGTTCACCTGGCGGTAGAGCTCGCGGCGCTCGGCCTGGTAGACCGCGGCGCGGGCGCGCGTGAGCAGGTCGTCGAGCTCGGCGTTCTGCAGGCGGCCCCAGTTGGTGGCCTCGCTGTGGAACCAGGGGTAGGCGCTCAGGTCGGGGTCGTTGCGCGGGCTGAGCTCCACCTGGGCGGCGGTGTAGTTGCCGTCGCCGAGGCGGGCGAGCATGGTGCCGAACTCGGTCTGCTGCAGGTTGATGGTGATGCCCACCTCGGCGCACATGGCGGCCATCATCGAGGCCACGCGGATGCTCTCCTCGTCGGGCGTGATCAGCATGGTGAAGCTGAAGCCGTCGGGCACGCCGGCCTCGGCCAGCATCTGGCGCGCGAAGTCGAGGTCGCGCGGCGGCACGGGGTCGTCGAGGTCGACCACCCAGGTGGCGGGCGAGAACGGGCTGCTGCCCGGCACGGCAGCGTTGCCGAACACGGTGTCGACGATGACCTGGCGGTCGATGCAGGCGCTCACGGCGCGGCGGCGCTCACGGTTGCCGAGGTCGGCGGACTGGGTGTTGACGTAGAAGCCGCGGTAGCCGAGGCCGCCCACGCTCGAGAGGGTGATCTCGGGGTGCTTCTCCAGCGCCGCCACGTTGCGGCCGGGCACGGTGTTGATGATGTGCAGGGCGCCCGACTCGAGGTTGAGGACGCGCGAGTCGCCGTCGACGAAGGTGCGGTAGACCACGCCGTCGAGGTACGGCAGGCCCTCGCGGAAGTAGGTGGGGTTCTTCTCGAGCACCACGCGGTCGTCGCGGATCTGCTCCACGAAGCGGAACGGGCCCGCGCCGATCAGCACGTCCTCGAAGTTGTCGGAGGTCTGCACCGCCGTGGGCGACACCATCATGCCCGTCCAGGAGGCCAGCGCCGGCAGGAAGGCGGCGAACGGCTGGCTCATGATCACCTCGAAGGTGAGGGGGCCGGTGACGACGACCTCGTCGACGAACGCCAGCTCGGCGGCGCGCGGCGAGCCGAACCCCGGGTCCATCATGCGCGCGAAGTTGAAGGCCACTGCCTCGGCGTCGACGGGCGTGCCGTCGTGGAACACCACGTCGGGCGTGAGGGTGAAGGAGTAGCGCAGGCCGTCGTCCGACACGCTCCACGACTCGGCGAGGCCCGGGACGATCTGCATCTGGGCGTCGATCTCGACGAGCGTAGCGAAGATGTTGTGCAGCACGGTGCGCGAGGCGTTGGCGGTGGTGAGGTGGGGGTCGAGCTGCGGCGGGTCGTCGGCGAGGCCCACGATCAGCGTGCCGCCGTACACCGGTTGGGCGAAGGCGGTCGACAGCGGGAGCCCCACTGCCAGCAGCAGGGCTGCGATAGATACGACGAGGCGGAACCGGGTTGACGGCATCTAGAGAACCTCCAGTTGTTCTCGGTCGGTAGGGAAGTGGACCGATGCGGGCCGGGGAGCGGCCAGCTTGGCGGCATCATTGCATACAGTTGCGGTGCGAATGCAAGTATGGCGCCGGTTATGCAGAGCGAAACGGTCGGGAATGTCACGGCGCGAGGCGGGCTGTAGCGGGATACTGCATAGAGACGCCCTCGGACCGGATATCCGGACTACCGCATAGCCATACCGAACTGAGTCCGCGACCCTTACCCGACGGGCACGGGCGGCGGACCATCACGCGTACCGCGCTAAGCCGCGACGCTATGGGCTGAACAGGGCGATGACGGACTGGTGCCGTCCCGGTAGGCGAACCGGGAGCGGCACCGCGCGAGTACCGGCTCGCGTGGCGCGCCGGCGGCCCTCACGTGGTCCCACGCAGAGCGGCGCCCCGGGATCCCCTCGCGGTCGCGAGGCGAGCCCGGGGCGCCGCCCGGAACGACTGCTAGCTGGCGGCCGGTCGGTTCAGGCGCCCACGCCCTCCTGGCGCAGGCGCTCCTCGGCCATCGTCACGGCCGCGGCCTCGGTGGAGATGCCGCGCTCGTCGGCGAGGCGCAGGGCGCGCGCGACCTTCTCGCCGATCTTCGCGACCTGGGCGTAGGCGCGCTCGCGGTCGTAGCCGCCGGGCTGCAGCTCGTCGGCCACGTTGATGACGCCGCCGCCGTTGATGATGAAGTCGGGGGCGTAGAGGATGCCGCGCTGCTTGAGGGCGTCGCCGTGGCGCGCCTCGGCCAGCTGGTTGTTGGCCGAGCCGGCGATGACCTTCGCCTTGAAGCGCGGCAGGGTGGCGTCGTTCACCACCGCTCCGAGGGCGCAGGGGGCGAACACGTCGCACTCGACGTCGTAGATCTCGTCGCTGCCCACGGCGCGCGCGTTCATCTCGCTGACGGCCTGGTCGATGCGCTTCTGGGCGATGTCGGTGACGATCAGCTCGGCGCCGTCCTCGTGCAGGTAGCGGCACAGGTGCATGCCAACCGCGCCGAGGCCCTGCACCGCCACGCGGCGGCCGCGCAGGTCGTCGTCGCCGAAGGCGTGCTTCAGCGCCGCCCTGATGCCGTTGTAGACCCCGAACGCCGTGGCTGGCGAGGGGTCGCCGCTGGTGTCGGGCAGGCCGGCCACGTGGCGCGTGTGGCGCCTTACGGCCACCATGTCGTCGGGCTCGGTGCCCACGTCCTCGGCCGTGATGTAGCGGCCGCCCAGGCGCTCGACGGCGCGGCCGAACGCCTCGAACAGCTCGGGGGTCTTGTCGGCGCGCGAGTCGGCGATGATGACGGCCTTGCCGCCCCCGAGGGGGAGGCCCATGGCGGAGTTCTTGTAGGTCATGGCGCGGCTGAGGCGCAGCACGTCGTTGAGGGCGGCCGCCTCGCTCTCGTAGGGCCACACGCGGCACCCCCCCAGCGCCGGCCCCAGCGCGGTGCTGTGGATCGCGACGATGGCCTTGAGCCCGGTCTTCTCGTCGTAGAAGAAGGTGACCTGCTCGTGTCCTGCGGCTTGCATGTGTTCCAGGGTGTTGATGGCGACTGCCTCCGTTCCTGAATCGCCGGCCGGTTGCCAGCCCCTCGCCGCTAGCCTAAGACGTGGGGGCGCCCCGCGTCCAAGCAGCGGTAGCGGAGTACCGGACGGACGCCAGGGAGCGGCTCGGAGGCGCGGCCGGTGCGGTAGAGGGGGCGGCCGGTCGGGTCGAGGCATGGAAGAAGCCCCCTGGTCTAGCGCGGCTCCGAGCTCGCGTCCTGGGGGCTTCGTTGCAGGGGAGGCGTGCGGGACGTTCCCCTGAACCACCTACAGGGTACGGCCGCCGGGCGGGAAGCGGCAGGGACCTACGTCCCCTCGGCCGGCGTCCGTTGCCGCGGCGGGGGCCGGGCTCCTAAGCTGCGCCCAGGACCGCCCGCAACGAGCCGCCGCTCGCCCGCCTCCCGCCACCGACCAGGAGGGCCATGGACCACGACCCCACCTCCCAGCCGCGCCTCAGCCGCGCCCCCGCGGCGCCCGACCCGCACGCCGACGCCGTGCGCCCCGCCTGGGCCGCCCGCGACCCGCTGCTGCGCGCCTACTTCGACGAGGAGTGGGGCGTGCCCGTGCGCGAGGAGCGCGCGCTGTTCGAAGCGCTCAGCCTCGAGGCCTTCCAGACGGGCCTCGCCTGGTCCACCGTGCTGCGCAAGCGCGAGGCGTTCCGCGCCGCGTTCGCGGGCTTCGACCCCGACGCGGTGGCCGCCTTCACCGAGGCCGACGTGGAGCGCCTGCTGCAGGACGCCGGCATCGTGCGCTCGGCCGCCAAGATCCGCGCCACGATCGGCAACGCCGCCGCCACCGTCGCCCTGCGGGCGGAGGGCGGCCTGGTGGATCTGGTGTGGTCGTTCGAGCCCAGCCCCGAGGCCGCGGCGGCGCACGACCCCGCCGCCACGCGCTCGCCCGAGTCCACCGCCCTGGCCGCCGAGCTCAAGCGCCGCGGCTTCGCCTTCGTGGGGCCCACCACCATGTACGCCCTGATGGAGGCGATCGGCATGATCGCCGCGGTCCGGAAGCCGGCGCGCGGCTAGGCGTCGGCCTCGCCGCCGCGCCCCAGGTAGGCCTGCACCACGCGCGGGTCGCCGGCCAGCTCGGCGGGCGGGAAGCTCAGGCGGATCGTGGACGGGCGGCGCTTGGGGTGACGGTCGCGCTCTCTGGGCTGCGAGCGCCGGGGGCAGCGGTAGGCGCGAACCCGGTGGGGGTAGGCATGTGACAGGCGGAGAGGTCGGGTGCCTCGTCCCGGGGGGTTCCGAACCGCGACACGTAACGTGCTTGGGTTCAGCGCTACGTAGCGCGTGCCTGCGGCCCCTCCTGACCTGAGAACGCCGGTGGGCACGGCGTAACGTCGCATCCGCCGGCGCCTGCCGATCGCGCGCGGCCGAAGCGCGCTGACGTTGCCTTGGGTCAGGGACGAGCGGGAAGCCCGTCCCGGTCGGTGGAGCCGCGCGTTACGAACCGCGCCGCGTTGGAGCCAGCGTGTCGCGGTTCGGAACCCGGGCGTTTAGGCACCTCCCATGCTCGACCCGGCGCCCGGCCGATACCTCCAGGCCGCTCCCGAGGGCGGCGCCCTCACGCCGTCAGCACCTCCGGCAGGCGCTTCTCGATCGCCTCCAGCTCCAGCCCCAGCGCCTCCACCGCCGGCCACGGGTCGCCGGTGTTGCCCTTCTTCAGCATCAGGAACTCGTCGCGCGTGATGGGCGGGTTCGGCAGCAGCCGGAACGCCACCACGCCCAGGCGCATCAGCGGCAGCGGCACGCTCACGAGCGGCTTGTTGGGCCTCAGCAGGTCGCGCACCTGCGCCTGCAGCTCGCGCAGCGTGTACTCGCGCGGGCCCAAGAGCTCGAAGGTGCGGCGCTCGGCGGCGGGCAGCGTGAGCGCGCGGGCGAACGCCGTGGCCACGTCGCCGATCCAGATGGGGCGGAAGGGGAAGCTGCCGTCGCCCACCACCGGCACCACCGGGGGCAGCACCACCAGCTGGCGCAGGGTGCCGCTGAAGAAGCCGTCGCCCACGCCGAGGATCAGGCTGGGGCGCATGATCGTCCAGGTGAGGTCGGAGGCGCGCACCAGCTCCTCGGCCTGCGCCTTGCTGCGGTGGTAGCCGCTCGACGAGCCGAGCTCGGCGCCCAGCGCGCTCATGTGCACGTAGCGCCGCACGCCAGCTTCGCGGGCGGCGGCCAGCACGTTGCGCGTGCCGTCCACGTGCACGCGCTGGAAGGTGGCGGCGCCCTGCTCGCGGATGATGCCCACCAGGTGCACCACCGCGTCCACGCCGGCCATGGCGGAGGCGAGCCCCTCGCCCGTGGCGACGTCGCCCCGCGCCGCCGCCACGCCGGCGGGCAGGTCGCCGCCGGTGCGGCTCAGGCCCGTCACCTGCCAGCCCTCGGCGAGCAGGCGCCGGCACACGTGGCCGCCCACGAAGCCGGAGGCGCCCGTGACCAGGACCCTCATGCCCACAACGTAGCAGCAGGACGTGGGGCGGCCCCGATGCGACCGCCCCACGCCCTACGGCGCATCGCTCAGGCTGCGTCCGTCAGCACCTCGCGCAGGCGCGCCGCGAACGCGTCGGGCTCGCCCATCTGGCCGTACTCGCCGCCCAGGAAGCCGCCGTGGTCGCCGGGGAAGTCGACCGGCCGCGCGCCGAGCCGCTCGGCCAGCGCCCGCGCCGCGCGGGCGGCCAGCGCCTCGCCCGAGCCCTCGCCCACCGCCACCAGCAGGCGGACGGGCGCCGCTCGCAGCGCCTCCAGGTCCGGCTGGTAGGACGTGCAGGGGACGAGGTTCTGTCCGAGCAGCGCGTCGTCGCGGCGGCCTTCGTCCTCGGTGGGTAGGCCGAACATGGCCGGGTCGGGGCCGCCGTCCTCGAACAGGTCGGCGGGCGCCTCGCCCTAGTGGGTCGAGACGGCGATGAACCGCGCCATGGCGGGCCCCAGGCCGCTCTCCTGGTAGGTCTGGTGGATGCCGCGGATCACCTGCAACGCCGCGTCGCGCTCGGGCAGCAGCTGCGCCAGGGGCGGCTCGTGCGCCACGACGGAGCGCACGAGCTCCGGGCGCCGCGCGACCAGCGCCAGCGCGTTGACGGCGCCGCCGCTGCTGGCGAACACGTCGACCGGCCCCACGCCCAGGTGGGCGATCAGGCGGGCCAGGTCGTCAGCGTGTTGCTCGGGCGTGACCTCGCCAACCCCGTTCGGGAGCCGGCTGCGCGCCGTGCCGCGCGGGTCGTAGGTGACCACCGTGCGGTCGGTCAAGCGCCCCGCCAGGCTGCCGAAGCCGACCGCGTCCATCGGCGAGCCGACGAGCAGCAGCGTGGGCAGCTCCGCGTCGGCACCAGGGCGCACGTCGTAGGCCAGCCGGGCGCCGGGGACCTCCAGGAAGCGCTCGGCGGCCGCCGGCCCGGCGGCGTGGGAGCCAGCTGCGGCCGCTCGGTCGCCGCTCAAGCCCGCACCTCGGCGCCGGGCTCCTCCGCCAGGATGGCGTCGATCTGGCCGAGCGCCTGCTTCAGGCCCTCCTCCATGCCCATCGCCACGAGCTGCTCCATGGCCTCGAGGCTGGGGAAGCGGCTCTGCATGCGCATGCGGCTGCGGCCGCCCTCGATGGGCTCGATGTTCACGCGTGCGGTGGTGCCGGGCAGGGCGTCGTTCGGGGTGCCGTCATCGTTGGCGAAGCCGTCGCGGAACGCCAACGCGCGCGGCGGGTCGACCTCTTCGAGCACCCAGTAGCCGCCCGGCGTGTCGCCCTGCGGGCCGGTCATGTAGTACTCCACGCGGCCGCCGGGGCGCAGGTCGTGGGTCGTTACCGTGGCGGGGTAGGTAGGTGGCCCCCACCAGCGCTCGAGCTGGCGCGGGTCGGCCCACAGCTGCCACACGCGCTCGGGCGTGGCCTGGAACTCGCAGGTGACGGTCAGGGTCAGGTTGGCGGGGTCTTTGCGGACTTCGGTGACGCTCATGCTGCTCCTCCTTGGGGTCCCTCGAGGATGTCGCTCATGCGCTCGATGCGGCCGCGCCACAGCGCCTCGTACTCGTCGAGCAGGCGCTGCGCCTGCTTGAGCCGCTCCACCTGCGTGACGACCAGCTTGCGCCGGCCGGCACGCTCCTTCGCCACCAGCCCCGCCCGCTCCAGCACGGCCACGTGCTTCTGAACGGCGGCGAAGCTCATGGGGTAACGCTCGGCCAGCTCCGCCACGCCCTCCGAACCCGCCATCGCGCGGCGCAGGATGTCCCTGCGCGTGGCGTCGGCGAGGGCCGAGAAGACCTGGTCGGCTTCCGCTGGGCTGAGCATTGATACAACCTACTGGTTGTATGACGGGCCTGTCAAGGGCCCGGGACACGCGGCGTCCGCGATCGCCACAGCACCGTGCACGACGGCGCGTCCGCCTCGCGGGACCCCCTCGCCGCGGGACCCACCGCTTGACCGCTCGCCGCACGCCACGTATCATCCCCGCCATGCTCGTCGGCCTCACCGCCCAGCGCCACCATCGTCATCACCATCACCCCCACGGGTCGTGGTGGAGCCGGCGTAGCGGCATAGGCTGACGAAGCGCCAACAGCAACCCCACAGCGGCCCGTCCCTCACAGGATGGGCCGCTCGCCTTTCGGTGACCCCTCCTCCAGGACGCGACCCCCGACCTCGAGCCCGAGAACACCGGAAGGAAGCATGCTACGTATCGCACTACCCAACAAAGGCCGCCTGGCGGAGGGCGCCCGCACGCTGCTGGAGCGCGCCGGCCTCGACCTGCGCTTCCGCGGCGAGCGCGCCCTGCAGGCCACGCTGGGCGAGGGGCGCACGGCGCTGTTCGTGCGCTCGGCCGACATCCCGGAGTTCGTGGCCAACGGCGCCGCCGACCTAGGCATCACGGGCCGCGACCTGGTCGAGGAGGCCGGCTGCCCGGTCGAGACGCTGCTGGAGCTGGGCTACGGCGCCTGCCGCGTGGCGCTGGCGGTGCGCAACGACCTGCCGGCGCGCGACGTGGCGGACCTGCCCGACGGCGTGCGCGTGGCCACCAGCTTCGTGAACCTCACCCGCCGCTACTTCGCCGCGCACGGCCGCAGCTTCGAGCTGGTGCCGATCAGCGGCGCCGCCGAGATCACCCCGCTGCTGGGCGTGGCCGACGCCATCGTCGACGTGGTCGACACCGGCTCCACGCTGCGCAGCAACGGCCTACGCGAGCTGGGCACGCTGCTAGACACGTCGGCGGTGCTGATCGCCAGCCCCGCGGCGCTGGCCGACGCCGAGCGGGCGCGCGCCGTGAGCGGCTTCGCCACCACCCTGGAGTCGGTGCTGCGCGCCCGCGGCAAGCGCTACCTGATGGCCAACGTGCCCAGGGCCGCGCTCGCCGACATCCGCCGCATCCTGCCGGGCATCAACGGCCCCACCGTCGTCAACGTGCTCGACGAGACCGAGATCGTAGCGGCGCACGCCGTGGTGGACCGGCGCGACGTCGACCGGGTGATCGCCGAGCTGAAGGCGGTAGGGGCCGAGGGCATCCTCGTGACGGGCATCGAGAGGCTGATGCCGTGAGCGGCGCTGCGAGCACGGCGCCGGTGGGCGTCACCGGGCGGCTGACCGACCTGAGCGCGGCGCAGCTCGCCCGCCTGCTGGAGCGCGGCGCCAGCCCCGACCCCGAGGTCGAGCGCGCCACCGCCGCCGCCATCGCCGACGTGCGCGCGCGGGGCGACGCCGCGTTGCTCGACCTGGCGCGCCGCTACGACGCCGCCGTGCCGCAGAGGCTGGAGGTGCCGCGCGAGGCGTGCCGGCACGCGCTGGCGGAGCTCGCCCCCGCGCTGCGCGCGGCGCTCGAGGAGGCCGCCGCCAACGTGCGCGCCTTCCACGCCGCGCAGCTGCCTGACGAGCTCGAGGTCGAGGTGCGCCCGGGCGTGCGTCTGGGCCGCCGACCGGAGCCGCTGGCGCGCGTGGGCGTGTACGCGCCGGGCGGGCGCGCCAGCTACCCGAGCAGCGTGCTGATGGGCGTGGTGCCCGCGCGCGTGGCGGGGGTGGGCGAGGTGGTGGTGTGCTCGCCGCCGGGCCCCGACGGCCTGCCGCCGGCGGCGGTGCTGGCGGCCTGCGCGCTGGCCGGGGCGGACCGCGTGTTCGCGGTGGGCGGCGCGGGCGCCGTGGCGGCCATGGCGCTCGGCACCCAGAGCGTGCCGCGCGTCGACAAGGTGGTTGGGCCGGGCAACGCGTACGTCACGGAGGCCAAGCGGCAGCTCAACGGCGTGGTCGCCATCGACTGCCCCGCCGGCCCCTCCGAGGTGCTGGTGGTCGCCGACGCGACGGCCGACCCCGAGCTGGTGGCTTTGGAGCTGCTCGCCCAGGCCGAGCACGACCCGCGCGCCGCCGCGGTGCTGGTGAGCGTGGGCGCGGAGCCGGCGCGCGCCGTAGCCGACGCGCTGGCGCGCCTGCTGCCGTCGCAGGCGCGCCGCGAGGTGAGCGAGGCGAGCCTGCGGGCGGCCGGCGCGCTGCTGGTGGCCGACGACCTCGAGGCGGCGCTCGCCTTCGCCGCGCGCTACGCGCCCGAGCACCTGCTGCTGATGCTGGCCGAGCCGCGCGCGGCGCTTCCGCGCGTGCGCAACGCCGGCACCGTCTTCCTGGGGGCGTCGAGCTCGGTGGCGTTCGGCGACTACGTCACGGGCGCCAACCACACCCTGCCCACCGGCGGGCTGGCGCGCGCCTACTCGGGGTTGAGCACGCTCGACTTCGTGCGGCTGGTGACCTACCAGGAGGTGAGCCCGGCGGCGGCGGTCGAGCTGGCGCCGGTGGCGGCCACGCTGGCCGCGGCCGAGGGGCTGCCAGGGCACGCGGCGGCGGCGCGGGCGCGTGCGGGGGCGGTAGGCAGCGCACCCACGGGCGACGCGGCAGACGGGCGAGGCCGCGGGGCTGACGCTGACTACTCCGCCTCCCCCCGCCTCCGCGCCGCCTACCGCGTCATCGAGCCGTACGACCCGCGCCGCGCCCCGGTGGCCGTGGACCTGAGCGACAACACCAACCTCTTCGGCCCCAACCCGACCGTGATGGAGGC
>JAAYYF010000160.1 GCA_012515535.1 Deinococcales bacterium
CGCGGCCCGCCTCGACGCCGGAGATGGCGTCCTCGACCACCACGGCGCGCGCCGGCTCCACCCCGAGCAGCGCCGCCGCACGGAGGAAGGCGTCGGGCGCGGGTTTGGAGGCCAGCCCCTCTCGCTCGGCGTCGGTGCCGTCGACCACCACCTCGAAGCGCTCCGCGATCCCCGCCGCGGCGAGCACGGCGCGGGCGTTGCGCGAACCCGACACCACCGCCACCGCCACGCCCGCGTCGCGGAGCGCCTCCACCAGCGCCAGCGCCCCCGCGAACGCCTCGACGCCGCGCTCCTCGAGCTCGCGCTGGAACGCCAGGTTCTTGAGGTTGCCGAGGGCGCACACGCTGCCGTGACCGGGCGGGTCGTCGGGCGTGCCGCGCGGCAGGCTGATGCCGCGCGACGCCAGCAGGCGCTCGACGCCGTCGTAGCGCTGGCGGCCGTCGAGGTGCACGAAGTAGTCGCGCTCCTCGTAGGGCGCCGCGCCGCGCTCCTCGAGGAACCCGCTGAACAGCGCGCGCCAGGCGCGGCGGTGCACCTCGGCGGTGGGCGTGAGCACCCCATCGAGGTCGAAGAGCACGGCGTCGAAACGGCCGAGGTCGGGGCTGGCTACGGCGTGGGTGGGCGCGGCGCTGGACACGTCCCCAGGATAGGTCAGGCGCCGCGCGGGCCGCGCGGCCTAGCGCCCGCCGGCCACCGCATCGCGCGCGAGGCGGCCCGCCGCCAGCGCCGCCCCCAGGGCCGTGGCGTGCTCGCCGCCCGGCGGGAACCTGGGCGCCGGCGCCCCGTAGAGCGCGAACACGCTCTCGATCACGCGGCGCACGGCGGCGAAGCCGGCCAGGCGCCCGACCACCACGGTCCGCTCGAGGCCGGCGGCGCGCGCGGCGTTCACCGCCACCAGCGCCACGGTCTGCGCCACCATGGTCACCAGGCCCGCCGCCAGGTCCTCGGCGGCGGGCGCGGCGAGGTCGGCGAGGCGCCCGAGGTTGACCGCCGTGGCGTGCGCCGGCAGCGCGCCGACGCCGCCGCCCAGCACCTCACCAAGGGTGGTGTCGACGCCGGCCGCGTCGCCGCGCGCGGCGAGCCCCATCACCGCCTCGGCGTCGCGTACCCCCAGCAGGTGGGCGGCGAGCCCCTCCAGCGTGCCGCCGCCCACCGCGGTGCCCGAGTAGTGCGCGAAGCGGTCGGCCGCCGCGTCCGCCGCGACCATGGCGGTGCCGGTGCCGCACGACACCACCAGCGCACGCGTCGCGCCGGCGAGCTCCAGCCCGCCCCGGCCGATGGCCTCGGGCTCCGGCACGTGCACGAGGCTGGCGGCGCCGTGGGCGGCCTCGAGCGTCGCCGAGCGGCCGCCGGTCACGCCCAGGGCGTGCGGCGCGGCGCCGGCCGCCGCGCCGAGCGCGTCCAGCGCCCGCTCCAGCACCGCGCGGCTGGCGGCGCCCGGCCGGCTCAGCGCCGCGTGCGCCACCACGGCGCCGCCCTCGACCAGCACGGCGTCGGTGACGCTGAGGCCGAAGTCGACGCCCACCACGGGGCCGCTCACGCCGCGCCCCCTGCCGGGCGCCTCAGGGTGCCCGCTCGGGTCACGACGCCCCGTCGCCCTTCGCGGGCCGCAGCGCCGCCTCGCTCGGCGGCGGGCTGGCGGCGGGCGTGACCACCGTCGGCTCGTCGCGCAGGTCGTGCTGCGGCAGCCGCAGGGTGACGACGAACGCCACCACCGTGAGCACCAGGCTGACCAGGAACACCTGGCCGATCCCCTGCCCCAGCGCGGTGCGGAACGCCTGCACGAACGGCTCGAAGCCGCCGCTGCCGGCCAGCGCCTCGATGGCGCTTCGTGCCTGCTCCAGGGCGGTGGGGTTGGTGAGCAGGTTGGGGTCGGCCAGCTGGTCCACGGCCTCCGGCGGCAGCCCGCGCAGGCTGGGCGGCAGGGCGGCGGTGAGGCCCGAGCGCAGGCTGCGCGTGATCATGGCGCCGAAGATCGTCACCCCGATGGTGCCGCCGATCTGACGGAAGAACTGGTTCGCGCTCGTCACGGTGCCGAGCTGGCTGGGCGGCAGCGCGTTCTGCACCGCGAGCACCAGCAGCGAGTTGGCCGGCCCCAGGCCCGCCCCGATCAGCACCATGTAGACGGCGGTGAGCAGCTGCGGCGTGGTGGGGCCCATGGTGGACGCCAGGTAGAGGCCCACGATCATCAGGGCCAGGCCCGCGACGATGTACGGCTTGTAGCGCCCGTGCCGCGACACCAGGATGCCGGTGAGGGCGCTGCTGATGATCATCCCGAACATCAGGGGCGCCAGCGCGAAGCCGCTCTCGGCGGCGCTGCCCGCCTGCACCCCCTGCACGAACAGCGGCAGGTAGATGGTGGCGCCGAACATGCCCACGCCCGTCATGAAGCCGGCGAGGTTGGCGATGTTGAAGGTGGCGTCGCGGAACAGCTCGGGCGCCAGCGTGGGCGACGCGGTCCGCGTCTGCCACCAGCCGAACAGGCCCAGCGCCAGGCCGGCGCCCACCAGCAGGCCCACCACGACCGGCGAGCTCCAGGGGTAGTCGACGCCGCCCCAGGTGAGCGCCAGCAGCAGCGGCACCATGCCGGCGATCAGCAGCAGGCTACCGACGAAGTCGATGGCGTGCCCGCGGCGCGGCTCGGCGCGCGGCAGGAAGCGCGTGATGACGATGAAGGCGACGACCGCCACCGGCACGTTGACGAAGAAGACCCAGCGCCAGCCGAGCGAGTCGGTGATCAGGCCGCCCACCACCGGGCCGATCACCGAGCTGACCCCGAACACGGCGCCGTTGAACCCCTGGTAGCGGCCGCGCTCGCGCGGGGTGAAGATGTCGGCGATGGTGGCGAACGCCATGCTCATCAGCGCCCCGCCCCCGACGCCCTGCAGGGCGCGGAAGGCGATCAGCTGCAGCATGTCCTGCGACAGGCCGCTCAGCACGCTGGCGAGCGCGAACACCACGATGCCGAAGAGCAGGATGCCCTTGCGGCCGTAGATGTCGCTGAGCCGCCCGTAGATGGGCAGCGAGACGGTGGAGGCCAGCGAGAAGCTCGTGAACGCCCAGGCGTAGAGGTTGAAGCCCTCGAGCTCGGCGATGATCCGCGGCAACGCCGTGCCGACCACCGTCATGTTCAACGACGCGAGGAACAGCACCGTCAGCACCCCGGCGAAGGCCAGGTGCTTCTCGCGGCGCGTCATGCTGTGCCCTCCGGGTCCGCAGCGCTGAAGGTCATCACCCGGTCGACTCTAACGCCCCGGGCACGCCCAGGCGCGCACCTGCCCTACCACGCGCTGCTCCGGGCGCGGGGAGGGCGCCGGCGCCGCGCGGGGCTCGCCGCCGCTCAGGGCAGGTGCCGCGGGTCGCGGAACAGCGTCGCGACCGAGCCCCTCCCGGTGACGCGCGGCTCCGCGTCCAGGCGCGCCTTGAGGTTGGCGTGGATGGACTCGAGCTCCTTCTCGTTGATCCGGCGCACGAAGCGGTGCGCGAAGCGGCCCAGCAGCGGGATGGGGATCTCGTACTCGACCTCCTCGTGCACCACCGTGCTGTTGGCGTGCGGGAGGAACGACACGCGGATCCAGCTGTGGATCCCGCCCGCGGTCGCGACGGCGTAGGAGCGGTCCGGCTCGTACTCCGTGACGCGGGCGCTGCCGTCGAAGCACACCCCGGCCATCTTGTAGGTCCAGGCGTAGCTCACGGGTCGGTCGCCGTCGTACACGATGTCGCGCACGTCGATCAGGCTGGGCCAGATCTCGGCCAGCTTCTCGGGGTTCGCGAAGTAGGCGAACACCTCGTCGGCCGGCGCCAGCACCTCGGTGGTCCGCCGTAGCAGCGGTCTCTTCTGTTGCGACATCGCCTTCCCTGCCTCCAGTTCCGACCACGTGCTCGCGGGCGTCGACCCAGCGGTCTCGAAGCGGGAGCCGTCGAGCGCGAGGAACGCCAGCGGGCACGACGTCGGGAAGCGGAGCCGCGCTCCTTCGCACGCCACCCCCCCGGCATGCGTAAGGTGCCTGGCTCGACTATAGGGGGCGCCTGCGGGCGCGGCCATGACGCCTACGCTAGCGCCTCGCGCCGGGCTCGCTTCGCCCGAGCGCCCGGGAGGGCGCGCGTCCGTAACGTGGGTACCGCAGCGCGCGCCAGGACGCGGCGACGTGCGTACCATGGCCGCGCGAGCCGCGCCCGGCTCAGGAGGCCCGATGAAGCGCAGCGTCGAGCACGACCATCACGACCGCGCGGGCGGACGCCACCCGCACGAGGCGCCGCCGGACCACGCCGCGCGGGCCGCGGCCGAGGGGCACGACGACCAGGCCGAGCCCGCGGGCCACGCGGCCCATGCCGCGCACGCGGACCACGCCGGCCACTCCCCAGAAGCGTTCCGCGGCCGCTTCTGGGTGTCGCTGCTCCTGACGCTGCCGGTCCTCTACCTCAGCGAGCAGCTGCAGGCGTGGTTCGGCTACCGGGCGGTGAGCTTCCCCGGCAGCGGGTGGGTCAACCCCCTGCTCGGCACGGCGCTGTTCCTCTACGGCGGCCTCGTCTTCCTGCGGGGCGCGCGCGCCGAGCTGGCCGCGCGCCGGCCCGGCATGATGACGCTCGTCAGCCTCGCCATCACGGTCGCGTACGCCTACAGCATGGCCGTGGCGTTCGGCGCCCCCGGCATGCCGTTCTTCTGGGAGCTCGGCACCCTCGTCGTGATCATGCTGCTCGGGCACTGGCTCGAGACGGCCAGCGTCCAGGGCGCCTCGCGGGCGCTAGCCGACCTGGCGTCGCTGGTCCCGCACGTCGCCCACCGCGTGGAGAACGGCGCCGTCGAGGACGTGCCGGTGGCCGGCCTGCGCCACGGCGACCACGTCCTCGTGCGGCCCGGCGAGCAGCTGCCCGCCGACGGACGCGTCGTCGAGGGGCGCAGCAGCGTGAACGTGGCGTTCCTCACCGGCGAGTCGCGGCCCGTGCCGAAGGCGGCGGGCGACGAGGTGCTGGCGGGCGCCGTCAACGGCGAAGGCGCGCTCACGGTCGCTGTGGCGCGCACCGGCGGCGAGACGACGCTGTCGCAGGTCCAGCGCCTCGTCGAGGAGGCGCAGGCCTCGCGCGGCCGCTTCCAGCGCCTGGCAGACCGCGCCGCCGGCTGGCTGTTCTACGTCGCGCTCGGGGCCGGCGCGCTCACCTTCGTGGCGTGGCTGCTCGCCGCCGGCGAGCCGCAGCAGGCGATCGCCCGCGCCGTCACCGTGCTGGTGATCGCCTGCCCCCACGCGCTCGGCCTCGCCATCCCCCTGGTCACGGTCAACGCCACCGCCATGAGCGCCGCCAACGGCATCCTCGTGCGCGACCGCGAGGCGTTCGAGCGCGCCCGCGACATCGGCATCGTCGCCTTCGACAAGACCGGCACGCTCACCGAGGGCCGCTTCGGCGTCGCCAGCGTCCACGCCGAAGGGGTCGGCGCGCGCGAGGCCCTCGCGCTCGCCGCCGCGCTCGAGACCCGCAGCGAGCACCCGCTCGCGCGCGCCGTCGTCGAGGAGGCGAGCGCGCGCGGCCTCGACCTGCCCCGCGCCGAGGCGTTCGAGGTGGTGGCCGGCATGGGCGTGCGCGGCCGGGTAGAGGGCGTCACCTACGGCGTGGGCCGGCCCGAGTGGGCCCAGGAGCAGGGGCTCGGGTTCCCCGAGGGGCTGCGCCGCGCCCTGGCGGCGGCGGAGGGGCGCGGCGAGAGCGCCGTAGTGCTCGTGGACGAGGAGCGCGTCCTCGCGCTGGTGGGGCTGGCCGACCGCGTGCGCCCGAGCGCCGCGGCGACGGTCCGCGCCTTGCGGGCCGCCGGCGTGGAGCCGGTGATGATCACCGGCGACGCCGAGGCGGTGGCCGCCACCGTGGCCGCCGAGCTCGGCATCGAGCGCTACCACGCGCGCGTGCTGCCCGGCGACAAGGCCGCACGGGTGCGCGAGCTGAAGCGCTCCGCGCCCACGGCGTTCGTGGGCGACGGCATCAACGACGCCCCGGCGCTGCTCGAGGCCGACCTCGGCATCGCCATCGGCGCCGGCACGAACGTGGCCATCGAGTCGGCCGACCTGGTGCTGGTCGAGAACGACCCCGCCGACGTGCTGCGCGCCCTGCGCCTGTCGCGCGCCACCTACCGCAAGATGCTCCAGAACCTCGCCTGGGCCACGGGCTACAACGCCGTCGCCATCCCGCTGGCCGCCGGCGTGCTCGCGTGGACCGGCTTCGTGCTGTCGCCGGCGGCGGGCGCGGTGCTGATGAGCCTCTCCACCGTGGTGGTGGCGCTCAACGCCGTGGCGTTGCGGCGCACCGACCTCGACGCCGGCTAGCCCCTGCCCAGCAGCTGCGCCACCCCGCCCAGCAGCAGCAGGTGCGCCGGGTAGAACGCCCACGCCAGCCGGCCGCTACGCGGCAGGCCGAACGCCAGGCGGGCGGCGACGAACGGCACGGGGAGCGCCAGCAGCGCCGCCGGCCACACCACCCACGGGTGGTTCTGCGCCGCTACCAGCGCCACGGTGAGCAGC
>JAAYYF010000161.1 GCA_012515535.1 Deinococcales bacterium
ACGCCATCCCGGGCGTCTACCGCGTGCGCGGCACGCTGCAGGCGCGGGGCGGCGCCACGAAGCAGATCGAGTTCCGCGTCGACGTCGCGCCCTGAGCGCGTAGCGCCACGGCCGCCGGCCGAGTCCCCGCGGGGCCGGCGCCCCGCGGTCAGAGGTCGACGCCGTCGCGCGCCACCCCGCTCAGCGTCCACAGCCCGGCGCGCTCGCCGTAGCGGCTGCGCGCCAGCGCCACCAGGTAGCGCACCTCCTCGCCCGCGTACGAGACGACGACCTCGGCGCGGGCGCTGTCGTCGATGACCACGGGCTCGGCCGCGCGGAGCCCGTCGTGGTGGAGCAGCGGGGCGTAGAGCGCGTTGCCGAAGGCGCGGCGGAACACCTCGGGGCCGCCGAGCTTGCCGCGCATGCGGTCGGAGGCGTAGCGATGGAGCGCCGCCACCCCGGCCTCGCCGCGCCCGAACGCCTCGGCCACCAGGCGCTCCAGCAGCGCCGCGGCGCTCGGGGCGCCGGCCGCGGTGCCGGCCTCGGCCGGGGTGGCGGGCGCGCCCGGGCCGGTGGGCGCGCCCGCGCTGGCGCCGCTCACAGCGCCTCGCGCCTGAGGCCGACCGACACGAACTTGGTCTCGAGGTACTCCTCGATGCCCCACGGCCCGCCCTCGCGGCCCACGCCCGACTGCTTGACGCCGCCGAAGGGGGCGTACGGTGCCGACGGCACGCCGTCGTTGACGCCCACGATGCCGTACTCGAGCTCCTCGGCGACCAGCAGGGCGCGCGTGAGGTCGTGGGTGTAGAGGTAGGCGGCCAGCCCGAACGGCGTGTCGTTGGCGAGGCGCACGGCCTCGGCGTCGTCGCGGAACGCCACGATGGGCGCCACCGGCCCGAACGTCTCCTCGCGCATCATCAGCGCGTCGGGCGCCACCCCCTTGAGCACGGTGGGGGCGTAGTAGAGGCCGCCTCGGCGCTCGCCGCCGGTGACCAGCTGCGCGCCGCGCTCGAGGGCGTCGGTCACGTGGCGCGACACCTTGGCCACCGCCTGCTCGTCGACCAGCGGCCCGATGTCGGTGCGCTCGTCGAGCGGGTCGCCGACCACCAGGCGCTCGGTGGCGGCGGCGTACGCCTCGGTGAAGGCGTCGACGAGGCTCTCGTGCACGTAGACGCGGTTGGCGCACACGCACGTCTGGCCGGCGTTGCGGAACTTGCTGGCCATCACCTGCGCCACGGCCTCCTCGACGTCGGCGTCCTCGAACACCAGGAACGGCGCGTGGCCGCCGAGCTCGAGCGAGATGCGCTTCACGGTGGCGGCGGACTTGGCGTACAGCTGGCGCCCCACCTCGGTGGAGCCGGTGAAGCTCAGCTTGCGCACGCGCGGGTCGGCGATCAGCGCGTCGGCCAGCGGCACCGGGTCGGCGGTGGGGAGGACCTGCAGCGTGCCCGCGGGGCCGCCCGCATCGAGCCACAGGTCGGCGAGCAGCAGCGCCGACAGCGGCGACTGCTCGGCGGGCTTGAGCACCATGGTGCAGCCCGCCGCCAGCGCCGGCGCCGCCTTGCGCGTGACCATCGCCAGGGGGAAGTTCCAGGGGGTGATGGCGAACGCCGGGCCCACCGGCTGCTTCAGCGCGAGCAGGCGCTTGTGGCCTGCCTGCGAGGGGAAGGCGTCGCCGTAGACGCGCTTGGCCTCCTCGGCGTACCAGCCCACGAAGCCGGCGGCGTAGGCCACCTCGCCGCGCGACTCGCGCAGCGGCTTGCCCATCTCACGCGCCATGGTGGTGGCCAGCTCCTCGGCGTGCTCGTGCATCAGCGCCTGCCAGCGCTCCAGCACGGCGGCGCGCTCGAAGGCCGTGGTGCGGCGCCAGGCGAGGAACGCCTCCCAGGCCACCGCCGCCGCCTCGCG
This sequence comes from Deinococcales bacterium, assembly GCA_012515535.1. Classification (GTDB taxonomy): domain Bacteria; phylum Deinococcota; class Deinococci; order Deinococcales; family Trueperaceae; genus JAAYYF01. The sequence goes on from JAAYYF010000161.1 coordinate 1,888, forward strand.
CCCGGCGTCGGCGCCGAGGTCGGCGACGCGCGCCAGCTCCTCGCCGGTGGCGGGGCTCCTGAGCGCGTAGCTCCGCTCGGCCCGGCGCCACTCGCCGCTCAGGTAGCGGGCGTCCAGTGCGTCGATGGTGATCATGCCCAGAGTGTAGCGCCGCGCGCGGCCCCGCTCCCGCTTCAGTCGAGCGGAGCCTCCAGGCGCCACAGGTCCTCGGGGCGCTCGCGGCGGCGCGCCAGCCGCGCCTCGACGCCGTCCCACGTCACCTCGGCGGGGCGCAGGCTCGAGGCGTAGTTGGAGGCCATCGCGAAGCCGTAGGCGCCGGCGCGCTCCACGGCCAGCAGGTCCCCGGGGCGCACGGCCGGCAGCTCCACGTCCTGGGCCAGGCGGTCGGCGTTCTCGCACAGCGGGCCGTCGACGTCGGTGGCGGCGCCGGCGTGTGCCTCGCGGCCCCCGCCCACGAGCCGCACGGGGTGATGCGCGCCGTACAGCGCCGGGCGCAGCAGGTCGGCCATGCCGGCGTCGGCGATCACGTGGCGCCGCTCGCCCTCCTTCACGTGCAGCACGCGCGTGAGCAGAACGCCGGCGTCGGCGACCACGAAGCGCCCCGGCTCCAGCAGCGGCGTCACGCCGTGGCGCGCGGCGAAGGCGGCGTAGGCGCTCGCGAACGCCTCGAGCGGCGCGTCGGGCACCGCGAAGCCGCCGCCGAGGTCGACGAGCTCCAGCCCCGGGAAGCGCTGGTAGAGGGGCTCGAGCGCCGCCACCACCAACCGCGCCACCTCGGGGTCGTCGAGCATCGAGCCGGCGTGGACGTGGAAGCCCGCCAGGCGGCCGCTGGCGGCCACCTCCTCGGCGAGAGCCGCGGCGGCGCCCGCCTCCACCCCGAACTTGGAGTAGCCGGCGGCGGTGGCGAGGTGCTCGTGGGTGTGGGGGTCGAAGGCGGGGTTGAGGCGCACCAGGAAGCGCACGCGCGGCGCCTCCACCTGGCGCCAGGCGGCGTAGGCGCCCTCGCCGTCGAGGCTCACGAGCTCCACCCCGGCCTCCACCGCGCGCCGCGCCAGCGCCGGCGTGGGGCCCGGCCCGCCCAGCAGCACGTCCTGCGGCCGGAAGCCCGCGCGCAGCGCACGCTCGAGCTCGCCGAGCGTGAGCGCCTCGGCGCCCACCCCCAGGCCGGCGAGGTGCCGGAGCAGCGCCCCGTTGGCGTTGGCCTTCACGGCGTAGCGCAGCAGCGCCCCCGGGAAGGCGCGCCGCAGGCGCTCCACCTGGCGCGTGACGCGGGTCAGGTCGTAGAGGTACGTCGGGGTGCCGAAGCGCTCGGCGACGCTCGTCAGCAGGTCGTCTCTCATGGGCTCGGGCGAGCCTAGCACGCCCCGCGCGGGGGCCCGCGCCAGGGGCGTCGGCGCGGCGGTTATGCTGGGCGCATGAACCGTCAACTGCGCCGTGCGCAGGCGAAACTCGACAGCAAGGCCGAGCGGGAGAAGCTCAAGAAGAAGCAGGCCCGCCGGCAGAAGATGGAGTCCATCCGCGCACGGCGCCAGGAGCGGCGCGAGCGGGGCGAGCGGGGCGAGCGCCCGGAGCCGCAGGCGCCGGTGGCGGCGTCGCAGCTCACCCCCGAGCAGCGCAAGAAGATGCCGGGGCGCTTCTCGGGCGCGCTGATGATCGCCACGGTGTTCTTCATCATCCTGCAGGCGGCGGTGCCGCCCGACCAGGCCGACGTGTCCACCAGCCTGGTGGGCGCGGGCTTCTTCCTGATGTTCGGCTACTTCTCCACGCTGTTCCTGCTCAGGCGCGGCAACGACAACGCCTTCGGCACCACCATCGCCTCGGGCGCGGCGCTGGCCGTGGGCGTGCTGCTCACGCGCGTGATCGGCCCGGGCGCCGGCGGCCTCGACCTGCTGTTCGTGCTGATGGTTAGCCTCGGCGCCTTCCTGGTGGTGGCGGGCGCCTTCCTGGGGCGCGCGGTCTTCAACGCCGGCCTGAGGCGGTGAGCGCCGCCGGCTCCTCCGGCCCGGAGGCGGGGCGGGCGCTGGTCACCGCGGTGATGGGCGCCATGCGCGAGGAGGTGGCGCGCCTCGAGACCGCGCTCGAGGGCGCCAGCGAGGAGCGCCAGGGCCCGTTCCGCTGGCTGCGCGGGCGCCTGGAGGGCGCCGAGGTGCTGCTCGCCGAGTGCGGCATCGGCAAGGTCAACGCCGCGGCGCTCACCCAGGCGCTGCTGGCGGCTGGCGCGCGCCGGCTGGTGTTCACGGGCGTGGCCGGCGCCGTCGACCCCGCGCTGCGGGTCGGCGACGTCGTCGTCAGCCGGGACGCTGTGCAGCACGACGTCGACGTCACGGGCCTCGGCTACGCCCTGGGTGAGGTGCCGGGCACGGGCACGGCATGGGACGCCGACCCCGCGCTGGTGGCGGCGGCACGCGCCGCCGCCGCGGAGCTGCCGGGGGTGAAGGTGCTGGTGGGACGCGTGGCCTCCGGCGACACCTTCGTCGCCGACGCGGCCACCACCGAGCGCCTGAGGCGCGACTTCGACGCCGCCTGCACCGAGATGGAGGGAGCGGCCGTGGCCCAGGTGTGCCACCGCTGGGGCGTGCCGTTCGTCATCGTGCGCTCGGTGTCCGACAGCGCCGACCACGACGCCGAGGTGTCGTTCCGCGCTTTCACCGAGGTGGCGGCGGCCAACGCCGACCGGGTGGTCCGCGGCCTGCTGCGCCGCCTGGGCTGAGGCGGCGCGGGGCCCCCACGTGGAGGCGCGATCGCTCCCCCGCACGCGCCCCGCGCCGGAACGCCGCGCGGCTCGCGTTCGGAGGCTCGTGATCCCTGGAGCCAACGCTGGGTGGCGTACAATAGGGGCGATCGGGTGCGCCGTGGCCCGCCAACTACAGCCGGTACCCGGCACACGGCCGCATGCCCCAGTCCTGCAGGACGCCTAGCACCGTCCAAGAAGCCGTCGGCCTAGCCCAGCGCCTCCGCGCCTCGGCCCATGCCGACAGGAAACGAGAGGGATCAGCATGGCTGACGTTCTAGACCAACTACTCGACCTGGACCGCTCCCAGCTCGACCCGAAGGAGCTCGACGAGCTCAACCGGGTCGAGCTGCGTGAGTGGCTGGAGTCGCTGGACTACGTACTAGCGTCCGGCGGCCCCGACCGGGTCCTCGAGATCCTCGAGCGGCTCGAGGCGCACGCCCTCCAGCACGGCGTCGAGCTGCCCGTCGAGCTCGACACCGCCTACCTCAACACCATCCCGGTGTCGGAGCAGCCCGAGTACCCCGGCGACATCGAGCTCGAGCGCAAGATCACCAACCTCATCCGCTGGAACGCGATGGCGCTGGTGGTGCACGCTAACAAGGTGTCGCCCGGCATCGGCGGCCACATCGCCACCTACGCCTCGGCGGCCATCCTCTACGAGGTCGGCTTCAACCACTTCTTCCGCGCCCCCTCCAAGGGCCCCGACGCCGACCTGGTCTACTTCCAGGGCCACGCCAGCCCCGGCATCTACGCGCGCTCCTACCTCGAGCACCGCTTCAGCGACGAGGAGATGAACAACTTCCGCCGCGAGCTGCAGAAGGGCAAGGGCATCTCCTCCTACCCGCACCCGTGGCTGATGCCCGACTACTGGAGCTTCCCCACGGTGTCGATGGGCCTGGGCCCCATCACCTCCATCTACCAGGCGCGCTTCCGCCGCTACCTCGAGGACCGCGGCCTCTACCCCAAGGGCACCGGCAAGGTGTGGGCGTTCATCGGCGACGGCGAGACGGACGAGCCCGAGACCCTCGGCGCCATCCGCGTGGCGGCGCGCGCGAACCTCGACAACCTCATCTGGGTCATCAACTGCAACCTGCAGCGCCTTGACGGCCCCGTGTTCGGCAACGGCCAGATCATCCAGGAGCTCGAGGGCATCTTCCGCGGCTCCGGCTGGAACGTCATCAAGGTGGCCTGGGGCTCCGGGTGGGACGAGCTGCTGGCCAACGACAAGGAAGGCCACATCATCAAGCGCTTCGAGGAGCTGGTCGACGGCGAGTCGCAGCGCTACGCGGCGTTCGGCGGCCAGGAGCTCAAGGAGCGCTTCTTCAACACCCCCGAGCTGAAGAGGATGGTGGAGGGCTGGACCGACGCCGACTTCGCCCGCCTCAACCGCGGCGGCCACGACCCGGTCAAGGTGTTCGCCGCCTTCGACCGCGCCGTGAAGCACGAGGGCCAGCCCACCGTGATCCTGGCGCGCACCGTCAAGGGCTACGGCATGGGCACCGCCGGTGAGGCGCAGAACATCACCCACCAGCAGAAGAAGCTCGACGAGAACGAGATGAAGGCGTTCCGCGACCGCTTCAGCCTGCCCATCACCGACGAGCAGATCGCCGACGAGCCCTTCCACCGCCCGCCCGAGAACAGCCCCGAGCACAAGTACCTGATGGAGCGCCGTGAGGCGCTGGGCGGCTTCCTGCCCGCGCGCGTGGTGCAAGCCGAGCCGGTGGCGCCGCCGACCCTCGAGGAGTTCGAGGAGTTCATGAGCGGCAGCGGCGACCGCGAGGTGTCGACCACCATGGTGATGGTCAACGTACTGCGGCGCCTGCTCCGCAACCCGGACTGGAAGGACCTGGTGGTGCCGATCATCCCCGACGAGGCGCGCACCTTCGGCATGGAGGCGCTGTTCCGCCAGATCGGCATCTACTCCCCGGTGGGGCAGCTGTACGAGCCCGTCGACAGCGCCCACCTCATGTACTACAAGGAGTCCCAGGACGGTCAGATCCTCGAGGAGGGGATCACCGAGGCGGGCGCCATGTCGTCGTTCATCGCCGCCGGCACCGCCTACGCCAACTACGGCGTCAACACCGTGCCGTTCTACTTCTACTACTCGATGTTCGGCTTCCAGCGCGTCGGCGACCTGATCTGGGCCGCCGCCGACAGCCACGCCCGGGGGTTCCTGGTCGGTGCCACCGCCGGCCGCACCACGCTGGCGGGCGAGGGGCTGCAGCACCAGGACGGCCACTCCCACGTGCTGGGCTACACCGTCCCGAACCTGCTGGCCTACGACCCGGCGTTCGCCCACGAGATCGCGTTCATCGTGCAAGAGGGCATGCGGCGCATGTACCAGGAGCAGGAGAACGTCTTCTACTACCTGACGGTCGCGAACGAGAACTACGTCCAGCCCGGGCTGCCCGAGCACCTGACCCGCGAGCAGGTGCGCGAGGGCGTGCTGAAGGGCATGTACCTCTTCCGCAAGTCGGCCAAGAAGCGCGCCAAGCTCAACGCCCAGCTGTTCGGCTCCGGCACCATCATGAACGAGGTGCTGAAGGCGGCCGACATCCTCGAGCGCGACTACGGCGTGGCCGCCGACGTGTGGAGCGTCACCTCCTACAAGGAGCTCCACCGCGACGCGCTGCAGGTCGAGCGCTACAACCGTCTCAACCCCGACGCGGAGCCCCAGACGGCCTACGTGGCCGACGCCCTGAAGGACGCCAAGGGCGTGTTCGTGGCGGCCAGCGACTACATGAAGATCCTGCCCGACGCGCTGGCGCGCCACCTGCCGCGGCCGATGGTCAGCCTCGGCACCGACGGCTTCGGCCGCAGCGAGGCGCGCGCCGAGCTGCGCGACTTCTTCGAGGTGGACGCCCGCCACGTCGTCCTGGCCACGCTCACCGCGCTGGCCGAGGACGGCAAGGTCGACAAGGCCACGCTGCTCGAGGCGCGCGAGGACCTGCAGATCGACCCCGACAAGGCCAACCCGTACGTCGATTGAGCTGAGAAAGGATCACGCGTGGCGACCGAAGTCAAACTACCGGATATCGGCGAAGGGATCGAGCAGGGCACCGTCGTAGGCGTCCTGGTCAAGGTCGGCGACAAGGTCGAGAAGGACCAGCCGCTGGTCGAGCTCGAGACCGACAAGGCCGTGGTCGAGGTGCCCTCCACCGCTGCTGGGGTGGTCTCGAAGATCAACGTTTCCGAGAACCAGGAGGCGGCGGTGGGCTCCGTGCTCGTCGTCATCGACGAGGAGGGGAGCCAGCCCGCGTCCGCGCAGCCCGAGACGGGCGCCGCGAGCGGCGAGGCCTCCGAGGCCATCGAGGCCAGCGAGGACGCCGAGGACGCGGCGCGGGTCGAGGAGCTCACCGAGCGCTCGAAGCCGCCCCGCGAGGGCCCGCCCCCCGCTCCCAGCGCCCCGGCCCAGGCGTCACCCGCCCGCGCCGCTGGCGCCGAGGGGCAGTCCGGGCTCGTGCCCGCCGCCCCGTCCGTGCGGCGCCTGGCCCGCGAGCTAGGCGTCGACATCCGCCAGGTCAGCGGCAGCGGCGTGATGGGCCGCATCTCCGCCGACGACGTGCGCGCCTTCGCCGCCGGCGGCCCCGCCCCCGCGGCGCAGGCGGCCGCGGCCCCGGCCTTCACCCTGCCTGACTTCAGCCGCTGGGGCGAGACCGAGCGCGTCCCGATGAGCGGCATCCGCAAGGCCACCGTGCGCTCCATGAGCACGGCCTGGGCCACGGTGCCGATGGTCACGCACTTCGACAAGGCCGACGTGACCGAGCTCGAGAAGACCCGCAAGCAGTACCAGCCCATGGCCGACGCCGCCGGCGCCAAGCTGACGCCCACCGCCATCCTGCTCAAGGTGGTGGCCGGCGCGCTGCGCAAGTTCCCCGACTTCAACGCCAGCATCGACGTCGAGAGCCAGGAGGTCGTCTACAAGCGCTACGTCAACATCGGCGTGGCCGTGGACACCGACGCGGGCCTGCTGGTGCCGGTCGTCAAGGACGCCGACCGCAAGAACCTCATCGAGCTCGCCGCCGAGCTCGGCGAGCTGGCCGAGAAGGCGCGCGACCGCAAGCTGAAGCCCGACGAGATGCAGGGCGGCAACTTCAGCATCTCCAACCTGGGCGGCATCGGCGGCCACGGCTTCACCCCGATCGTCAACCCGCCCGACGTCGCCATCCTGGGCGTGTCGCGCTCCACCATGGAGCCGGTTTGGAACAAGGAGACGGGCGAGTTCGAGCCGCGCCTGATGATGCCGCTGGCGCTCACGTACGACCACCGCCTCATCGACGGCGCCGCGGCCGCGCGCTTCCTGCGCTGGGTGTGCCGCGCGCTCGAGGAGCCGTTCCTGCTGGCGCTCGAAGGCTGACGATCCGCAGCGCGGGCTCCCGCAGCCAACGCGACCACCGGGCCGGCGTGCACGCACGCCGGCCCTTCGCTTGGCCCGCGGGGCCCGGAGAACGTTCACTCGGCTCTCACTACGGGCCGTGGTAGCATCCAGCCTATGCCAGTCGCAGAGCGCGTCTCCAACGGCACGGAGCGCTCCACCACGCCGAAGGAGCTGCGCGCAGCCGGCCTCGTGAAGCGCTACGGGCGCCGGACCGTGGTGAACGGGGTGGACCTGGCGCTGCGGCAGGGCGAGATCGTCGCGCTGCTGGGCCCCAACGGGGCGGGCAAGACCACCAGCTTCTACATGATCGTGGGCTTCGTCCGTCCCAACGGCGGGCGCATCGAGCTCGGCGAGCGCGAGATCACCAACCTCCCCATGCACCGCCGCGCCAAGCTCGGGCTGGGCTACCTGGCCCAGGAGCCGAGCGCCTTCCGGCGCCTGAGCGTGAAGGAGAACCTGCTCGCCATCCTCGAGTTCCAGGACCTCACGCCCCAGGAGCAGGAGGAGCGCGCCGACGGCCTCCTCGAGGAGTTCCACATCTCCCACCTGGCCCGGAGCCGCGCCGACACGCTGTCGGGCGGCGAGCGCCGGCGCCTCGAGATCGCCCGCTCGCTGGCCATCGACCCCGACTTCCTGCTGCTCGACGAGCCGTTCACGGGCGTCGACCCGAAGTCGATCCGCGAGATCCAGACCATCATCGCCGAGCTGCGCGAGCGCCGCGGGCTCGGGGTGCTGCTCACCGACCACAGCGTGCGCGAGACGCTCGCGATCGCCGACCGCGTCGTGCTGATGTTCGACGGCAAGGTCCGCTTCGACGGCACCCCGGAGGCGTTCGCCGCCGACCCCGACGTGCGCACCTACTACCTGGGCAGCGAGTTCCAGCTCTGAGGCCATGTCGCGCGTGGCGGTAGGAGCTCCGACGGCATGACCCTGCTGGTACCGCTGGTGCTGGTGCTGGTGCTGCTGGCGGGCGGCATCGCCTACCTCGGCGACCGCCTCGGCACCTACGTCGGCCGCCGGCGCCTCAGCCTGTTCGGCGCGCGGCCGCGCACCACCGGGGCCGTGGTCGGCATCATCGCCGGCATCCTCATCATGCTGACCACGCTGCTGGTGCTGGCGATCGCGTTCCAGAACGCCACCCGCACGCTGCTCAACGTGCAGCGCACCCTCGACGAGCTCAACCAGCTGCGCTCCCAGGAGCGGGTGCTCAACCAGCGCGTCACCGAGGCCAACGCCCAGCTCGCCGAGCTGCGCGAGGCGCTCGACCAGGCGCAGGCCACCATCGCCACGGCCGAGGAGCAGCGCGACACGGCGCTGGAGGCGCGCGCCGCGGCCCTGGCCGAGCGCGACCAGCTGGTGGTCCAGCGCGACGAGCTCGCGGCCGAGGTCGAGGAGGCCCTGGCCTCGGTGGCGCAGGCGCAGGCCGAGCTCGAGGCGGCCGAGGTCCGCCTGGCCGCGACGCAGGACGACCTGGAGCGGGCGGGCGCCGTGCTGGACGCGGCCCGCGCCGACCGCGACGCCGCGCTGGCCGAAGCCGACGAGGCGCGCGCCGCCGCCGACGCGGCCCTCACCGAGGCCGCGCGCCTGGAGGAGGAGGTCGAGGAGGCGCGCGCCCAGCTCGAGCAGGCCAACATGGAGCTCGGCACCATGCAGACGGCGCTGGTCGACGCCCAGCTGCGCCTCGCCGACGCCGAGGCCCAGGTGGCCAGCGCGCAGGCGGCGTTCCTGGCGGCCGACGAGGCGCGTCGGGAGGCCGAGGCCGCCCGCGAGGAGGCGCTGGCCGCGCGCACCGCCGCCACCGAGGAGCGCGACGCCGCCCTGGCCGAGAGCACCGAGCTGGCGACGCGCCTCACCGAGCTCAACGAGGAGGTGGCGGAGCTCGAGGCGAACACCGAGGTGCTGCGGCAGCAGGCGCTGGCGCTGCGCGAGGAGAACCAGCTGCTGGCGGCCAACAACGCGGGGCTGGCGGCGGAGAACGAGCGCATCCAGCAGCAGAACGTCGCGCTCGTGCAGCTCAACGAGCGGCTGCAGGCCGAGATCCGCCAGGGCAACGTCACCGTGCAGGAGCTGCAGGCCACCGTCGACGAGCTGCGCGACTCCGTCGAGCGCCAGGCCAGCGACCTGGCTGCGCTGCAGCAGGAGTACCAGCGCTTCGAGGGCGGCGAGGTCTACTTCGTCAAGGACCAGCTGATCTACTCGGGCGCCATCCACGCCCAGGAGCCGGCGGCGGTGCGCGACGAGCTCGCCGCATTCATCGCCGACGCCACCGCCTTCGTGTCGCGCCGCGGCGTCGAGCGCATCCGCGTCACCTCCGAGCAGTTCAACCTGCTGGTCGACGTGATCACCCAGACGCCCGGCTCCGACCTGGTGCGGCTCATCTCGCCCAGCAACCAGATCAGCTCCACCATCGACGTGGTGGTCGAGGCGCTGGAGAACAACGAGCTGTTCGGCCAGGGGCAGCTGATCGTGAGCCACCAGATCCACCTGGGCACCCCCGACCTGCCCGCCAGCCAGGAGGAGATCCGCGGCTCCATCGCGCAGCTCAAGGCCGAGGCGGTGCGCAAGCTCCGGCGCGCCGGGCTCGACGACGGTCAGCTGCCCGACTTCGGGCCCGTCACCGAGGAGCTGTTCACCAACATGCTGCTCAGGCTCACGGGCGAGGTCACCATCGGGCTGGTGGCCACCGAGCCCGTGCTGCGCGCCGGGCCCGCCAACCTCGAGCTGCTGATCCTCTACTGAGCCGCCTGGTCCACGAGCACGCGCCCGGCGGTAAGCCCGCCGGGCGCGCGTACGGACCGGTGGACGCGAGGCCTACCCCTGCGCGTTGCGCTCCTTGAGCAGGTCGCGGATCTCGGCCAGCAGCTTCACGTCCGCCGGCAGCTCGGCGGGCGCCTCTTCCTCCTCGAGGGCCTTGCGCTCCAGGCGCTCGCGCACCGCGTTGAACGCCCGCACGATGAAGAAGAGCACCAACGAGATCAGCAGGAAGTTGATGATCGTGTTGAGGAAGGCGCCGTACTGGATGACCGGCACGCCGGCCGCGACGGCGTCCGCCACCGTGGAGTAGAGGTGACGGTCGCGCAGCACGATGCCGAGGTCGCTGAAGTCGACGCCCCCGACGATCATGCCGATGGCCGGCATCAGCACCTGGTCGACGAGCGACGAGGTGATGCGCCCGAAGGCGCCGCCGATGATGACCGCCACGGCCAGGTCGAGGACGTTGCCCCGGTTGATGAACTTCTGGAACTCTCTGAGCATCTCTAGACCCCTGTTTTTTGCCATACCCTACATCTAAACTCGCGTCGGGGTGAGGGGACAGGGGCCGGGCGCCCCTAGCGCCGGGCGGCCGGGTTCCTTAAGCTTGGGTGGTGAGCGAATCCAGAGCCGCATCCATCCTGGTCGCCGACGACCTGGAAGGTCAGCGCCTGGTCCTCGACATGCTGCTGAGCGTCGAGGGCTACGAGGTCGCGATGGTCGAAGACGGCAAGGCCGCCCTCGAGCACCTGAAGGACAACACCCCGGACCTGGCCATCCTGGACGTCAAGATGCCCTACCTGTCGGGCATCGAGGTGTGCCGCCGCATGAAGCGCATACCGCGCCTGAAGCACGTGCCCGTCATCATCCTCACGGCGCTGCGCGACGAGACCACGCTACGCGACGCCCGCGAGCAGGGCGCCGACGAGGTGATCCTCAAGCCGCTCGAGGGGAAGGACTTCCGCGAGACGGTCAAGCGCCTGGTCGCCGCGAGCCGGGCGGCCCGCGACGGCGACGCCCCCGCCTGAGCCCGGGCGGGCTCAGGAGCGCTGGCGCAGCGCCTCGTAGAGCACCACCGCCCCCGTCACCGACACGTTGAGGCTGTCGGCGAGGCCGGCGCGCATCGGCACCCGCACGCGCCGGTGGGCGCGCTCCAGCCACCAGCCCGAGAGGCCGGCGTGCTCCGAGCCCAGCAGCAGCGCCTTGCCGCCCGTGAGGTCGACGTCCCAGAGCGGTTCGGCCGCGTGCGGCGTCGTGGCCACCAGCTCCAGGCCCGCGGCCTCCAGCGCCGCCGCCACCGCCTCGCGGCGCCCGACCGCCGTGGGCACCGCGAACACGCTGCCCATGCTGGCGCGGATCACGTTGGGGTTCTCCAGGTCGGTGCCGCCACCGTCGTCGCCGACCCCGGTGAGGAACAGCGCGTCCAGGCCCACGGCGTCGGCGGTGCGCAGCAGGGCGCCCAGGTTGCCGGGCTTCTCGAGGCCGTCCAGCACCAGCGCCAGCGCGCCGGGCGTCAGGCCGACGTCGGCCGGGGCGCGGGGCGCGCTGCGCGTCAGGAGCGTGACGCCGTCGGGGTGCTCGCGCAGGCTCAGGCGCGCGTAGGCCGCAGCGGAGAACGTCACCACCTCGGCGCCGCGCTCCTGCGCGGCGGCCCGCAGCGCCGCGACCCGCCCCGGCTCCTGCACCAGCTCGGGCGCCAGCAGCAACGCCACGGGCGCCAGCCCGGCCGCCACCGCCCGCTCGGCCTCGCGCACGCCCTCCACCAGGAAGGTGCCGCTGCGGCGGCGTGCCCGCCGCTCCTTGAGGCGCGCCAGCTCCTTGACGTACGCGTTGGTGGGGCTATCGACGTGACGGCTCGCCATGCGGCCGATGATACGTGGCGGCGGGCGGGCGCGCCCACGCAGCGGGCGCGCCCACGCATCGGGCGCGCCCCCGGGCGCGGCGGCGCGGACGCCGGCTCCCTCGGCCCGCCCCGCGGCCCCTCCGGTAGACTCGCCGCATGAACGCGAGCGCCAACCTGATGAGCCCGGAGGAGCTGCTGCGGCGGCTCGGCGACCCCGAGCTGCGCGTGATCGACGCGCGCTTCGAGCTGACCGACCCCGCCTGGGGGGCCGCCGCCTACGCCGCCGGGCACGTGCCTGGGGCCGTCTACCTCGACCTCGACCGCGACCTCTCCAGCGCCCCGGGCGCCCACGGCGGCCGCCACCCGCTGCCCGCCATGGACGAGCTCGCCGCCAAGCTCGGCGCGCTCGGCGTCGGCCCGGAGCACGAGGTGGTGGTCTACGACCAGAGCGGCACCATGTACTCGGCGCGCGCCTGGTGGCTGCTGCGCTACGCCGGTCACGAGCGCGTGCGCGTGCTCGACGGGGGCTTGGCCGCCTACCAGGCGGCCGGCGGCGAGCTCGTCACCGAGGCGCCCGCCCACCCGCCGACCGCGTTCCCGCTGCGGCTGCGCCCCGAGATGGTCGTGGACGTGACGCACGTGCGCGAGGCGCTCGGCGACCCGGAGGTGCTGCTGCTCGACGCGCGCGCCCCCGAGCGGTACCGCGGCGAGGTCGAGCCCCTCGACAAGAAGGCCGGGCACATCCCCGGGGCGCTCAACCGCCACTTCCTCGCCTCGTTGAAGGACGGCCGCTTCCGAACCCGCGAGGAGCTCGCCCGCGCCCTGGCCCCGGCCGCGGGCAAGGCCGAGGTCATCGCCTACTGCGGCTCGGGCGTGAGCGGCGCCCACCTGGTGCTGGCCCTGGAGGAGGCGGGCTACGGCGGCGCCAAGCTGTACGCTGGCTCCTGGAGCGACTGGTCGAGCTACGACGACCTGCCGGTGGCCGTCGGCGACGAGGGGTAGGCCGCCGGGCCGCCCCGCACCGGCCTCGCCCGGGGGTGAGTATCATGAGCCCCACGATGCTGAGCGAGGCCGATCCGCCGCCCGGGCTAGGCGTAGCGCTGTGGCGCGACTACTTCACACGCGCGCCGCACGGCATGGTGCTGCTGCGCGCCGTCCGCGACCCGAGCGGCGCCCTCGAGGACCTCGAGTGGCGCGAGGTGAACCCGGCCGCGGCCGCCACCCTGCAGCTCGAAGCCGGCGGCGTCGTGGGCCGGCGCGCGCGCGAGGTGCGGCTGCCGGCGGTGGGCCGGGGCTTCTACCGGCGCCTGGTGCGCTGCCTGAGGGGCGGCTCGGTCGAGGCGTTCGAGCAGGCGTACCCGCCGCCCAGGGCGCTCGTCGTCGGGGCGGGCGGCTCGGAGCGCAGGCGCGCCCGGCCGGCCGCATGGTACGCCGTCACCATCTTCCCGCTCGCCGACGACCACCTGCTGGTCGAGTTCCGCGACGTCACCCACTACAAGGACGTGCTGCGCGAGGCCGTCGACCAGCTGAACCGCGACGACCTCACGGGCCTGGCCAACCGCCGTCACCTCAAGACGCGCTTCTGGGTGCTGCGCCGCCGCGAGGTTCCGATGGCGCTGCTCTACTTCGACCTGAACGGCTTCAAGGCCGTCAACGACACCTACGGCCACGAGGTCGGCGACCGCGTGCTGGCCATCATCGGGCGGCGCCTGCTCGACAACGTGCGGCCCGCGGAGGTGGTGGCGCGGCTCGGCGGCGACGAGTTCGCGGTGCTGCTCGCCGAGGCGGAGCCCAGCGCCGTGACGCGGGTGACGCAGCGGCTGCTGGCCGCGGTGGAGGAGCCCATCGCGCTGCCCGAGGGCGTGGTGCGCCTCAGCGCCAGCGTGGGCGCGGCCACCTCGCCCGGCGACGCGGAGGCGTTCGAGGCGCTGCTCAGCCAGGCCGACCAACGCATGTACGAGCAGAAGCGCAGCCTGCCCACCACGCGCTGAACCGCGAGCGGGCGGTCCCGCGGAACGGGCGCGCGCTTTCGTAGCGGGGCTGGGAGCGCCCGGGCCCGGTAGGGAGCTAGGCGGCGCCGCTCAGCGCCGCAGCCGGCTCAGGGCGCCTCCGACTCGGGCGGGACCTCGATACCGGGCGGCACGGCGCGGTAGAGGCCGACCGGGGCGCGGGCGCGGCGGGCGCGCATGTTCAGGAACTCGACCGTGATGCTGAAGCCCATCGCGAAGTAGATGTAGCCCTTCGGGATGTGCTGCCCCAGGCCCTCGGCCACCAGCGAGGTGCCGATCAGCAGCAGGAAGGCGAGCGCCAGCATCTTCACGGTGGGGTGCCGCTCGACGAACTCGGCGATGGGGTTGGCGGCGAACATCATCAGCGCCACGGCGATCACCACGGCGGTGACCATGACGGCCAGGTGGTCGGCCATGCCCACCGCGGTGATCACCGAGTCCAGCGAGAAGACGATGTCCAGCAGGATGATCTGCGTGATCACCGAGGCGAAGCTGGCGACGCGCTGCACGCGGCGCTCCTCGGCGGGGCCCTCGAGGCGCTCGTGGATCTCCTGCGTGGCCTTGAAGATCAGGAACAGGCCGCCCAGCAGGAAGACGAGGTCGCGCCCGGTGAACTCGCGGCCCAAGAGGCCGAACAGCGGCTCGGTGAGGCGGGCCAGCCAACTGATCGAGAACAGCAGCGCGATGCGGGTGAACATCGCCAGCCCCAGGCCCACGAGGCGCGCCCGCGGCTGCTGCTCCTGGGGCAGCCGCGACGACAGGATCGAGATGAACACGATGTTGTCGATGCCGAGGACGATCTCGAGCACCGTGAGGGTGGCGAGCGCGACCCAGGCTTCCGGGCTGGTGATCCACTCCATGGGCGCCATTATGCGCGCCCCAGGGCGCAGCGACGGCGTCTCTGCCACCGCTGCGCCCGGACGGTCTCAGTCGATGTCGCGCCTAAGGAACGTCCAGTAGAGCAGCGCCGCGAACACCAGGGCGTACAGCGCCATCACCCAGGCGGCGTGCGGCACGGTGATGCCGGCGCCGAGCAGGTCGCCGAACGGCCCGAAGTCGCGCAGCTCGTCGCCCACCTCGGCGCTCACCTCGGAGCCGAAGGAGGCCACCAGCCCGGCGAGCGGCTTGCGCGCCGGCGAGTAGAGGTTGGCGGTGAAGAAGTACTCGGGCAGCGCCTCCCACGCCCGCCGTAGGCGCAGCGCCTGGAAGACGGCGTTGATGCGGTTGAGCGGCTGCAGCTGCGAGATGGTGGTGATGAGCCCGTAGAGCGCCTCGAGCATGGCGGGCAGGAACAGCACCATCACCACGCCCAGCACCCCCGAGCGCACCACCAGGATGAGCAGGAACGCCAGCAGCACGGGCGCCAGCAGGAACGCCCACTGGGTGAGGTAGAGGCCGAGCAGCTCGCCCCAGGCGCCGCCGCTCAGGGCGGTGGGCAGGAACAGCGTGCCGAGCGCCCCGAAGAGCGCGCCCGAGAGGGCCGCTCCCAGCAGGAGCACCCCCAGCGCCAGCATCGCCACCACGACCTTGCCGGTCATCACCGCCACGCGGCTCGGCTGCACCACCAGCACCGTCTTCCACATGTTCTGGCCGCGCTCGTCGCCGATCAGCAGCGCCGCGATCAGCGTGACGGCCACGATGTAGAAGGTGGGGCTCATGTAGGCCGGCCCCAGCAGCATCAGGCGCGCCAGGCCGTAGGGGCCCACCAGCTGCTGCATCACCATGTCGACGGCGCCGGC
>JAAYYF010000013.1 GCA_012515535.1 Deinococcales bacterium
AAGGGCATGCCGCGCCTGCGCCAGGTGGGCTACGGCGACCAGATCGTCACCGTGCAGGTGGTCGTGCCTCAGGGTCTCGACGGCGAGGCGCGCGAGCACCTGCTGGCCTACGCCGCCGCGCTCGGGGAGCGCGTGGGCGAGCGCTCCGGCGAGCGCGAAGGCGACGACGACCAGCGCGGCGACAACGGCTCGGTGGTCGACAAGGTCAAGGGCTTCTTCCAGGGCCGCCGCCGCGCGGGCCGCGGCCACGACGCCGCCGACGGGACCGACGACGCCACCGACGCCGCCGAGGGCGGCGGTGAGCAGGCGAGCGAGCCCGTCGCCGGCTGAGGCCCCTCGTCCGGACCCCGCTGGCCCGCCCGCGAGCTCAACCGCGTAGCGTCCCCGCGATCCAGGCGTCCAGCTCGGCGGCCGCCTCCTCCCCCACCTTCGGCACGAAGCGCGCGCCCCGCTCGGCGCGGAACCAGGTGCGCTGGCGCTTGGCGTAGCGCTGCGTGGCCAGCTCCACCGCGGCCTGCGCCTCCTCCAGGCTGCTCTCGCCGCGCAGGTGCGCCGCGACCTCCTTGTAGCCGATCGCCTGCAGCGCGGTGGGCTGCTCGGGGTAGGCGCGCAGCAGCGCCGCCACCTCCTCCACCAGGCCGGAATCGAACATGCGCCGCGCGCGGCCCGCGATGCGCGCTCGCAGCGTGGCGGCATCGGGCATGAGCACCAGCAGGTCGTAGCGGTAGCGCGGCGGCAGCGGCGCGAAGGCGCTCGGCGGCCTGCCGGTCCGACGCAGCACCTCGAGGCTGCGCACCACGCGGCGCGGGTTGCCGGCGGCGCGCTCGGCGTCGGCCGGCGCCGCGGCCGCGAGCTCGGCGATCAGCTCCGGCAGCCGCCCCTGCTCGACCGCGTCCCACAGCGGCGCCTGCACGCTGGGGTCGGCGGGCGGCACGGTGGGCAGGCCCTCGCGCAGCGCGCGCAGGTAGAAGCCGGTGCCGCCGGCCACGAGGGGCAACCGGCCGCGGGCGAGGACCTCGGCGATCGCGGCTTCGGCCACGCGCACGTAGTCCGCCACCGAGAAGGGCTCGGCCGGCGTCACCACGTCGAGCAGGTGGTGCGGCACGCGCGCCCGCTCCGCCGCCGTGGGCTTGGCGGTGCCGATGTCCATCCCCGCGTAGACCTGCATGGCGTCGGCGGTGACCACCTCGAGGCCGTGGCGCTCCGCCAGCCGCAGGGCGGCGTCGCTCTTGCCCGAGGCGGTGGGGCCGGCCAGCATGGGGATCACGGGCATGCCGAACGCTAACAGACCCCTAAGGGGCGGGTGCTAGACTCGCGGCATGAAGATCGAGAAGTACGGCGGCACCGCCAGCGACGTCCAGGAGCTGCTCAGCATCCGCGACGGCATCGGTGCGCTGCTCGAGAGCCACGCCGGAGCCGCGCCGCTCACCCCCCGGGCCGACCTGTACGACCTGGGCGAGGCGCTGCAGCTGCACCTGGAGGTACCGGGCGTGCAGCTCGCCGACCTCGAGATCGGCCTCGACGACGAGGGCCTGCAGGTGGCCGGCCTGCGCGAGCCGGGCCTCGAGCTCGGCAGCGTGGTCTTCGCCGAGCGGCCGGTGGGCCCCTTCCACCGCACCATCCCGCTGCCCGAGCCGGTGGAGCCCGAGGGCGTCACGGCGCACCTGGCGTCGGGGGTGCTGGTCGTCACCCTGCCCAAGCGGCGCTGACGCCGGCGGCCGCCCACGCCCGGGCGCCGCGCGGCGCCCAACGCCCAGCGGAGCCCGCCGCGGGCCGGCGGGCCCTCAGTCGAGCTCGATCTCCAGCTGCCCCTGCACGTTGCCGATGACCACCACGTCGTCGGAGTCGAGGTAGTAGAGCAGCCGGTTCCCCTCCAGCACGTCGTCGCCGCGCACGCTCCGCGCGGGGTTGCCGACCAGCACGGCGGTGCCGGCCTCCTCGTCGAGCTCGAGGGAGAAGCCGCTGGTGACGCGCTCCTCGCTCGTGACGCGTACGTTGCCCAGCAGCGTGGCGCGTTGCGCGCCCACCGCGAACGTCATGCGGTCGGCCTCGGCCAGCAGCGGCTCGCCGCCGTCGTCGCTGGCGCGCTCCAGGGCGATGGGGCCGTCCATCACGCCCTCGTCCTCGCCCCGGTCGAGGAAGAAGCGCGTGCCGCGCACCTCGGTGCGCCCCTGCACCAGCGTCACGCGCGGCGTCGCTACCGGCTCCGCCGCCTCGATGCAGCCCGGCCGGTTGAAGGTCACGCTCGCGTCGCTGAGCTCCAGCGTCTCCTCGCCCTCCCCCTCCTGCGCCGCCACCGGCGCCCGGATGACGGCCAGCGACGAGGTGAGCAGGGCGTCCTCCACGCGCGTCTCCACGTGGCCGGGGGCCGGGCCGTAGACGATGGTCAGGCGCTGCCCCTCCTCGCAGTTGCGGTTGTTGCCGATGGTGCGCGCGCCGTCGGCGGCGAGCGCGCGGTTGGAGATCACCAGCTCGGTGTCGTCGCGCTTCAGGGTGAAGGTCGAGGCCGTCTGGGCGATCGCCACCGCCGCCACCACGGCCGCGGCGCCGCCGAGGAGCGCCGGCAGAAGCTTCCGCCTGGCGCCCCTCGGGCTCACGGCGCGGTCTCGCCCGCCAGGGCGAAGGCGCCCACGTCGAACTGGCTCGGCACCGAGGCGTCGATCGCCTCGAAGAAGTCGAACTCGATGTCCTGCATGATGCGGTCGGTGGTGAGGGTGGCGCCGCTCTCGGAGTCGACCGCCTCGGCGGGCGCGCCCTCGGCGCCCACGATCTCGGCGATGCCCGACGCGTCGTCGAAGAACACCAGCGCGCCGGTGCTGGTGATGGGGCCGTCGACCACCGTCACGTTGCCGCGCGCGTAGAGCAGGCGCTCGTCGGTGAGCACGCGGATCTCGTCGGCGGTGATGACCATCTCGCTGCCGTCGTCGTCGAGGCGCGTCATGCGCGCCTGGCCGCCTTCGCTGACGAACACGCCGAGGGTGCGCTCCTCCTCGTAGACCAGCGTGGCGGCCTCGGCCGTCTGGTTGCCGTTCACGAGCCGCACGCCGCCCGACGAGGTGGAGCGGTCGGTGTCGACGTCGAACTCCACGGCGGCGGCGGTGATCGCGACCGGCTCGCCGCCCTCCTCCTCGGGCGCCACGACCACCTCGGCGGGCCCGTCGAGCACGCCCAGGCCGGTGGCCTCGCTGTAGGTGAGCGCCGGCCCCACCGCCGTGAGGCGCCCGCGCTCCACCAGCACGCCGCCCTGGAAGGCGGCGGTGCGCTGGCCGCCCTGGCCGATGGAGGTGCCCTCGGGGGCGCTCAGCTCGGCGTGGTTGCCGCGGATGGTCAGCGTCGACACGGTGGCGACGATGCCGTGCTCGTCGGGGTGCTCGTAGATGATGGGGCCGGAGCGCAGGTTGCCGCGCTGGGTGCCGCCCGAGCCGTCGATGGTGATGATGCGGCGGCTGGGCTCGGCCGGCGCCTCCCCGGCAGCGTCCTGGGCGGAGCCGATCGCGAGCAGGAGGGCGAGGGCGAGCAGGGGCGCCGCGAGGGCGACGGGACGACGTTCCATTCAGTTCTCCCCGGGTGAGTCGACGACGAACTGAGCGTACCCCACGGTGCCGGGGCCGCCCGCCTCGAAGTCGGTGAAGTCGAAGCTGATGCGCATGTCCTCGAAGACGCTCTCGCCGAGGTCGGGGCCCGACATGGTGGCGCGCGGCACCTCGAAGCGGCCCGCGCGCTGGTCGATCAGCACTTGGCGGCTGCCCTTGGCCTCCATGCGCAGGTCGAGCTCGTCGTCGACGAGGAAGGCGTGCATCGCCTCCCCGCGCAGGTTGTCGGAGCGGTCGATCGTGACCTGGTCGGAGCTCAGGGTGAAGTCGGTCTCGCCGTCCACCGTGCGGCGCCCGTCCTCGATGGCGAAGAGGGTAGCCTCCTGCACGTTGGGCTCGTACTCCACGCGAGGGGCGGCGAAGTACCAGACGGCGTCGGGGTCGGTGCGCGGGTAGAGGGTGACCTCCACGTCCTCCAGCTCCACGGCGCCGCCCGGCACCACCGTGGTGCGGCTGGGCAGCAGGGCCAGCGCCACCAGCGCCGCCACCACCACGGCGAAGGGGATCAGCGCCAGACGGAGCATGCGCTGAATCTACCAGCGGCCGGCACTGAGAAGGATGACGTGCTGGATGAAAGGGCGTTCACCCAGCCGCGCGGGCGGCGGCCGCCGCTCACTCGAACGAGACGTTCACCACCTGGAACACGCTGGAGGCGCCGTTCGGGCTGGTGACGACCACCTGGTCGCCCACGCGCTTGCCCAAGAGGTTCTGCCCCAGCGGGGACTCGTCGGAGACGCGGCCCTCGAGGATGTCGGCCTCGTGGGTGCCCACCAGGTGGAACACGAGGTTCTCGCCGTCCTCGCCGGCCAGCGTGAGGCTGGCGCCCAGGCGCGCGACGCCCGCGTCGGCGCCGTCGTTCTCCACGACCACGGCGCGGTGCAGCAGCTCCTCGAGGTCGGCGATGCGCGCCTCGTTGGCGCTCTGCAGCAGGCGCGCCTCGTCGTAGGCCGCGCTCTCGCGCAGGTCGCCGTCGGCCAGGGCGGCGCCCATGTAGTCGGCCAGCTCCTGGCGCTTCTCTTCCTTGAGGTAGCGCAGCTCTTCCTTCAGCTTCTCGAGACCGCGGGCGGTCATCTTCACGGGTTCTTTCGGCACGGTGCTCCTCACTCGGACGGGTAGGCTCCCGCCTCCGAACGCCGCCCGGTACGGGCTTGGCGGCAAGCGAGCCGGCGGGCGACACGCGCCGCCGGGGCAACGTCCGCTCGCGATTATAAAGCGCCATGGCGCCGTGGGCGGTGGAGGGCTACGGGTCGCACGCTGCGCCGGCGACGCTCGGCTTGCTACAATCTGGGACCGCGCGACCGGCCAGCCGGCCCGCGCCCACGCGCACGCCGAACGTGGGCCCTTAGCTCAGCGGTGAGAGCAGGCGACTCATAATCGCTTGGTCGCTGGTTCGAATCCAGCAGGGCCCACCAACACCAAGCGCTTCCCCCTAACGCGCAGCGGCGCCTCGCCGCCCACCGGTGTAACGTCGTCGTCGATGCCCGACACCGTGGAGGTCGTCCCCTACGACCCCGCCTGGCCCCGGCGCTTCGCCGTCGAGCGCGCCCGGCTCGTCGCCGCCCTCGGCTGGCTGGCGGCCGGCGGCCACGTGGCGCGGGTCGAGCACGTCGGCTCCACGTCCGTGCCCGGGCTCGCCGCCAAGCCGTGCGTCGACGTCCTCGTCACCGCCTGGCCGGTCCCGCTGCCGTCGGCGGCGGTCGCGGCGCTCGAGCGCCTCGGCTACGCGTACCGCGGCGAGCACGGCATCCCCGGCCGCGACTACTTCACCAAGGGGCCGCACCACTACCACCTCCACGTGGTGGAGCCGGGCAGCGGCTTCGCGGCCGACCACCTCCTCTTCCGCGACTACCTCCGCGCCGAGCCGGCGGCCGCCGCGCGCTACGCGAGCGCCAAGCGCGAGCTGGCCGCCCGCTACCGCGACGCGCGGGAGCGCTACCAGGAAGGCAAGGGCCCGGTGATCGCGGAGCTGCTCGCGGCGGCCGACCGCTGGTACCGCGAGGAGGTGGGCTTCGCGAGCCTCGTGCGCGCGCTGCGGGACGTGCGCGACCTGCCGCTGCCCTGGTGGGTGAGCAGCGGCTGGGCGCTCGACCTCCACCTCGGCCGCGTCACGCGCCTGCACCACGACGTCGACCTGGGGCTGTTCCGCGACGACCAGCTGGTCGCGCGGGCGCACCTGGCGGCGCGCGGCTGGCGCTTCGTGGCGCCTCACGAGGGCCGGCTCGAGCCCGTGCCGGACGCCACGCGCCTGGAGCCGCCGCGGCACCAGCTGCATGCCCACCGCCAGGGCGAGTTCCTCGACCTGCTCCTCAACGAGCGCGAGGGGGACGCCTGGCGCTTCCGGCGCGACCCGCGCGTGACGCGGGCGCGCGAGCGGCTCGTGCTGCGCAGCCCCGACGGCCTGCCCTACCTGGCGCCCGAGGTGGCGCTGCTCTTCAAGAGCGCCACCAGCGGAGGACCGTCGCGACCGCGCGACGAGGCCGACTTCGACGCCGTGATGGCCGCGGGCCTCGAGCCGGAACGTCGCCGCTGGCTGCGCGACGCGCTCGCGGTCTACCGCCCGGGGCATCCGTGGCTGGCGCGGCTGACGTGACGGGGGCCGGCACGGCGCCGTAGAGTTCGGGCATGTCACAGGCTCCGACCGGTGTTCCACGTGAAACGTTCGACCGGGCACGCGACTTCGTCTACTCGCACGCCCGGCTGCTCGAGCGCCAGCTCTTCCGCTACCGGTACGAGGACGGGCCCGAGGCGCTGGTCCTGTCGGCCTTGGCGGCCTACCAGAACGCCGACGGCGGCTTCGGGAACGCGCTGGAGCCGGACAAGCGCACGCCTTACAGCCAGCCGATCGACGTGGAGACGGCGTTCGAGGTGCTCGACGAGCTCGACGCCATGGACTCGCCGATGGTGCAGCGCGCCTGCAGCTTCCTGGGGTCGATCACGACGCCCGAAGGTGGCGTGCCCTTCTCGCTCCCCAGCGTGAACGCCTTCGCCCACGCCCCGTGGTGGGGCGCCGACGAGGAGCCGCCCGCCGCCATCAACCCCACCGCCGGCATCGCCGCCATCCTGCTCCGCCACGGCGTGCGCCACCCGTGGCTGGAGCGGGCGCTCGCCTTCTGCCGCGCCGCGATCGAGCGCTCCGAGAGCACCCAGTTCCACGACCTCAGTGAGGCGATCCACCTGCTGGAGGCGCTGACTACCGGCCCCGAGGCCGGGTGGGCGCAGCGGCAGCTCGACCGCCTGGCCGAGCGCATCACCGCCGGCGGCCTGATCGAGACCGACCCCGGGGCGCAGGGCTACGTGATGAAGCCGCTCGACTGGGCGCCCACGCCGCGGAGCTTCGCGCGGAAGCTCGTGGCCGACGACGTGGTGGAGCGGCACCTGGAGGCCCTGGTCGCCGAGCAGCAGCCCGACGGCGGCTGGCCGATCTCGTGGCCCACCGTCAGCCCCGCCGTCGAGCTCGAGTGGCGCGGCATCGTCACGCTGCGGGCGCTACGGACGCTGGAGGCCTACGCGGGCTGAACGCCCGGCGCCGGTCGGCAGCGCCGCGCCGGCGCGCCCGCCGGCAGGGGAACGCCGGCGTGCCCGGGGTCCCGGTCGCCCGGCGTACCATTCAGCCGGCGTCCCGACCAGCAGGCGTCCCGATCAGCAGGCGTCCCGATCGTCCGGCCCGGCCCTCACTCGACCACCACCTCGAGCACCGCCAGCAAGCCCACGGCCTCCGGCAGCGTCACCCGCATGCCGCGCACGCGGTTGGTGAAGGGCGACACGAGGTAGCCGCGCGCCGCGCGCAGGTCGGCGTCGCGCAGGTCGCAGTCGGCGAAGCCGCAGCGCGCCAGGTCGCTGCCCGCGAACGACACGCCCCGCAGGTCGCAGCGCGTGAACTCCGCCTCCGGCAGCAGGCATCCCTCGAAGGCGAAGGCGCGCAGGTCGAGGCCGCGGAACAGCGCGAAGCTCAGGTCGCAGCCCTCGAAGCGCGCCTCCAGCCCCAGGGGGTCGCGCTCCAGCCGGCCGAAGTCGACCCCCGTGAGGCGACAGCGCTCGAACGTCACGTCGCGCAGCGAGGCGTCGGCGAGGTCCGCGAGCGCCAGCTCGCAGCGCTCGAAGCGGCACGCCGTGAGCCGGGCGCCCTGGAGCGACGCCTCGGTCAGGTCGCACGCCACGAAGTTGCACGCCTCGAGCTCGGCGCGGGCGAGGGCCAGCTCGGCGGCGGCCGCGCCCTCGAAGCGCTCGTCGTAACGCAGGGCCCCGTCTGGCATGCGGTCAGTATCGCGCAGGCCGGCGGCCCGGGCGTCCGGGAGCTTACGCGCGCGGCGCAGGCGCCACAGAAGCCCGCCCTGGACGTGTGGCATGGTGAGACAGCGGCCCCCACCGCAGACGAACCGCCACGGCGGCGCCCCCAGCGGAGCTCCCGAGGGTCGGTTCGTCGGAGAAGGAGACACCATGTCGCAGATCCGTAACGTTCTGGCTCTGCTCCTAGCGCTCACGTTGGCCTTCGCGCTGGCGCAGGGCGACGACCAGGGCCAGTCGGAGGCCGGCGCCATGGCATCGGAGTTCGACTTCCTGTCGCTGGAGCTGGTCGCCGAAGGCTTCGTGTCGCCCGTCACCCTGACCGCCCCGGCCGGTGACGACCGCCTCTTCCTGGTCGACCGCGTGGGCATGGTCTACGTCATCTCCCAGGCCGGCGAGATGAGCGAGACGCCGTTCCTCGACGTCTCGGACAAGCTCGTCGACCTGAGCGAGGACTACGACGAGCGCGGCCTGCTGGGCTTCGCCTTCCACCCCGCCTTCGCCGAGAACGGCCGCGCCTACGCCTACTACAGCGCGCCGTTGCGCGAGGGCGCGCCCGAGGGTTGGAACCACACCGCCATCCTGGCCGAGTACACGCTCGCTGAGGACGGCAGCATGCTCGACCCGGCCACCGAACGCATCCTGCTGCAGGTCGACCAGCCGCAGGGCAACCACAACGGCGGCCAACTGCTCTTCGACGACGACGGCTTCCTCTACCTGGGCCTCGGTGACGGCGGCGCGGCCAACGACGTGGCCGACGGCCACCCGCCGATGGGCAACGGCCAGGACGTCACCACGCTGCTGGGCAGCATCCTGCGCCTCGACGTCGACGCCGAGGGCGACGGCGAGCGCGCCTACGGCATCCCCGAGGGCAACCCCTTCGCCGCCGGCGTCGAGCTGCCCGAGGGCTTCGAGTGGTCCGGCGACGCGGCGCAGCCCGAGATCTACCTCTGGGGCCTGCGCAACCCCTACCGCTTCAGCTACGACCCCGACACCGACGCCCTGATCGTGGCCGACGTGGGCCAGAACCTGTGGGAGGAGATCAACTTCGTGACCGAGCCGGGCAACCTCGGCTGGAACCTGCGCGAGGGCGCCTTCGGCTTCGACCCGAACAACCCCAACGCGGTCATCACCGAGAGCGACGCCACCCCGCCCATCGGCGACGCCTTCGTGGAGCCGGTGCTCACCTACGCCCACCCGGGCGTGGCCGAGGGGCTCGACGTGCCCGAGGGCATGGAGATCGAGAGCCGCGGCATCTCCGTCTCGGGCGGCTACATCTACCGCGGCTCGGCCATCCCCGAGCTGCAGGGCCACTACGTCTTCGGCGACTGGAGCCAGTCGTTCCAGGCGCCCGGCGGCAAGCTGTTCGTGGCCACGGTCGGCGGGGCCGACCCGGCCGGCTGGTCGTTCGTGCTCGACCGCCAGCTCGACGAGTTCGTCCTGGCCTTCGGGGTCGACGCCAACGGCGAGATCTACGTGATGACCACCGGGATGGCGGGCCCCGCCGGCACCACCGGCAAGCTCTACCGCCTGGTGGGCGGCGAGTGACGCCTAGCCCGTCCGCCTGACCGGCGGCCCGGCCGCCGCCCAGAGGCCGAGCGCTCCTACAGCGCTCGGCCTCGTTCGTCCTTGACTCACATCATGGCCTCATGTTCCTCGCGCGCCGTTGAATCGGGGAGCGGAGGAACCTCAGATGCATAACGGTCACGGGCAACGCTCTCCCGCTTCCACGGGGCGGTGGCGCTGATGGCGCACGGCACCCCGGTCCTGTCGTTGAAGCGGCCACTCACCGTCAGCAAGGCGCGCGTGGAGCCGGTCGCCGACAGCGACCGCGCCTGGGCGCGCCTCGTCTACGCCTACGCCGCCAGCGCCGCCACCTGGCTGGTGTTCGGCACGCTGGTGGGCCTCTACATCAGCTTCAAGTTCGCCGCGCCCGACATCGAGCACGTCCCCTGGCTGTCGTACGGCCGCCTGCGGCCGGTGCACACCAACTCGGTGTTCTGGGGCTGGGGCACGCTGGCGCTGCTGGCCGGCGCCCTCTACGTGGTGCCGCGCACCAGCCACCGGCGGCTGCACTCCTACGGGCTGGCCTGGGTCAGCCTGGGGCTCATCGACCTGGCCGTGGTGGTGGGCGACGTGCTGCTGATGGCGGGCATCAACAACGGCGGTCAGGAGTACCGCGAGTTCGTCTGGCCCGTCCAGGCCGTCTTCGCCGCCGGCGTGGTGCTGTTGGCCTACAACCTCGCGCGCACCATCGCGGGGCGCGGCATCGAGGAGATCTACATCTCCAACTGGTACATCATGGGCGGCTTCCTGTGGACCATCCCGCTGGTGGTCTTCGCCTACCTGCCCTTCTACCAGCAGAACGCCATCGCCGAGACCGTGGTGCAGGGCTACTACATGCACATGGGCGTGGGGATGTGGTTCACGCCCATCGCGCTGGGCCTCACCTACTACTCGCTGCCCAAGCTGCTCAACAAGCCCATCTACTCCTACTCGCTGGGCGTGCTGGCGTTCTGGACGCAGATGCTCTTCTACACCATGATCGGCGCCCACCACTTCATCTTCGCGCCCACGCCGTGGTGGATCCAGACCGTGGCGGTGATCTTCTCGGTGGGCATGGTCATCACGCTGGCCGCCGGCACCGGTAACTTCCTGCTCACCATGCGCGGCAGCGGGCGCGCCATCGCGCGCAGCTACAGCCTGCCGTTCATCCTGGCCGGCACCGTCTCGTACTTCCTGTTCTCGGCGCAGGGCTCGCTCGAGGCGCTGCGCTCGCTGCAGGGCGTGTGGCACTTCACCAACTACACCGTGGGCCACTCGCACCTCACCATGTACGGCTTCGTGACGCTGCTGGTGTGGGGCTCGCTCTACGGGCTGCTGCCGCGCCTCACCGGGCGCGAGCCGCCGCAGCTCTGGGTGGGCGTCCACTTCTGGTTCGCCGTGGTGGGCCTGGCGCTCTACGGCGGGGCGCTGAGCGTGGGCGGCACCCTGCAGGGCCTCAGCTGGATGAGCGGCGTGCCGTTCATCGAGTCGGTGAAGCAGATGGCGTCGTTCTGGCTGTGGCGCGCCGTGGGCGGCACCCTGATGTTCCTGAGCCACCTCGTGTTCGCCTACAACGTCTGGCGCATGCGCCCGGCCGCCGTGGCCGCCGGTGAGGCGCGCGCCGACGTGGCGCTCGAGGAGGCGGCGGCATGAGCTTCCACAAGGACCACTGGCTGCTGTTCTCCGTCACCTGCTTCGGCTTCGTCGGCCTGTCGCTGATCATCGGCATCCTGCCGGCCAAGTGGGTGCAGGACAACGCCGTGCCGCTCCCCGGCATGCAGCCCCTCACCGCCCTCGAGAAGCAGGGCCTGGGCGTGTACGTGGGCGAGGGGTGCGTGGCGTGCCACACCCAGCAGGTGCGCCCGCTGGAGATGGACGCCGCCTTCGGCCGCCCCTCGGTGCCGGGCGACTACGCCTACGTGACGCCCCTGGGCCCGTGGGCGCCCTACGCCCCCGCCGTGCTGGGCAGCCAGCGCACCGGCCCCGACCTCACCAACGCCGGCCGGCGTCAGCCCAGCGAGGTGTGGCAGTACCTGCACCTCTACGACCCGCGCGCGGTGGTGCCCGACTCGGTGATGCCCGCCTACCCCTGGCTGTTCGACGTGGTGGCGAGCGCGCCGGAGGGCGCGACGGTCGTGCCGGTGCCCGCGCCGTACGCCCCCGCCGAGGGCGTGGTGGTACCCAACGAGCGCGGCGAGGCGCTGGTGGCCTACCTGCTGTCGCTGAAGCAGGCGCCGCTGGAGGCCGGCGACGAGCACGCGACCGCCGCGGGCGGCTCCGCTGCGAACGGCGCCGACGGCCTCGGCGCCCACGCGGGAGGCACGCGGTGAGCGGCGCGGCCCCCTTCCTCGTGCTGCAGGGCCAGGCGGCCCACGACTTCGCCGTGCGGTCGAGCGAGCACCACGCCGTGGCGCCCGCGGGCCCCGCCGAGGTGGTGATCGTGGCGGTGGGGATCGCCATCACCGCCGTGGTGGCGTTCTACACCTTCCGATTCTTCTTCCGCCCCGGCGAGGCGAGCGCCAGCCACATCAAGCGCCGCATCCTCGGGGCCGACCCCGGAGGACCCGCATGAGCCAAGGCGACCAGACGCGCGTCGACGTGTTCCTCGACGGCGGCGCCGAGCCCATCGTCTCCTACCGCCCGCCCGTCAGCTTCGAGCTCGACACCGCCCAGCTGGAGGACGGCGAGCACCTGCTGCGCATCGAGGCCTACGACTCGGGCGGCACCAAGGGGGTGCGCGAGGTGCCGTTCACGGTCCGCAACGGGCCCGGCATCGCGGTGCACGGCATCACGGCCGGCGACGTGGTCGACGGCAAGCTGCCGGTGCTGGTGAACGCCTACGGCGGCGCCAAGGAGGCGCTGTGGGAGCCGGCGCGCGTGGAGACGCCGGCGCCCATCCCCACCTGGACCTGGGTGCTCGTGATCTTCATGGTGGCGTTCGCGGCGTACTACGCCGCGCGCCACTGGACGCCGTCGACCAGCTTCGCCCAGCTCGGCGCCCGCGCGAGCCAGGCCGGCGCGGCGGCGGGCGCTGCCCCAGGAGCCCCCGCTGCCACGGCGGCCGCGCCCGCCACGGCGCCCGGCGCGCCCGAGGCGGACGCGTCCGCCGCTGGGCCCGCCTCCCCGGCGACCACCGGCGCCGCTGCGGCCGTCTCGACCGCCGAGGGCGCCAGCGTGTACGGCAACTACTGCAGCGCCTGCCATCAGGCCAGCGGCCAGGGGATGCCGGGCGTCTTCCCGCCGCTGGCCGGCTCGGCGGTGGTGCTCGACCCCGACCCGACCGCGCACGTGACCACGGTGCTGCACGGCGCCCAGGGCTCGACCATCGACGGCGTCACCTACGTCTCGCCGATGCCGGCCTTCGCCGCGCAGCTGAGCGACGAGCAGGTCGCGGCGGTGGTGAACCACGAGCGCGCCAGCTGGGGCAACGCCGCGCCCGGCGTGAGCGCCGCCGACGTGGCCGCGCTGCGCTGAGCCAGGCCCCGTTGCCGTCCCCAGCTACCGAGCCGAGCCCGGAGCGGGCCCGTCCACCCCGCCCCCCTCGCCCCCCTCGCGCCGCAGCGCCGCGAACACGCAGCTGCCGTCGCCCTCGGCCATGCAGCTCCTTAGCCGCACCTCGTCGCCGAGCAGGCGCGAGAGGAGGCGCTCGTCGAAGCGGCACACGCCGCGCAGGAGGCCGCGCTCAGCCAGGCCGAGGCCAGCGCCCAACCGAACGACCACTACTGACGGCTCGGCGTAGCCGACCGTCGGCCGGCCCGGTGCGCCTCGCGCTGCACCGGGCCGCTCCTTCAGCGCCCCAGCGCCGCCTCGGAGAAGGTCAGCACCTCCACGTCGGCCGCCGCCAGGTGCGCCATCACGCGCGCGAAGTCGACGCCCGAGTACTCGGTGTCGTGCTGCGCCGCGGCGTTGCTGAACTGGTGGAACACCAGCACCAGCCAGCTGCGCTCCCGCGCCGCGCGGTCGATGGCGACGCGCAGCGCCTCCGTGGTGGTGGTGTCGGTGACGCTCAGCGCGCGCACGCGGTACGGGTCGGCCGGCGGGTAGGTCTCGAGCCCCAGGCTCTGCAGGATGGTGCGGCCGGCGCCGAAGTAGCGGCGCACCTCCTCGATGGACGCCGCGTCGAAGCCGCCGTAGGGGTAGGCGATCACGTCGGCGCCGCGCACGAAGCCGTGCTCGAGCATCCAGCGCTTGATGCCCTGCAGCTCGGCGGTCAGCGCGGCGCGGTCGAGCTTGTCGAAGCCGCCGCCCGGCAGCGGCGTCAGGTGGTGCGCCACCACCTCCCAGCCCGCGAAGCGCTCGAGCAGCTGCAGCTCCTCGAGGGTCATGAACCCCTCCACGCCGACGAGCTCGGCGATCGCGGCCACGCTGGCACGCACGCCGAAGCGCTGCGCCAACGGCACCGCCAGCTCGAAGACGCCGGAGCGCGCGTCGTCGAACATCACCGTCACCACGCCGCGCGCGGGCCGCTGCACCGCCTCCAGGCTCGCGAACCACACGGTGGCCGGGCCCTCCCCGTCGTCGACCAGGCTCAGCTGCACGCCCGTGACGCGCGTCAGGTCCACCACGGGCGCGCCGTTCAGGGGCGTGCCGAGGGCGGTGGTGACGGTGACCCACTCGCCGTCGTCGGCGTACGCCTCCGCGCCCGCGTGGTCGCCGCGCAGCACCAGGTAGGTGTCGTAGGTCTCGAAGCCGTCGTGCGACAGGTAGAGGTAGAGGCGGTGCAGGCGCGCCAGCTCCGCCACCTTGAGCCGCAGGCGCACGAAGGCGTCGCTCAGGTCGAGGGGCGCCAGGCCGTCGGCGCGCACGTTCACCTGCACGCCGTCGCCGTCGGTGCTGGCGCGCCACGAGCGCGTGCCGAGCAGCACCTCGCTCAGGTCGGGGCCGGCGCTGCCCGCGGTGCTCTGCTTCACGAACGGCGTGTCGTGCTGGAAGGTGTCGATGACGAGGCTGGCGGGCGCGCTCGGCGCCACGCGGCCGGGCCGCAGCAGGGCGGTCCAGGCGTCGGCCTGGGCGGAGGCGGCGGTGAAGGACAGGACGAGCAGGGCGGCGACCAGCCGCCCGCGGGTCGGGGAGCGCATGCCTGATTAGACACCGGGCCCCCGCTCCCCACCTAGCCGCCGCGCCGCGCCGGGTACAGCCCTACTGCACCTGCAGCTCCACGTAGACGCGGTTGTCGGCGTCGAACTCCACGTCCACCGTGGCGCTGCCGCGCCCCTCGCCGGGCTCGGCGAAGACGCCGTCGCCGTCGTCGTCGCTCTCGGCCACCACCGTCAGGGGGCCCAGGGGTGCGTCGATCAGGGTGAAGGCGCCGTCGGGGTCCAGCACGTGGGTGCCGTAGCCGGGCACGGTGATGCGCACGACGCGGCTCGGGGGCGGGGGCGGCGGGGGTGGCGGCGGCTCGCTGCCGCCGGTCAGGGCCTCGAACGCGGCGGGCGCGTCCACCAGGCCGTAGCCGAAGAGGTTGTCGCGCCCCGGGTCGCCCAGGTCGACGGCGCCGGCGATCAGCGCCTGCAGGAGCTCCTCGGGCGTGGCGCTCGGCACCGCGCTCCACAGCAGCGCCACCACCCCCGACACCAGCGGGGCGGCCATGCTGGTGCCCTCCATCCAGCCGTAGGTGTCCTGGCCGGCGACGGGGTCGTGGTCGGTGCTGTACACGGCGTCGAAGCGACCGGAGTCGTACGACGAGTCGCCGCCCGGCGCCACGAAGCGCAGCTCGCCGCCGACGTGGCTGTAGCAGGCGCGCCCGTTGCCGGGGTCGGTGGCGCCGATGGCCCACACCTCGGGGTAGGCGGCGGGGTACGACACCGGGACGAAGGTGTCGCGCCCGCCCGAGCACTGGGTGTTGCCGGCCGCGCCCACCAGCACCAGGCCGGCGCGCTGGGCGGCCACCAGGGCGTCGCGGGTGGCGCGCCCCAGGTCGCTGGGGGTGCCGATGCTCATGTTCACCACCTGGGCGCGCGGGGCGCCGCCGTTGACCACGTAGTCGAGCCCGCGGATCAGGCTGGCGCTGTCCATCGGGCAGCCGGGGCGCGTCTCGTAGTCGAGGTCCACCAGCAGCAGCCCGGCGCCGGGCGCGGCGCCCGCCACGCCGATGCCGTTGTCGGCCACGGCCGCGGCGATGCCGGCCACGTGGGTGCCGTGGGTGCCGCACGCGGCGCGCGTGGCCCGCACGCTGCTCTTGCCGTCGCCGGCGTCGTACTGGCCCACCACGTTGGCGGCCAGGTCCTCGTGGTCGGGGTAGAAGCCGTTGTCGAGGACGGCGATCGTGACGCCCTCGCCGCGCGTCACCGGCCACAGCCGCTCGGCGCCCACCACGTCCAGGTTCCACTGCAGGCCGCGGAACTCGTCGAAGGAGTAGGGGTAGAGGGGCACCGGCAGCTCCACGTAGCGCACGCCGGCGGCGGCCGACAGGCGCGCCGCGGCGGCGGCGACCTCCGCGGCCGGGACCTCCACGAACGCCAGGCCCGCCGCCTCGAAGCCGCCTTGCAGCGCCGCGCCGGCCAGGCCGTCGACGGTGGCCGCGAGCGAGGAGAGGGCGGTGGCGGAGGGCTCGCCCGGGAGCCTGGCGGCCGCCAGCCCGCGGTCGGCGGCCTCCAGCCCCACGAGCAGCGTAACGGTGCCGGC
Source organism: Deinococcales bacterium (assembly GCA_012515535.1). Lineage (GTDB taxonomy): Bacteria > Deinococcota > Deinococci > Deinococcales > Trueperaceae > JAAYYF01. Next base: position 16,047 of record JAAYYF010000013.1, read on the forward strand.
GGCGGAGGTCAGCGGCGCCAGGTCGACGCTGGCGGGATAGAGGGCCGGCGCCGCCGCCAAGGGGTGCAGCTCACCCTCGGGCGCGAGGGCCGCCGGGCCCAGCGCGGCCGCGCCAGGCCCGCCGAGCAGCACCTGGCCGCGCACGTCGGGGAAGGAGAACTCCACGGCGGCGGTGCGCACGTCGCCCCCCGCCTCCAGGCGCAGCTGGAAGGCGTAGCGCTGGCGCGGGTCGAGGCCCTCGGGGTCGACGGTCAGGGTGGTGACGGCGCTGCCGGTGCCGCTCGCGCGGCTCAGGCGCACGCGCCCGGCGAAGCCGCCGTCGCTCACCACCTGCAGGCGCCAGGCGCCGGGGGCGACCACCTGCACGGTGGCGGCCGTGACGCCGTTCATGTCGTTGGGGGCCACCACCAGCGAGGTGCCGTCGCTGGGGCCGGGTGGGTCGGGGTCGGGCGGCTCGCTCGAGCCGCAGGCGGCCAGCGCCGCCAGCAGCAGCGCCGCCACGGCCAGGCGCACGTGAGGGAAGGGCGAGCGGCGCCTGGCGTGGTCCACCGGACGCCCTGGGCTGGGTGTGTGGCTGTGCATGGAGCAGCTCCGTTCGCGCCCTCTCGGCGCCGTCTGCCCCTTGCATAGCCGACCCCGGCCCGCCCCGCGATGTCAGATGAGTGAAAACGCCTTAGGGCTGCGGCTCATGAACCCCCGGTTAAGCCGCGCATGCGGCCGATGGCGGCCAGCAGCCCGCTGGTGGAGGCGTCGTGGGCGCCTTCGTCGGGAACGCCGCGCCGCACCTCGTCGACCAGCGCCGCGGCCAGCTCCTTGCCCAGCTCCACGCCCATCTGGTCGAAGCTGTTCACGTCCCACACGGCGCCTTGCGTGAAGATGGCGTGCTCGTACAGCGCCAGCAGGCTGCCCAGCGCGCGCGGCGTGAGCTGCGGCAGCACGATCGAGGTGGTGGGGCGGTCGCCGGGGAAGCTCTTGGCGGCCGCCAGCCGCTCGAGGCGCTCGGCGTCGGCGGTCGCGCCCCCCGCGCCCGTCGCCGCCAGCCGCGCCCGCGCCTCGGCCGGCGTGCGGCCCGTCATCAGCGCCTCGGTCTGCGCCAGGAAGTTGGCCACCAGGATGTCGTGGTGCTCGGTGAGCGGGTGCTGGGGGCGCGCCGCCACCAGGAAGTCGGCGGGCACCAGGCGCGTGCCCTGGTGCAGCAGCTGGAAGAAGGCGTGCTGGCCGTCGGTGCCGGGCTGGCCCCACACGATGGGCCCGGTGTGCCACGTGACGGGCTCCCCCTCGCGCGTGACGCGCTTGCCGTTCGACTCCATGCTCGCCTGCTGCAGGTAGGCGGGCAGCAGCGCCAGCGACTCGTCGTAGGGCAGCACCGCCCACGTCTCGGCGCCGAAGAAGTTGCCGTACCACACGTTCAGCAGCCCCATCAGCACCGGCACGTTGCGCGCCAGCGGCGCGCTGCGGAAGTGCTCGTCGACGGCGTGCGCCCCCTCGAGCAGGTCCTCGAAGCGCTCGAAGCCCACCGCCAGCGCCACCGGCAGGCCGATGGCCGACCACAGCGAGTAGCGCCCGCCCACCCAGTCCCAGAAGGCGAAGGCGTTGGCGGGGTCGATGCCGAACGCGCTCACCGCCTCCAGGTCGGTGGAGAGCGCCACGAAGTGCCTCGCCACCGCCGCCTCGTCGCCCAGCGCCGCCACCAGCCAGGCGCGCGCCGTGCGGGCGTTGGTCATGGTCTCGAGGGTGGTGAACGTCTTGGAGGCGATCAGGAACAGCGTGGTGGCGGGGTCGAGGTCGCGGAGCGCGTCGTGGATGGCGGCGCCGTCGACGTTGGAGACGAAGCGCACGCGCGGCCCGTCGGCGTAGGGGCGCAGCGCGCGCACCGCCATCTGCGGGCCTAGGTGCGAGCCGCCGATGCCGATGTTGATCACGTCGGTGACGCGCTCGCCGGTGAAGCCGCGCCACTCGCCCGCGCGCACGGCGTCGCTGAAGCGCCGCATCTGCTCGAGCACCGCGCGCACCTGCGGCATCACGTCCTGGCCGTCCACCAGCATGGGGCGCGCCGAGCGGTTGCGGAGCGCCACGTGCATGACGGCGCGGCCCTCGCTGAGGTTGATGGGGGCGCCGGCGAACATGGCGTCGCGTAGCGCCTCCACGCCGGCGGCGCGCGCCAGCGCCGTGAGCAGCTCGAGGGTCTCGTCGGTGACGCGGTGCTTGCTGAGGTCGACCAGCAGGCCCGCCACCTCGAACGAGAGGCGCTCGAAGCGGCCCGGGTCGCCGGCGAACAGCTCGGCCACGCGCACGCGCTCGATGCGCCGCCGGTGCTCCTCGAGCGCGCGCCACGCCCCGGCGCGCGCGCCCGGCGGCGGGGCCAGCGGGGTGCCGTCGGCCAGGCTGCCGGCCATCAGACCCCCACCGGGTCCTCGTGCGGCTCGCCGCCCTCCTCGCTCGAGCGGCGCCAGATGTTGATGCCGGTCTCGACGGCGTGGTGCTCGATGCGCTCGAGCTCGTCGTCGCTGAGCTCGAGCTCCCGCAGCGCCGCCACGTTCTCCTCGAGCTGCTGTACGCTCGAGGCGCCGATCAGCACCGAGGTCACGCGCGGGTCGCGCAGGCACCAGGCGAGCGCCAGCTGCGCCAGCGTCTGGCCGCGCGCCTGGGCGATGTCGTCGAGCGCGTGCACGTGCTCGAGCGTGGTGCGGTTCAAGTGCTCGGGCCGGAACGAGCCGCCCCTGGCCGCGCGCGAGCCGGGCGGCAGGGTGCCGGGCAGGTCGTCCAGGTCCACGTCGAGGTAGCGCGAGGTGAGGAGCCCCTGCGCCAGCGGCGAGAAGACGATGCACCCCGCCCCCTCCTCCTCGAGCACGTCCAGCAGCTCGCGCTCGATCCAGCGGTTGAACATGGAGTAGGAGGGCTGGTGGATCAGCAGCGGGGTGCCGTTGTCGCGCAGGACGCGCGCCGCCTCGCGCGTCTTGGCCGCCGAGTACGACGACACGCCCACGTACATGGCGAGGCCCTGCTGCACCGCGCTGCTGAGCGCCCCCATCGTCTCCTCCAGGGGCGTGTCGGGGTCGAAGCGGTGGCTGTAGAAGATGTCGACCCAGTCGAGGCCCATGCGGTCCAGGCTGTCGTAGAGGCTGGAGAGCAGGTACTTGCGCGAGCCCCACTCGCCGTAGGGGCCGGGCCACATGTCGTAGCCGGCCTTGGTGCTGATGACCAGCTGGTTGCGCAGGCCGGCCAGGTCGGTGGCGAGGATCTCGCCGAAGTGGCGCTCGGCGGCGCCGGGCGGGGGCCCGTAGTTGTTGGCCAGGTCGAAGTGGGTGATGCCGAGCTCGAAGGCGCGCACCACGATGTCGCGCATGACCGACAGGGGGCGGTCCTCGCCGAAGTTGTGCCACAGGCCGAGCGAGATGAGGGGGAGCTTCAGGCCGCTACGGCCGCTGCGGCGGTAGCTCATCGCGGGCTGGCCGCCGCGCGCCTCGCGCTGCGCGTCGTTCATGGGAGCCTCCTGGTGCGGGCGCGCGGGCGTGACGGGCCCGCGCTCGCGGGCCCTCATCATAGGTCGCGGCGCGCCCGCCGCCCGGGACGCGCGTCCGAGCCGGTCAGGCGGCGCCGGCCGCGACGGGGGCGGCGCGCGGCGGGTCGATCAGCTGCGCCAGCCGCACCCCCTGGAACACCTCGTGGATGGCCAGGGTGGCGTTCACCCAGCAGACGTTGACGCGGCAGTACCCCTTGCGCTGCTGCGTGGCGCAGCGCGCGCGGGTCTGGCAGGTGTCGAGGATCAGGGGGCCGGACATCGTCTGGATGACGTCGAGCAGCGTGAGCGCCTCGGGGTCGGCCAGCAGCGTCACGCCGCCGTTGCGCCCCTGGCGGTTCTCGACGTAGCCCGCCTCGGCCAGGCGCCTGAGCACCTTGGCCAGGAACGCCCGCGGCATCTGCAGGTCGGCGGCGATCTGCGCCGCCGGGGTGCCGGGGTTCTCGGCCGCGTAGACGAGCGCGTGGATGGCGTAGCTCTCCTCCCGCCGGAGGAGGGTGCGGGGAACGGGTGGGGTCGCGGCAGCCTCCATGCCCCAAGGGTAGCAGGGAACTCGGACGCGTACGTCTCCGTTGTGGCCTTCCGGCCGTGGCGCGAGGCCCCGCGCGGCGGCGCGGCGTGCCCGTCCCTGACGGGGTCTCCGGCGCGGGACGTCTGTCCTTGAGCGGGCCCGGACCACCCCCTTAACTTGGACGTAGACATCCAGGTTAAGCCTGGACCGCGGCCCGCGGAGGCGGGCCCCAGAGGAGAACAGAGATGCGTAACAACAGCGGAAGCATCCCTCTCAACGTCATCTTCATCGCGGCTGCTGCGTTCGTGGCGCTGGCGGTAGGCGTGGCGCTGTACGGCGACCGCACCCCCGCGAGCGCCGGCCAGGGCGCCACCGACGGCCACGTCCACGACCTCACCATCAACCAGCCGACCCTGCAGAAGGTGGCGCTGAACGACCCCGAAGACAGCCTCCCGGTCGACGAGCTGCCCATCGTCAAGGGCGTGCTCGGCTACGCCCCCAACGTGGCACCGCCCGTGAACCGCGACTACCGCGCCCACGTGCAGGTCGAGCTCGAGGTCACCGAGCTCGTCAAGGAGATCGCCCCCGGCGTCGAGTACCGCTTCTGGACCTTCGGCGACACCGTGCCGGGCCCGATGATCCGCGTGCGCCACGGCGACTACGTGACCTTCACCCTGCAGAACCACCCCAGCAGCATGATGCCGCACAACATCGACCTGCACGCCGTGAGCGGCCAGGGCGGCGGCGCCGAGGCGACGCTCATCTCGCCTGGGCAGCAGGCCACCTTCGCCTTCACCGCGCTCAACCCGGGCGTGTACATCTACCACTGCGCCACCGCGCCCGTGGGCATGCACATCGCCAACGGCATGTACGGCCTGATCGTGGTGGAGCCCAAGGAGGGCTGGGCCGAGGTCGACCACGAGTTCTACGTGGTGCAGGGCGACTTCTACACCAAGGGCGACTTCGGCGAGAAGGGCCTGCAGGAGTTCGACATGCAGCGCGCCATCGACGAGGACGCCGCCTACGTGGTCTTCAACGGCAACGTCGAGTCGATGACCGGCGACAACGCCCTCTTCGTCGAGGCCGGCGACACCGTGCGCCTCTTCCTCGGCAACGGCGGCCCCAACCTCTCCAGCAGCTTCCACGTCATCGGCGAGATCTTCGACGAGGTGTGGGTGGAGGCCGGCGACCTGAAGAACTACAACGTCCAGACCACCCTGATCCCCGCCGGCGGCGCCGCCGTGGCCGAGTTCACCATCGACGTGCCCGGCACCTACAACATGGTCGACCACGCCATCTTCCGGGCCTTCAACAAGGGCGCCATCGGCCAGATCGTGGCGGTGGGCGACGAGAACGCCAGCATCTTCAGCGACCGCATCTCCATCGCGCCCTACGACCCCGACGCCGCCGAGACCACCGGCCGCTGACCGGCCCGGCTGACCGCTAGGGACAGCCACCCGACCGCCTGCCCGGGCCGGCCCGAGCACCCCGCTCCGGCCGGCCCGCCTGCCACCGCCACCGCCCGCGCTCGCGAGGAGAAGAGAGCATGACCCACGTCCTCCGGTTCCTGATCGGCCTGACGCTCGGCCTGGCAGCGACGCAGCTGGCCGCCGCCCGAGCGCAGGGCGCCCAGCCGGCCGCCCCCGGCCCGGCGATGGTCGAGATCCCCGGCGGCCCCGTGGAGCTCCTCTTCCCCGTCGAGGGCGAGGAGCCGGTGGAGGTGGCGCCCTTCCGCATCGACGTCCTGCCGGTCACGAACGCCGAGTTCCTGGCGTTCGTGGAGGCGCACCCCGAGTGGGCGCGCTCGGCGGTGCCGCAGGTGTTCGCAGGCCCCGGCTACCTGGCCGGCTGGGCGGGCGACCTCGACCTGGGCGCCCTGGACCCGGCCGCGCCCGCCACGCAGGTGTCGTGGTTCGCGGCCGCCGCCTACTGCGAGGCGCGCGGCGCGCGCCTGCCCACCGAGGCCGAGTGGGAGCTGGTGGCCAGCGCCGGCCTCGAGGGGCCGCGCGGCGTGGACGAGCCCGGCTACCGCGAGCGCGTGCTGACCCTCACCACGAACCGCGCGCCGGTGCCGGGGCCGGTGGGCCAGGGGGAGCCCAACCACTACGGCGTGCACGACCTGCACGGCCTGGTCTGGGAGTGGGTGTTCGACGTGGGCTCGAGCATGGCCACCGGCGACAGCCGTAGCGAGGGCGACCGCCGGCTGCAGCTGGTGTGCGGCGGCGGCAGCGCCGGCGCCGTCGACAAGAGCGACTACGCCGCCTTCCTCCGCTACGCGTTCCGCAGCGGGCTCGAGGGCGGCTACAGCAGCGGCGGGCTCGGCTTCCGCTGCGCGGGCTGAGGCCCGGGAGGGCGAGAGCGATGGGTCACACGACGGCACGGACGACGAGCGAGGCGCGCGCGCCGCGCCGCTGGGCGCTGGCGGCGCTGGTGCTGCTGGCAGCGGGGCTGCTCGCGGCCTGCGGCGGGCGGGAGGCGGCGACGGGCGCGGGCGGGAGCGCGGCCGAGGCCGAGGGCGCGGTCGCGAGCCAGCTGGTGTCGGCGCCCGCCCAGCCGGCCGACCACACCGACCACGCGGACCACTCCGACCATGCGGACCACGCCGGTCGCTCCGATCACGCCGACCACGGCGCCCACGCCCACCACCCGGAGCCCCTGGCCGCCGCCCCGCTGCCGGGCACGTCGATCTACCACCTGGCCACGCCGTTCACCGACCACCGCGGCGCGCCGCTGGCGCTCGACGCGCTGCGCGGCCAGCCCGCCGTGTTCGTGATGTTCTACGGCGACTGCACGACCGCCTGCCCGCTCTTGGTGCGCGCGGCCGAGGAGATCGAGGCGGCGCTGCCCGCCGACCTCGCCGCCACCACGCGCTTCGTGATGGTGTCGTTCGACACCGAGCGCGACACCCCCGAGCGGCTCGGCGCCTACGCGCAGGAGAAGGGGCTCGACAGGGCGAACTGGCACTGGCTGGTGGGCAGCCCGCTGCAGACGCGCCAGCTGGCCACGCTGCTGGGGGTGCAGTACCGCGACGCCGGCAACGGCATGTTCGCGCACAGCAACGTGGTGACGGTGCTAGACGCCGACGGGGTGCCCAGCGCGCGCCTCGAGGGGCTGGGCGTGAAGCTCGAGCCCGCCATCGAGGCCGTGAGGACCGCGGCGAAGGCGACGCGCTGACGCGGGCACGACCGCGACGGCGCGACGGGGCGCGGCTCGGGGGAGCCGCGCCCGCTTCGTGAAGGCTCAGTAGCCCGCCTGCTCCTCCGCCATGTGCACGACCAGCCGGTACTTGTCGCTGCGCGCCACCGCCAGCACGTACTCGATGGGGCGCTCGTCGAGCCCGTAGGTGATGCGCTCCTTCGAGAGCACGGGCACGTCACGGCTCAGGCGCAGGTGGCGCAGCTCCAGCGAGGTCGGCTGGCGCGCGCCCACCCACTGGCGCCCGCGCAGCGGCCGCACGCCGAACTGGGTGTCGAGCGTGCGGTAGAGGCTGCCGCTCTGGGTGAGCTCCACGATCGACAGCTCCAGGAAGCGGGGCGGGAGGTAGGCGTCCTGCAGCTCGAGCGGCTCGCCGTCGGCGGTGCGGAGCCGCAGCAGCCGCAGCAGCGGCGCGCCTGGCTCCACCTCCAGCGCCTGCGCCACGCGCCCGCTCGCTGGCACCTGCTCGACGGTGACGAGCTCGCTGCCGGGCTCGTAGCCCGACAGCCGCGTGGCCTCGGAGTAGGAGGTGAGGCGCTCCAGCGGCTGCTCGAGCGCCTGGCCGCGCACGAAGGTGCCGGCGCCGTGGCGCTGCTCGACGAGGCCGGCCTCCACCAGCGCCTCGTAGGCGCGCCGCACCGTCATGCGCGACAGGCCCAGGGCGGCCGCCAGGGCGCGCTCGGAGGGGAGCGGCGCGCCGGCCGGCAGGCGCCCGTCGCGGACGGCGCACTCCAGCTGCTGCTTCAGTTGCAGGTAAACGGGCAGCTCCGCCGAGCGGTCGACGCGCAGGTCGAGGTCGGCTAGGGAGCCGGGCAGGGCTGGTGGGGGGATGGGGCTCATGCGCTCTTCTGGTCCCTTCGGCGCGCGCGACCTGCGCTCCCACCCAACACGCTGGTCGCCTCGCCGGCTTGGCTACCCCCAAGGCGAGCCGTGTACGCCTCCCGGTGAGGACCGCGAGGCCACGTCGGCGCCCCCGATTCTTGCATGCCCGGAGCCGTCGTGGCGACGGGTCCGTTCCACGTGGAACGGGTTCCTGCCTAGGCGCGGCCGGAGCGGAGCCTAGCCCCGGGGCGCCGCGCGGCCCCGCGCCGCACGCCCACGCGCGCCCTCAGGCCGCGCCGCGCGCCACGCGCGCCAGCCGCGCCTGCGCCACCGTGAGCAGCAGGAGCCCCAGCACCATCGACACCGCCACGGCCGGCAGCAGCACCACGTTGCCGAGCACGTCCATCGCCCAGCCCACCGCGGCGGGGGCGAGGATCGCCGCCACCGCGCCGAACAGGTAGTACATGCCGGTGTAGAAGCCCGTCTGGTCGGCGCCCCCCTGGTTGACCACCGCCGGGTAGGCGGGCACCAGCACGAACGCCCACGAGGCGCCCCCGAGCATCAGGAACACGGCCAGCACCCAGGGGTCGGTGACGAAGGTGCCGATCGCCAGCCATAGCGTGAGCATCAGCGTGCCGATGCGCATGGTGTTCACCTCGCCGAGCCGCCGCACCGTGCGCCCCGCCGGCAGCGCCAGCAGCACGAAGCCGACCACGGTGGCGCCCATCATCAGCGCCGAGCGGCCGCCCGTGAGCCCGAACTCCTCGGTGGCGAAGGTGCTGAACTGCGCCTCCAGCGCCGAGTAGCCGAAGAACACGCAGAACACCGCCAGCAGCAGGTAGATGACGTGGCCGCTGCGGGCGTCGAACACGCGGCGCGCCTCGCGCAGCAGCGCCCCCACCATCGGCGTCTCCTCCTGCACGGCGCCGGCCTCCACGTAGGGCGGGTGCGGCTGGCTCACGGCGCGCACCGCCACCAGGGCGATGGCGGTGACGCCGCCGGCCACCGCGAACGGGATCCACAGCGCGTGATCCGACCACGGCGCCACCAGCACCAGCGCCAGCGCGCCGCCGATGGCGCCCAGCATGGTGATGACGGCGTTGGCCCAGGGGCGGTGCGCCGGCGCCACGTGGTCGGGCATCAGCGCCGCCAGCGGCGCGCGGAACGCGGTCATGGCCAGCAGGAAGACGATGTCGACCGCCAGCAGCGTCCACAGCGAGGCGCGCGCGAACGGCAGCGCCGCGAAGAACAGCGCCGCCAGCGGCATGCTCACCATCAGGAACGGCAGGCGCTTGCCCAGCGGGCCGTCGAGGCGGTCGGACACGGCGCCGATGAGCGGCACGAACAGCAGCCCCAGCACGTTGTCGATGCCCATGATGGCGCCGCGCACGCCGCTCGAGCCGATGAACTCGCGCAGCAGCAGCGGCATGAAGATGTTGTAGAGCCCCCAGGTGATCGAGAGGCTCGCCGCGCCGATCCCCAGCCCGAGGAGGCCGAGGTTCGACAGGGTCAGGCCACCGTCGGGCGCGCGCTTCAGTGGGATCAACCGGGCGGCTCCGGGTCCGTGGCCGCCGCCGGGTGGCGGGCGGCCTCCTGCTCGGCCTGCGCCAGCTCGTCGGCGGCGCGCTGCGAGGGCACCAGCTCGCCCTCGTAGCCGCGGATGCGGTCGCGGAAGATGGCGGCGCGGGCGAGCAGCATCATCGTCACCGGCGCCACGATGGGCACGATGGCGACGATCAGCACCTCGTGCACCGACAGGCGCAGGCCGGTGACGGAGAAGTAGACCAGCGAGCCGAACAGGATGCCGCTCATGCCCAGGGTGGTGGCGATGGAGGGCGGGTGGGCGCGGTCGTAGAACGTCTGGCCGCGCACCAGGCCGAGGGCGCCCAGCAGTCCGAGCGCGGCGCCGCCCACCACCAGCAGCGCCACCAGCACGGCGGCCCACAGGGGCAGGTCGGCGATCACGCCGCCCTCCGCGTGGCTACCCGGCTCACTCGATCACCTCGCCGCGCATGAGGAACTTGGCCAGCGCGGCGCTGCTCACGAAGCCGAGCAGCGCCATCACCAGCGCCGCCTCGAAGTAGGCGTCGGTGCCGGCGCGGATGCCGAGCAGCACCACCTGGAGCATGGCGTTGATGTTGATGGCGTCGATGGCCAGCACGCGGTCCTGGGCGCGCGGGCCGCGGAAGAGGCGGAACGCCGCCAGCAGCATCCCCACGGCGAGCATGGCGTGGGCCACCAGCAGCGCCCAACCGACGATGGTCGCGCTCATTCGAAGATCTCCTGCAGGGGGCGCTCGTAGCGGCTCTTGATGAGCGCCCGCGTCGCCTCCTCGTCCTTGAGGTCCACGACGTGGATGGTCACGACGTTCGTGCGGCGGTTGTAGGCCGCCCAGAAGGTGCCTGGGGTGGAGGTGATGATGGTGGCCAGCACCGCCAGCCCGAAGCGGTCGCGCAGCTCGAGCGGGATGTTCACGAAGCCGCTCACGGTCTGCAGCTGGCGGCCGGTGACGATCAGGCGCGCGACCTCCACGTTCGACACGGCGATGTCGTAGAGCACCGTGAAGAACAGGCGCAGCGCCACCAGCGGGCGCTTGACGGTGGCGGGCGGCTCGTCGAGGCGGCCGAGCACGCGCGGCAGCAGCAGCGCCAGCAGCAGCCCCGTGAGCACGTCGGTGGGCGCCACCGACTGCCACATCAGCAGCCAGGTCGCCAGCAGCGCCACCGAGAGCCACGGGTGAGGCACGAGGCGCGTCACGGCAGCTCCTTCAGGCCGGCCACGTCGCCGGGGTTGAGCTCGACGCCGCCGAGCACGGCGCGGATGTAGACGTCGGGGTCGGCGAGGTAGGCGCTGGTGGCGTCGGTGTAGCCGATGGCCGGGCCCGCGAACACCGACAGGCCCACGGCCAGCAGCACCAGCATCAGCACCGCGGCCGCCTCGGAGGGGCGCAGCGCCATGGTGGACGCCTGCTCGTGGCGCACCCAGAAGACGTCGATGCCGGTGCGGATGAGGGCCAGCAGCGTGGTGAGGCCCGACACGATGATCAGGCCCACCAGGAACCAGGCGGCGGTCTGGGTGCCGGCCATGGGGGTGGGGCCGGTGTCGATCCAGGCGTCGAGCAGCCCCGACAGGATGCCGAACTTGGCGATGAAGCCCGATATGGGCGGCAGCCCCACCAGCAGCACCGTGACGAGCAGGTAGGTGCCGGCGATCAGCGCCGTGCCGGCCGGCAGCTCCTCGGCCAGCTCGATGCCCTCGAACTCGTTGCGCAGGGACGTCTCGTAGTCGTCGGAGAAGACCGGCCCCACGTCCTGCGCGGCCGCCTCGAGGCGCTCGCCGCGCGTGACCTGGTCGGCGAGCAGGAACAGCGCCCCCAGCCCGAGCGTGGAGCCCACCAGGTAGTAGAGCGCCGCGCTGATGACGGCCTCGCTGCCGCTGCCGATGACCGCCAGCACGGTGCCCGACGACACGATGGTGACGTAGCCGGCGATGCGCGGCAGGTGCCGGGTGCTGAGCACCCCGAAGGCGCCGAACACGATGGTGGCGATGCCGCCGTACAGCAGCCAGGAGGCGCCGAACAGCTCGAAGCTCCCTTCGGTGGCCGTCATGAGGGTGGCGAGGCGCAGCAGCACGTACACGCCCACCTTGGTCATGATCGCGAAGATGGCCGCCACCGGCGCCGCCGCCGCCGAGTAGGTGGTGGGCAGCCAGAAGTTCAGCGGCCAGGCGCCCGCCTTCGCCAGGAACGCCACGCCCATCACCGCGGCGCCCGCCTTCAGCAGCGGCACCTGCTCGACCGGCAGGTCGCCGAGGCGCACGGCCAGGTCGGCCATGTTGAGCGTGCCGGTGAGCGCGTAGACGAACGCCACCCCGATGAGGATGAACAGCGAGGCCACCAGGTTGACGGCCACGTAGTGCAGGCCCGCCTTCACGCGACGCTTGCCGGAGGCGTGCAGCAGCAGGCCGTACGACGACGCCAGCAGCACCTCGAAGAACACGTACAGGTTGAACAGGTCGCCGGTGAGGAAGGCGCCGCACAGGCCCATCAGCAGGAACAGGTAGAGCGAGTGGAAGCGCGGCCCCAGCAGCGCCCAGCGCGACAGCGAGTAGGTGAGCCCCGCCGCCCCCAGCAGCGCCGTGACCAGCACCATCAGCGCCGAGAGGCGGTCGGCGACCAGCACGATGCCGAATGGCGCCGTCCAGTCGGCCAGGTGGTAGACGAACGCCTGCGGCGTGAGCGGGTCCTCGACCTGGGCCAGCAGCCACACCGCCGAGGCGGCGATGGCCAGCGAGGCGCCGATGCTGATGCGCGTCTTGATGGTGCGGCGCCGCTCGTCGAGCAGCAGCATGGCCGCGCCCGCGATCAGGGGCAGCAGCACCGGCAGGATGATGACGTGTTGCGCGAGGCCGTTCACCGTTCGCCCTCCTCGCCGTCGACGTGGTCGGTGCCGGTGAAGCCGCGCGCGGCCAGCAGCAGCACCAGGAACAGGGCCGTCATCGAGAACGAGATCACGATCGAGGTGAGCACCAGCGCCTGCGGCACGGGGTCGGCGTAGGCGGCGACGTCGGTCACCGGCGCCTCGCCCACCAGCGGCGCCACCCCGAGCTTGAGGCGCCCGGTCGAGACGATGAACAGGTTCACGGCGTAGGTGAGGAGCGAGAGCCCGATGATCACCTGGAAGGTGCGCGGCCGGAGGATCAGGTAGATCCCCGCCGCCGCCACCACGCCGATGCCTATGGCCAGCAGAAGCTCCATCAGCGCCCCTCCCCTTCGTGGTCCTCGGCCTCGAAGTCGCCGAGCGTGCCCGCCAGCGCGTCGACCTCCTGGCGCGTGGGCTGCGGCACCGGCTCGTCGCCGTGCTCGCGCGACCGGCGGATCGACTGGTGCGCCAGCGCGATGAGCATCAGCACCGTGGCGCCGATCACGAGGAAGAACACCCCGAGGTCGAACAGGGTGGCCGACACCAGGTGCACCTCACCCAGCAGCGGCAGGTCGACGTAGGCGTGCGCCGAGGTGAGGAACGGCTCGCCGAACAGCCACGAGCCCATGCCCGTGAGGGCGGCCACCAGCAGCCCGGCGCCGATCCAGCGCAGCGGCAGCACCCGCAGGCGCTCCTCCACGTAGCGCGTGCCGCTGGCCATGTACTGCAGGATGAAGGCGATGGCCATGGTCACGCCGGCGGCGAAGCCGCCGCCCGGCTGGTCGTGGCCGCGCAGGAACAGGAACACCGCGAACAGCGTGATGAGCGGGAAGAGCCGGTGCATCACCACGCGTGGCACGTGCAGGTAGTCGACCACCGTGTCGCCGACCTCGCGCTCCTCGCGCTGCAGGTCGTACTCACGCTGGTGCAGCTGCTGCTTGGGTTTGCCGAGCACCTCGCGCGCCGGGCGGAAGCGCCTGAGCAGCGCGAACACCGTGAGGCCCACGATGGCCAGCACGGTGATCTCGCCCATGGTGTCGAAGCCGCGGAAGTCGACGAGCAGCACGTTGACCACGTTCTTGCCGCCGCCGCCCTCGTAGGCGTTGCGCAGGAAGTAGCCCGAGATCCCCTCCACCGCCGGGCGCGTCATGGCGGCGTACGCCAGGGCGGCGACGCCGCCGCCGGCCGCCACGGCCAGCAGCATGTCGCGGCCGCGGCGCAGGCGCGCGCGCCACTCCTCGCGCTGGGGGCGCAGCGCCTCGTAGCGCTGCGGCAGCCAGCGGAGGCCGAGCAGCAGGAGCACGGTGGTGACGATCTCGACGAGCAGCTGGGTGACGGCCAGGTCGGGCGCCGAGAGCCACACGAAGGTGAGGCAGACCACCAGGCCCACGCCGCTGGTGAGGATGAGCGCCGCCAGGCGGTGGAACTTCGCCAGGTAGGCGGCGCCGATCGCCGCCGCGATGCCGAACGCCCACAGCGCCACGAACGCCGGGTCGAGCTGGGTGAGCGGCAGCTCGCCGGCCAGCGGCACGCCCGCGCGGCCCAGGGCGCGCTCGAGGATGAGGGGCGACAGGCCCGCCAGCAGCCCCACCGTCACGAGCAGGAACAGCTGCGCCTGCAGGCGCCGCGTGCTGAGCAGGCGCGTGAGCGCGGTGGCGGAGGCGAAGACGGCGGAGAGCCCGGCGTCGAACAGCTGGCGCGCCCGCACGCGGCCCGCCCATGGCACGGTGCTGTAGTCGCGGTTGCCGAGGTAGCGGTAGAGCAGCGCGTAGCCCAGCACGCCGCCCGCCAGCGCCAGCATGCTCAGCAGCAGCGCCGGCGTGAAGCCGTGCCACAGCGCCAGGTTCAGCGCCGGGATGTTCGGCCCCAGCACGCCCGCCAGGGCGGTGGTCATGAGCGGCTCGACCACGAGGCCGGGGACGATGCCCACGATCAGGCAGATGGCCACCAGCAGCTCGATGGGCAGGCGCATCCACGCCACCGGCTCGTGCGGCTCGCGCGGCAGGTCGGTGGGCTTGGGCCCGAAGAACACCTGGTGGATGAAGCGCACCGAGTAGAGCACGCTGAAGGCGCTGCCGATGGTGGCGAACACCGGCAGCATGCGGTCGATCCAGGAGCCGGTGTGGAGCTCGAGCGTCTCGGTGAGGAACATCTCCTTGGAGATGAAGCCGTTGAGCAGCGGCACGCCGGCCATGGCGCCGGCGGCGATGATGGCCAGCGCGCCCGTGAACGGCATGTAGCGCATCAGCCCCGACAGGCGCCGCACGTCGCGCGTGCCGGTCTCGTGGTCGATGACGCCGGCGGCCATGAACAGCGACGCCTTGAAGGTGGCGTGGTTGAACACGTGGAACACCGCCGCCGCCAGCGCCGCCGGGGTGGAGAGGCCGATGAGCAGGGTGATGAGGCCCAGGTGGCTGATGGTGGAGTAGGCGAGGATGCCCTTCAGGTCGTTCTGCACCACCGCGAACACGCCGCCCACCAGGAAGGTGAGCAGGCCCCCCAGGGTGACCACGAAGTACCAGGTCTCGGACCCCGACATCACCGGCCACAGGCGGATCATGAGGTAGACGCCCGCCTTCACCATGGTGGCCGAGTGCAGGTAGGCCGACACCGGCGTGGGCGCGGCCATGGCGTGCGGCAGCCAGAAGTGGAACGGGAACTGGGCGCTCTTGGTGAAGGCGCCCACCAGGATCAGCGCCAGCGCCGGCACGAAGAAGGGGTGATCGCGCAGCACGTCGAAGGAGGCCAGCACCACGTCGATGTCGTAGGAGCCCACCACGTGCCCCACCACCAGCACGCCCGCCAGCAGGCAGAAGCCGCCCAGGGTGGTGATGACCAGCGCCATGCGCGCCCCGTCGCGGGCGTTGGCGTTGTGGTACCAGTAGCCGATCAGCAGGAACGACATGAGGCTCGTCATCTCCCAGAAGAAGACGAGCTGGACGAGGTTGCCCGACACCACCAGGCCCAGCATCGAGCCCATGAAGCCGAGCAGGTAGGCGTAGAAGCGCGGCACCGGGTCCTCGGACGACATGTAGTAGTGCGCGTACAGCACCACCAGGGCGCCGATGCCGGTGATCAGCAGGGCGAAGAGCCAGGAGACGCCGTCGAGGCGCCACGCCAGGTCGAGGCCCAGCTGCGGCAGCCACGACACGTGCTCGCGCACCACCGCCCCGCCCGTGATCTGCGGGTAGAGCAGCACCGTGGCCGCGAGCGCCGCCAGCGTGACGGCGCCGGCGAGGCCGGCGGCGAGGTTGCGCGCGTTGCTGGGCAGGAAGAGCGAGACCCCGCTGACGACGAACGGCAGCAGTACGAGGTAAGGGAGGAGGGACGCGTCTATGTTCATCAGCGGAAGAGGTATCGGCCCGGGAACACCGGGCGCGGCTAGGTCATTCTACGGGGAGGCGCGTGGGAGGCGGGTGAACCCCGATGCCGGCGCCACGTCCGGCGATGTGATACCGGGCGCCGGCTGCGGTGCACGGGGCGCGAGACCGTGGCTGGGGGCGCCGTAGGGGCCACACGACGGCGGCGGGGCGGCACGCGTGCCGCCCCGCCGCTCGTTCGACGACGGTTACCTAAGCGGTGCTTACTGGAAGAGGCCCTCGTCGATGGGGCCGTCGATGACGACGTCCTGGTAGGCCACCTCGGAGAAGAGCTGCCAGGCGCCGTCGGTGAGCATGTAGAGGCGCATGTCGGTGAAGGGCATCGAGAAGTCGGTGACCGGCTCGTCGAAGACCATGAGCATCTCGCCCTCGTCGGCGGGGATGTGGGCCCCCAGCAGCTCGCCGGAGGCGCCGAACACGTAGCGGATCTCGGGGGCCTCGGGGGCGTTCATCACGGTGGCGTCGCCGACGTAGGTGACCTGGTCGCCGACCAGCAGGCCGCCGTAGTCGACGGCGCCGTCGAAGGTGGCGCGCTCGGCCGCGTCCACGAGGCTACGGCTGGGGTCCTGCTCGAACATGTCCTCGAACTGGTCGGCGGTCCCCGGCGGGGCCGGCATCGTCATGCCCATCAAGACCATGGTGACGTTGCCGTCCACGATGCGGACCGTGGTCTGCATGCCCATCATGTCCATCACCGCCGCCAGGCGCTCGTTGTCGTAGTCGACCACCAGGCGGGTGCTGGTGGTGAAGGTCTCGTCGCCCATGTAGGTGGTGGTGATCATGGTGGTGTCGAGGGTGCTGATCTGCTCGCCGCCGCCGAGGCCCTCGAGCAGCTCGCGGGCGCGGGGGTCGATCTCCTGGGCGGAGGCGAAGGCCAGCAGGGCGGCCACGAGCAGCGCTGCCGCCAGCCGCGTCGGTCGGGTCGTGTGTCTCGTCATGCCATACACGCTAACGCAACTGGCCCGCGAGTGTGACGCGAAGCACCAAGCGGCCGGCTCAACGGGTTGTTTACCTAGGGTTGTACCAGTCGTGGATCGTGCGACGTTACATGTCGCACCGGCGTGAGAGGATTATGTGACCGCGCGGCGGTGGCTGGGTTCGGGGGAACTGGCCGCCCCTGCGCGGTACTCTTTTCCCCGGACGCCACTCCCCGCCGCCACGCGGCGGCCGCGCATCCCGGCCGCCGGCGGTCGATCGCTAGCCCGAGGTACCCGCTTGAAGCTCCTCTGCGTCGCCGACATGCACCTGGGCAGGTTCCCAGCGCGCCTGCACCCCGACCTCCTCCCCCTGGCCTCCGAGCTGGGGCCCGCCGCCGCCTGGCGCAAGGCCGTGGACCGGGCCCTCGCCGAGGGGGTCGACGCCGTGCTGCTTGCCGGCGACCTCGTCGACGGGGGCGACGATTTCTTCGAGGCCTACGCCGACCTGCGCGCGGGCGTCGAGCGGCTCACCGCCGCCGGCGTGACCGTGGTGGCGGTGGCGGGCAACCACGACGTGGAGGTGCTGCCGCGCCTGGCCGAGGCGGTGCCGGGGCTGCGCCTGCTCGGCCGCGGCGGGCGCTGGGAGACGTGCGACCTCGAGGCCGGCGGCGCGCGCGTGCGCGTGGCGGGCTGGTCGTTCCCCCGCCGCTGGGTCGACGCCTCGCCGCTGGCCGACGGCGCCCTGGCCGCCGCGCTGGACGCCGCGGGGCCGGCGCCGGCGGCGGTGATCGGCCTGCTCCACGCCGACCGCGACCAGGGCGGCAGCCGCTACGCCCCCGTCGCGAGCGCCGAGCTGGCGGCGGCGCCCGTGAGCGCCTGGCTGCTGGGCCACGTCCACGCGCCCGACCTGGCGCCCGCCGCCGGCGCGGGCGCGCGGCTGGCCGGTTACCTGGGCTCGCTCACCTCCAACGACCCCGGCGAGGGCGGCGCGCGCGGCGCCTGGCTGCTCGAGGTGGCCGCCGACGGCGCGCTGGACGCGCG
>JAAYYF010000014.1 GCA_012515535.1 Deinococcales bacterium
CCCGGTGCGGCCCCCAGCAGGTGCCACACGCTGTCGCCCTCGACCTCCACGTCGACCACCGGGTAGGCGTGGCCGGCCGCCTCGAGCGTGCCGGTGTCGTGCGGCTGCCCGCCGGCGGTGGGGTAGAAGGCGCTGCGATCGAGGCGGAGCCAGAGCCCGCGCTCGCTGCGGCGGGCCTCCACCACGGTGGCCTGGAAGGTGGTGAGGTAGCTGTCGTGACGGTCTAGGCGCATCAGGAGAGTCTAATGCGTCCCCGGCGCCCGCGCCCGGCCGCTGGCGCCCGGGGAGGCGCTCCGTCAAGCCCGGACGCCCGCCGGCCGGCGCACCTGCTACGATCGTCCCCACCATGGCCGAGCCCCGACCTGCATTCGACCTGACCGCCCCGGAGTTCGACGAGGTCGGCGACGCCTCGCTGGCCGACCTGGTCGCGCAGCTCATCGACGGGCTCGGCGAGGACGTGGAGCGCGAGGGCCTCGTCAAGACGCCCGAACGCGTGTCGCGCTCGCTCAGGTTCCTCACCGCCGGCTACCACGCCGACCTCACCACCGTGGTCAACGGCGCCCTGTTCGCCTCCGAGGGCTCCGAGATGGTGGTCGTCAAGGGCATCGAGTTCTACTCGCTGTGCGAGCACCACATGCTGCCGTTCTTCGGCAAGGCGGCCATCGGCTACGTGCCGAACGAGCGCGTGCTGGGGCTGTCGAAGTTCGCGCGCGTCGTCGACCTGTTCGCGCGCCGGCTGCAGCTGCAGGAGCGGATGACCTCGCAGATCGCCGACGCGCTGATGGAGGTGCTGCAGCCCAAGGGCCTCGCGGTGGTCACGGAGGCGAGCCACCTGTGCATGATGATGCGCGGCGTCGAGAAGCAGGGCTCCACCACGCGCACCAGCGCCATGCGCGGCATCTTCCGCCAGGACGCGCGCACGCGCCAGGAGTTCCTCGAAGCGCTCGACTGAGGCCCGGGCCCGCGGCGGGAGGGTCACGGAACGTGAGGCGCCGGCCCGAAGGCCGGCGCCGCTTCGTGCCGCTCGCTGACCAGGCGTCGGCTCAGAGCAGGTTGCGCTCGATCCAGTCGGCGACGCCGCCGTCCTCGGGCGCCGCCACGTGCACGTCGGCGTGCCGCAGCACGTCGGGGTGCGCGTTCTCGCCCACGGCCACGCCCGTGCCCGCCCACTCGATCATGGTGACGTCGTTGGTGCCGTCGCCGAACGCCACCACCTCGCTGCGGGGCACCCCCAGCAGGTCGGCGATGTAGGCCAAGGCGCTGCCCTTGTCGGCGCCGGTGGGCACCACCTCGAGGTAGCCGTCGCCCCACAGGTAGCGCAGGAAGCCGGGGTGGGCCTCGGCGATCAGCTGGTCGAGCTCGCGGCTGCGCTGGGCGTGGAACACCACCTTGTCGTACTCGAGCCCCACGCCGGCGCGGTAGTGGGCCACGCTGCGGCTGCGGGCGTGCACCCAGTTCCAGCGCTCGTGGCTCGGGTCGCGGACGTAGAGGGCGTCGTCGATGACGCAGCTGAACTCGATGTCGTGGTCGTCGAGGTACTCCGCCAGCAGGCGGTCGGCGTCGGTGCCGGGCATCAGCACGCGGCGCAGCACCTGGCCCTCGGCGTCGCGCACGCGCGCGCCGTGGTTGGTGCTGTGGGGGAGCTTGACCTCGAGCTGGTCGATGTAGGGCTTGGCCGAGCCGAACTGGCGCCCCGTCAGCACCGTGACCAGGTGGCCGCGGTCGGCGGCCGCCATGATGGCCTCGTGGATCCGGGGCGGCATCTCGTAATCCTCGGTGAGGAGGGTCCTGTCAAGATCGAACGCTAGCAACACAGTGGCTCGACCTTACCAGCAGTCGCCCCGCGCGTGGGTCGTGTAGCCGAGAGCCCAACCGTCGGATGAGGGGGATGAGAGCGGTGGTAATATCCCGGTGAGACGGCGGGGCCGTCAGCCAGGCCCCATGGAGGTTTCCGCATGTACCGAGGTCGCGAGGGGCAGTGGGCCTACTACCTGCACCGGGTATCCGGCGTGGCGTTGGCCCTCTACCTGTTGCTGCACATCTTCGACATCAGCCTGGTGATGTTCGGTCCCGACGGGCCGTTCAACGCCTTCCTGTTCTTCTACCACCAGTGGCCGTTCCGCATCGGGCTGGTGCTGATCATGGCGGCGGTCGTGTACCACGCGCTCAACGGGTTGCGCATCATCCTGATGGACTTCACCAGCTGGGGCGTGAGGTACCAGCGCTTCATGTGGTACGCCGTCCTGGTGCTCGTCACGGCCATCGGCATCCCGGTGCTGGTCAAGGTCGTGCCCGAGATCTTCGGAGGGGCATGATGGCCGCTTCCACCCGACCCCGCACCTACTCCCAGGCGCGCGACACCTTCTCGACCAACCGCGAGCTCGGCTGGTGGGTGTTCATGCGCGTCAGCGGCCTGTTCCTGGTCTTCCTGGTGGGCGCGCACGTGTTCTTCAACAACATCCTCGTCGACGCCGGCACCATCGACTACGCCTACGTGGCCGAACGCCTGGCGAAGCCGTGGGTCAAGATCTTCGACTCCTTCCTGCTCGGCTTCGCGCTGCTGCACGGGGTCAACGGGCTGCGCTACAGCATCGAGGACTACTTCAGGCGCCCTAGCACGCGCTTCTGGCTCAAGACGGCGCTCTTCGTGGTCGCCGGCGCCCTCTTCGTGGTGGGCGTCATGACCCTGTGGGCCTTCTCCTTCGAGGAGATGGGCGACGCCATCCGCAACCTCACCCCGCCTCAGTGACGCAGCAGCAAGGAAGGGCGTAGATAACGTCATGATCAGGGCACACAAGTTCGACGTCATCGTGGTGGGCGCCGGCGGCGCCGGCCTGATGGCCGCCCGGTACGCGGCGCACAACCCCAACGTCTCGGTAGCGGTCATCACCAAGCTCTACCCCACGCGCTCGCACACCGGCGCGGCGCAGGGCGGGGTGGGCGCGGCGCTCGGCAACATCAGCGAGGACCACCCCGAGTGGCACGCCTTCGACACGGTCAAGGGCGGCGACTACCTCACCGACCAGGACGTCGCCGACGTCTTCGCCAAGGAGGTCATCGACGCCGTCTACGAGCTGGAGCACATGGGCCTGCCGTTCAGCCGCACCCCCGACGGCCGCATCGCCCAGCGCAAGTTCGGCGGCCACACCCGCGAGCACGGCAAGGCGCCCGTGGAGCGCGCCTGCTACGCCGCCGACCGCACGGGCCACATGATCCTCCAGACGCTCTACCAGCAGTCGATCAAGGACCAGGTCACGTTCTTCAACGAGTTCCACGTGCTGGACCTGATCATCGAGGACGGCGAGTGCCTGGGCGTGGTGGCGTACGAGCTGGCCACCGGCGAGCTGCACGTCTTCCAGGCCAAGGCCACGGTCATCGCCAGCGGCGGCGCCGGCCGCATGTTCCGCGTGACCTCCAACGCTCACGCGCTCACCGGCGACCTCACCAGCATCGCCTGGCGCCGCGGCATCCCGATGGAGGACCCGGAGTTCTTCCAGTTCCACCCCACGGGCCTCTACAAGATCGGCGTGCTCCTCACCGAGGGGGCGCGCGGCGAGGGCGGCATCCTGCGCAACAGCGAGGGCGAGCGCTTCATGGAGCGCTACGCGCCGACCATCAAGGACCTGGCGCCGCGCGACATGGTCTCGCGCGCCATGTACCTCGAGATCCGCGACGGGCGCGGCGCCGGCCCCGACAAGGACTACATCCACCTCGACCTCACCCACATCGACGCCGACATCATCGAGGAGCGCCTGCCCGACATCACCGAGTTCGCGCGCATCTACCTCGGCGTCGACCCGGTGAAGGAGCTGGTGCCGGTGCAGCCCACCGCCCACTACCTGATGGGCGGCATCCCCACCACCATCGACACCAACGTCATCTGGGACGGGCAGAACACCATCGTGCCGGGCCTCTACGCCGCCGGCGAGGTGGCGTGCGCCAGCCTCCACGGCGCCAACCGCCTGGGCACCAACTCCTTGGGCGACCTGCTGGTGTTCGGGCGCCGCGCCGGCCGCAACGCCTCCGCCTACGCCGAGACCGCCAGCTTCGGCACGCTCCCGAGCGACGTGCTCGAGCGCTCCGAGGCGATGCTCGACGCCGCCATGAGCGGGCCGCGCACCGAGCGCGTGTCGCACCTGCGCAAGGAGCTGCAGGACAGCATGATGGACAACGCCTCGGTGTTCCGCACCGAGGAGACGCTCACCACGCAGATGCAGGTGCTCAAGCAGCTGCGCGAGCGCTACAGGAACATCGGCGTCGAGGACAAGGGCAAGCGCTTCAACACCGAGCTGATGGAGGCCATCGAGCTCGGCTTCCTCCTCGACAACGCCCAGGCGCTGGTGGCCGCGGCGCTCAACCGCACCGAGTCGCGCGGCGCCCACTCCCGCGAGGACTACAAGGAGCGCGACGACGAGAACTGGCTGAAGCACACGATGGTGTACCTCGAGGGCGACGAGGTCCGCATCGACTACAAGCCCGTCACGCTCGGCCGCTACGAGCCGAAGCCGCGGGTCTACTGAGGTACCTAGATGGAGATCACCGTTCGCATCAAGCGGTACGACCCCGAGGTCGACCCGCGCCCGCGCTGGGCCGAGTACCGCATCGACGTTACGCCCACCGACCGCGTGCTCGACGTGCTGAACGAGATCAAGTGGGAGATGGACGGCTCGCTGGCGTTCCGGCGCTCCTGCGCGCACGGCATCTGCGGCTCCGACGCCATGAAGATCAACGGCCGCAACCGCCTGGCGTGCAAGGTGCTGGTGCAGGACCTGGGCTCGCGCATCGACGTCGAGCCGCTGCCCGGCATGCCGGTGCTGCGCGACCTCATCGTCGACATGGAGCCGTTCCTCGACTCCTACAAGGCGATCGTCCCCTACCTGATCAACGACGACCCGGCGCCGCCGCGCGAGCGCCTGCAGTCGATCGAGGACCGCGCCCGCTTCGACGAGACCACCAAGTGCATCCTGTGCGCCGCCTGCACCTCCAGCTGCCCGATCTTCTGGACCAACGGCCGCTACATCGGCCCGGCGGCGATCGTGAACGCGCACCGCTTCCTGTTCGACTCGCGCGACCAGGGCTCGGCGCAGCGCGTGCAGGTGCTGTCGAGCATGAACGGCGTGTGGCGCTGCCGCACGGCCTACAACTGCACCGAGGCGTGCCCGCGCGGCATCCCCATCACCCAAGCGATCGAAGAGGTGAAGCGCGAGCTGCTGTGGCAGCGGCAGTGAGGGTTGGCCCCGCCGCGTAGTGGGGCGCGGAAGGTAGCCGATGCTCTCGGGCGCGACGGTCGTGGCCGTCGCGCCCGAGAGCATCGGACCTGCCTTCTCTGGTCCCTCAGAGCCTTGTCAAAGGATGACCGCCTAGCCTTTAACAAGGCTCTGAGGCAGCTACATCCAACCCAGGTGCCAGGGGCGAAGCCGGGCGCGCGGCCGCGGCGGCGCCCCTCACTCCAGCGCCGCGACGACCTCGACCTCGACCAGCCCGTCCTTCGGCAGGCGCGCCACCTGCACCGTGCTGCGCGCCGGGAGGTTGCCGCCCATGTAGCGGCCGTACACCTCGTTGAAGGCGGCGAAGTCGTCCATGTCGGCCAGGAAGCAGGTGCTCTTCACGACCCGGTCGAGGCCCGTGCCGGCCGCCTCCAGGATGGCCTTGAGGTTCTCCATCACCTGGGTGGTCTGCTGCACGATGTCGCCGCCGACGAAGGTGCCGTCGGGGCGCAGCGCGATCTGGCCGGCGGTGAACAGCAGCTCGCCGACCTTCACCGCCTGGGAGTAGGGGCCGATGGCTTGGGGGGCGTTGGGGGTGGCGATGGTCTCTCTCATGCCCCAGGCTATCAGCCGCGCCAGAACAGGAACAGCAGGAGCAGGACGACCAGGTAGGCGGAGCCTAGGATCCAGAAACGGTACGGGAACCACGGGTGGCGGCGCAGGCGGTGCCAGGGGCCGTTGCTCGGGAAGCCGTCCTCGACCTGGCGGATGCCCGACAGCGTCTCGCCGATGTCGACCGACGACGGCTCCAGCGGCGTGCCCGGCAGGTCGTAGCGCTTGGGCCTGGCGGCCACCTCGTCGACGCGCAGCACCACCGCCGTGACGTTGTCGGGCGCGCCGCGCTCGTTGGCCTCGTCCAGCAGGCGCTCCGCGGCGGCCTCGGGGTCCAGCTCGTTCACCACCTGGGCCACGCGCTGCTCGTCGAGCAGCATGCTCACGCCGTCGCTCACCACCACCAGGCGGTCGCCGGGGCGCACCTCGAAGTAGAGGACGTCGAGGCGGAACTTGGGCGTGGCGCCGATGGCGTTGGTGATGACGTTGCGCCAGCGGTGGCGGCGCGCCTCGTCCTCGCTCAGCAGCCCCTGGCGCACGCGGTCGGCCACCCAGCTGTGGTCGACGGTCAGGCGCGTGACCTCGGAGCCGCGCACCAGGTAGGCGCGCGAGTCGCCGACGTGGCCCACCAGCCCCACCTGGTCGTCGATCAGCACCGCCGTCAGGGTGGTGCCCATGCCCTTGTTCTGCGGGTTCTCGAGGGCGTAGTTGTAGACCTCGACGTTGGCCGCCTGGGCGGCGCGCGCCAGCGCCACGGGCGGCTGCGCGCGGCTGCGGCGCAGCGACTCCACCAGCGTCTCGACGGCGCGGCGGCTCGCCACCTCGCCGGCGGTGTGCCCGCCCATGCCGTCCGCCACCACCGCCAGGTGGCCGCGTCCCGGCACCTCGCCGGCGAAGAAGTAGTCCTGGTTGAGGGAGCGCACGCGCCCCGGGTGGGTGCCGCCGCCGCTGACCACGCGCGTGACGCCGTGACCGCCCCGGCCGCGCCCATGGGAACCGGACGCGGTCGCGGCGGGCCGTGCTTCCGCCGCCCGCGCCTCTTCGGTTCCAGGGAGCGCCCCTGCCATCCGTCGCATGATATCGCCGCGCGCCTCGGGCGGCGCGCCGGTTTCTACTCATCCGGGTTGTTATGCTCCGCCGCATGGACGTGAGCGCCGTCACCCTCGCGCGCCAGGTGCGCGCCGGCGAGCTCAGCGCGGCCGAGAGCGTGCGCGCCGCGCTGGCGCGCGCCCGGGAGGCTCAGGCGCGCACCAACGCCTTCGTGACCCTCGCCGAGGCCGAGGCGCTGGCGGCCGCCGAGCGCGTCGACGCGCGCCTGGCGGCCGGCGAGGCCCTGCCGCTCGCGGGCGTGCCGCTGGTGGTCAAGGACAACCTCTGCACGCGGGGCGTGCGCACCACGGCCGGCTCGCGCATGCTCGAGGGGTTCGTGCCGCCCTACGACGCCACGGTGGTGGCGCGCCTGGTGGCGGCGGGCGCGGTGA
Organism: Deinococcales bacterium; assembly: GCA_012515535.1. Classification (GTDB taxonomy): domain Bacteria; phylum Deinococcota; class Deinococci; order Deinococcales; family Trueperaceae; genus JAAYYF01. Next base: position 7,301 of record JAAYYF010000014.1, read on the forward strand.
CGATCGGCAAGGCCAGCCTCGACGAGTTCGGCATGGGCTCGGGCAACGAGAACAGCCCGTTCGGCGCGGTGGCCAACCCGCTCGACCCCACGCGCGTGGCGGGCGGCTCCTCCGGTGGCTCGGCGGCGGCGGTGGCGGCGGGCGCGGCCCCGCTGGCGCTCGGCTCCGACACGGGCGGCTCCGTGCGCCTGCCGGCCGCCTTCTGCGGGCTGGTGGGGTTCAAGCCGAGCTACGGGGCGCTGTCGCGCTACGGGGTGATCGCCTACGCCAGCTCGCTCGACCAGGTCGGCATCCTGGCGCGCGACCTGGCCGACGTGGAGCTGGCCTTCGAGCTGGCCACCGGCGCCGACCCGTTCGACGCCACCACCTACGACCTGCCGGCGGCGGGCCCGCCGGTGGCCATCGAGGGGCTGCGCGTGGGGCTGCCGCGCGAGCTGCTGAGCGACGGCTTCGGCGCCGCGGCGCTGGCGGCGGTGGAGCGCGCCGCCGCCAGCCTGGAGGAGCAGGGCGCCGAGCTCGTCGAGCTCTCCCTCCCCAGCGCGCCCGCCGCGCCCGCCTGCTACTTCGTGGCCGCCACCGGCGAGGCCTCCAGCGACCTGGCGCGCTTCGACGGCACCCTGTTCGGCGGGCGCGTGGGCGCGGAGGCCGCCGGCCAGGAGGCCGTGATGCGCGCCAGCCGCGGGGCGCTGTTCGGGCCGGAGGTGAAGCGGCGCCTGCTGTTCGGCACCCTGGCGCTGTCGGCGGAGCGGTACGACGAGCTCTACGGGCGCGCCCTCAGGGTGCGGCGCAAGCTCGCCGGCGAGCTGGAGGCCGCGCTCGAGCGGGCCGACGTGCTGCTGCTGCCCACCGCCGCCGGCGTGGCCTTCGAGCTCGGGCGCGAGGAGCCGTTCGAGGCGCGCTTCCAGGGGCCGGCGTTCCACACCGACATGGCCACCGCGCTGGCGAACCTGGCGGGGCTGCCGGCGGTGAGCCTGCCGGGCGGCACGGGCGAGGGCGGCCTGCCGCTGGGCGTGCAGCTGATGGGGCCGGCGCGCGGCGACCGCGCCCTGCTGGGCGTGGCGCGGCACCTCGTCTGAGGCGCGCGGGCCCCTATGGTCAGGCCCCAGCGCATGTGCTATGCTTCTTCGGCTTGACCGTCCGGCCCGGAGGGTCTGCTCGCCGTGGCTCGCAACGCCTCCTCACCGAAGCGAAACCGTGCCCCCAAGGCTGGAAGCCGGCCCCGGGCCTGTTGATATGACACCAGGGAACTGGAAGGAGAGACCATGAAGCGGACCTATCAGCCCAACCGCCGCAAGCGTGCCAAGACGCACGGCTTCCGCGCGCGTATGGCGACCCCGGGTGGCCGCAACGTCATCAAGCGGCGTCGCGCCAAGGGTCGCAAGCGCCTGTCGGTATCGGATCGCTGAGAAGCGCTGCGGTGCTCCGCTCGCTGAGCGGTGACCGCGCCTTCCAACGACTGCGTAAGGGGCAGAGCGGTGGCAGCAAGCACGTCACCATCCGTTGGCGCCCGACCAAGCACGGCGAGGTGCGGGTGGGCATCGTGGTGAGCCGCAAGGTCGGCAAGGCCGTGGTGCGCAACCGCGTGCGCCGGCGCCTGCGGGAGGCGCTGCGCGAGCAGCTCCGCGAGCCGGTGGCCGAGGCGGCCACGTTCGGCTCGCGCCCCTCGTTCGACCTGCTGGTCATCGCGCGCCCCAGCGCCGCCGCCGCCGACTACCACGAGCTGAAGCGGTCGTTGACGACGGCGCTCGGCCGCGCCGCGCTGCTCGCGTGAGGCGCGCGCCGCAGGTCCAGGGCCGCTCCCGGTGGGGCGGCACGCCGGAGCCGGGCTCCGGCGCCCCCACCGCCGCGCGCCCCGCGAGCTTCGCGGCGCTGGCGCGCGCCGCGGCCGTGTGGCCGCTCCGTATCTATCAGCGGTACCTATCGCCCCTGAAGGGCGCCCCCAGCTGCCGCTTCCACCCCACCTGCAGCGCCTACGCCATCGAGGCCATCGAGACGCACGGGGTGCTGAAGGGCGGCTGGATGGGTTTGCTGCGCGTGCTGCGCTGCCACCCGTTCCACCCCGGCGGCTACGACCCCGTGCCGCCGCGCGGGCACGGGCGGCGCCACGCGCGCCATCACGATCCCCAGGCGTCGCAGAGCGCCGACGCCTCCCCGGAGGCACCTTGAAACCGTTCCGTAACCTGCTGCCGGCCCTCGTGGCGCTGGCCGCGCTGGCGGGGGCGCCCATCGCGCTCGCGCAGCTCGTCATCGAAGCCAGCAGCTTCCCCGTCGCCGACTTCCGCGCCCTCGACAAGGTGCAGGCCACCTGCGACGGCGCGGCGCCCTCCTTCCTCTGCGACCTGCAGGGCGAGGAGCTCACCCTCATCGCCGGCAAGGGCGTCGACTACTTCTTCACGCCCACGGGCGAGCTCGCCGCCGCCTTCGCCAAGCAGCAGCGCGGCCAGAACCTCAACGCCTACAACATCGACGCCAACACCAACCTGGTGCCGTTCGACGCCACCATCCCCGGCCTCGCGCTCCTCGTGGACGGCGAGTACCTGGCGGCGCAGGACGCGAGCGGCGCCTGGGCGCGCAACGGCGACGGCCTCTGGGTCGGCAGCTACACCGCCACCTACGTGGGCGCCGCCGGCGAGTTCGAGGTCGAGCGCCGCGTCACGCTGCGCAACGGCGTCGACACCTTCGACGTCGCGCTCGACGTCACGCGCCTGAGCGGCGACGAGCCGGCCGACGTGCAGCTCGCCACCCCCGGCATCGGGCGCACCGCCAACCCCACCGTCAAGGTGGGCCACGGCACCACCTTCACCCTCAACCCGCCCGAGCAGACGTTCGCCGACCCCAGCTACGTCTCGCTGCAGCAGAACGACAACAACCGCGGCTTCGCCATCGTGATGGCGCCGGGCGCCACCGGCGACGAGCTGCGGGGCGGCTACCTGCGCCCCAACCGCGTGGTGTTCGAGGCGAGCATCCCGGGCGGCGAGGGCGCCACCGCGCACGTGCACGCCAGCCTCTACGCCGGCCACAACGAGCTGGTGCGCTACCACCAGGAGGGCTACCTCGAGCTGCCGGGCCTCTTCCGCCCGAACATCCTCGGGCGCCTGTCTCTGCTGGTGGTGAGGGTGCTGGAGTTCATCCACCAGTACGTGCCCAGCTGGGGCCTGTCGATCATCGTGCTGACGCTGCTGTTCCGCGCGCTGGTGTGGCCGCTGATCACCACCCAGACCAAGTCGATGTTCGGCATGCAGCGGCTGCAGCCCAAGCTCCAGGAGCTGCAGCGCAAGTACAAGGACGACCGCGAGAAGCTCACGCAGGAGACGATGGCGCTCTACCGCGAGGCGGGCGTCAACCCGGCCGGCGGCTGCCTGCCGATCCTGCTGCAGATGCCACTGTTCATCATCCTGTGGCGCGTGTTCGTGAACTTCGAGTTCAACGAGGGCTTCCTGTGGCTCCCCGACCTGGGGCGCCCCGACCCGTTCTTCGTCCTGCCGGTCCTCTACGTGCTGGTGATGCTCGCGACCTCGTACTTCTCCTCGCGCGGCAACCCGCAGATGCTGCGGCAGTCGATGATCATCAACGTCGTGTTCGTCTTCATCATCGTCGGGTTCCCGGCGGGCGTGCTCGTCTACTATGTGGTATCCATGTTGGTGCAGGTCTTCCAGTACTGGCTGCTCAGCCGCGGCCAGCCCGCGCCCGCGCTCGCGGGTGCCGGCGCGCCGGCGGCCCAGGCGCCGGTGAAGACCACCGCGCGGCAGGCCGGCAAGGCTCCGGCCGAACGCCCCGCCAAGGCGACCAGCAAGGCGCCCGCCAAGAGCGACAAGCGCCGTAAGTGAGGCCCACGGATGAGCGACTCTGATCTCGACAAGTACCTAGAGGGCATCGGCATCAACGTCGGCGACGAGGACGCCGAGCAGAGCGAGTTCGAGGCGCTCCTGGCGGCGGAGCCGGAGTACGAGTCGCCGGCCTTCCAGGCCGGGCCCATCGTCTCGGGCACCCCGCTCGAGCGCGCCGAGTCGTTCCTGGTCAACCTGCTGCTCAACCTCGACCCCTCGTACGCCGTGGAGGTGGAGCCGCGCGCCGACGACACCATCCACGCCGAGATCTACGGCGGCGACCCCGGCCGCATCATCGGGCGCAACGGCCGCACGCTGGCGGCGCTCGAGTTCGTCACCAACGCCGTCGTGAACCGCGACGAGCAGGAGTGGGTGCGCGTGAACGTCGACGTGGGCGGCTACAAGCGCCGCCGCGACGAGCGCCTGCGCAAGGAGGCCCTGGCGGCCGCGGCGCGCGTGCGCAAGAGCGGCGTCGCCGTCGAGCTCGACCCCATGTCGGCCGCCGAGCGCCGCGTGGTGCACATGGCGCTCGCCGACGAAGCCGGCGTGACCACCGAGTCCACCGGCGAGGGCGCCGACCGGCGCGTGGTGGTGAAGCTCGCCTGAGCCGGGCTTCTTGCGCCTCACGCGCGTCATGAGCGACATCCTCGGAGCCGGCGAGCCCCCGACCGACGTGGCGGAGGCTCGCCGGCTGCTCGTGGGCCGCCTGCGCGACGCCGGGCTGCCGAGCCCCGAGGCCGACGCCCTGCAGCTGCTGGAGGCCGCCCTGGGCGTCGAGCGCGCCACGCTGCTGCTGCGCCCCGACCGCCCCCTGGAGGCGGAGGAGCGCGAGCGCCTCGCCGGGCTGCTCGAGCGCCGCCTGGCGCGCGAACCGCTGCAGCTGATCGTGGGCCACGCGCCCTTCTACGGCCTCGAGCTGGCGGTGGCGCCGGGGGTGCTGATCCCGCGGCCCGAGACCGAGCGCCTGGTGGAGCTGGTGCTCGAGGAGCTGAAGGGGCGCACCGCCTACGGGGCGCGCCCCGCCGACGCCCCGCCGCTGCTGCTCGACGTGGGCTGCGGCACCGGGGCCATCGCGCTGGCGCTCAAGGCCGAGCTGCCGGCCGCCGAGGTGTGGGCCACCGACCTGGCGCCCGAGGCGCTGGCGCTGACGCGCCGCAACGCCGCCGAGCTGGGCCTCGAGGTGACGGTGCGCGCCTCCGACCTGCTCGCCGACCCCGAGGTGGCGCGGGCGGCGGCGCGCTGCGCGGCGCTCGTCTCCAACCCGCCCTACCTGCCGGAGGCCGACCGCGGCCGGCTGGCGCCCGAGGCGGCGGCCGACCCCGACGCGGCGCTGTTCGGCGGCGCCGACGGCCTGGCCGTGGCGCGGCGGCTGGTGGCGCAGGCCGAGCGGCTGCTGCCCCACGGGGCGCTGCTGGCGCTGGAGCTCGACCCGCGCAACGCCCCCGCCTTGGCCGGCGAGCTGACGGCGTGGCGCGACGTGCGCGTGGCGGCGGACCTGGTGGGCCGCGAACGGTTCGTGCTGGCGCGGCGCTGAGCCGGCTACGGCGAGCAGCGGAGGCGTCGTGCAGCGCCGGCGCCTTACCGTGCGAGCGCGGCGCCGGCACCCAGGCGCCCGGCGCGCTGCCGCGCCGGCGTCAGGCGGGGTCGCTCGGCTCGCGCCCGCCCAGCGGCGGGACGTCGGGCATCTCCTCGAGGACATGCTCGCGCGGCGCGGGGCCGCGCTTGACGGGGGCCGCGCTGCCGTCGCGCAGGCTGGCGAGCACCAGCAGGGCGGCGCCGATCACCACGCAGCTGTCGGCGACGTTGAAGACCGGGAAGTCGAACGAGCCCGCCTGGAAGTGGATGAAGTCGATCACGTAGCCGAGGCGGAAGCGGTCGATCATGTTGCCCGCCGCCCCGGCCAGCACCAGCGCCAGCGCGGTGGCGGTGAGCGCCGGCAGGCGGCCGCGGTTGGCCACCAGGTAGACCACCAGCCCGAGCGACACCGCCGCCGACAGCAGCCCCAGCAGGAAGGTGCCGTCGACGACCAGAGGGCCCAGCGGCAGGCTCAGGTCGCGGAGCATGCCGAAGGCCGCGCCCGTGTTGCGCGAGTGGGTGATGGAGAAGCCGAGCGCGAGGGGGATCTCCTCGCCCAGCCGCAGGTTCTGCACGATCAGCGCCTTGCTCAGTTGGTCGAGGCCCACCAGGGCGGCCGCGAGAAGTAGCGTCATCGCCCGGCAGTATACGCGTAGGCGACGTGGCGGCCGTGGCGCACGCGGGTGTTCGGCCGCGCTCGCGTGTGGTACACCGACCGCGCGCGCCGGCGGTATGGTGAGCCGAGTCGATCGATCGCTCCGGGCCTCACCGCCGGCCTCACCCGCGGCGCGCCCGTGGAGGTAGATGGTTATGTCGGCAACCCTCGACACCGTAAGGCGGCGCCTGGCCGAAGTAGGCGACGTCAACCTGGCGCGCTTCGCCGGGACGCTCTTCGAACGGGCGGACGACCCGTTCCTGGCGGCTCACGACGCGGCCGCGCTCGACGGCATGGCGCGCCAGGGGCTGAGCTTCCTGGACGGCCTCGGCCGCAGCGAGCTCCGCGTGCGCGTCTTCGACCCCGGCGAGGCCGACGGCTGGCGCTCGCCCTACACCGTGGTGATGCTCGCGCTCGCCGACCGCCCGTTCATCGTCGACTCGGTGCAGACCGAGCTGCGGCGGCGCGGCAAGGCGCTCTTCCACCAGCTGCACCCGATCCTGAGCGTCACCCGCGACGCCGACGGGCGCATCACCGCCATCGGCGAGCCTGACGGGCGCCTGGAGGCGTTCGAGATCTTCTTCCTGGAACGCGAGGAGGACCCGGCCGAGCACCGGGCGCTCGAGGAGGCGCTGACGCGCGTCCTGCACGACGTCATCCTCGCCACCGACGACTACCGCGAGATGCTGCGGCGCTCCGTCGAGGTCGAGGAGTACCTGCGGCAGCTGGCCGCCGACGGCGTCACGGGGCCGCTGGCGGTGCCGCCGGAGGAGGTGGCAGAGTACGCCGCCTTCATGGAGTGGCTCGACGACGACAACTTCGTGTTCCTCGGCTACCGCGCCTACGAGCTCGTGGAGGTCGGCGACGTGCCGTCGCTGCAGGTCCACGC
>JAAYYF010000162.1 GCA_012515535.1 Deinococcales bacterium
AGGGCGGCGAGCTTCTCGCGCCGCGCCAGCAGCGCCACCAGGCCGTGCTCGCGCTCGAGCGAGGTGCGGTAGATGGTGGCGGCCACGCCGGGGCAGGTGAGCAGGTCCTCGAAGGCCGCGCGGTCCACCTCCAGCAGGCGCGCGGGGGTGGCGGCGCGCACCGAGGCGGCGCGGCGCGTGCGCCCCAGCAGCGCCAGCTCGCCCACCACCTCGCCCTGCGCGCGTCGCGCGACCAGCTCCTGGACGTTGCCGCTCTTCACGCTCACGTCGAGCTCGCCGTCGAGGATCACGTACATCGCCTCGCCGGTGTCGCCCTCGTGCAGCAGCCAGGCGCCCGGCTCCAGCGCCACCTCGTGCGAGTCGCGCACCAGGCGCGCGAGGCTGGCGTCGTCGACGCCGCGCAGGAGCTCCACGCGGCTCAGGTACTCCAGCGCCCGGGCGCGGGTGGCCGCGTCGGCGGCGCCGGTGGTGGCGCCCGTCGCGTCGCGCGCGGCCGCGGGTTCGGGCGCGCCGACCGGGTCGGGCGTCGTAGGGTCGGGCCGCAGCCCCTCACGTGTTCCGGTTCGCTCGTCTGCCACGCGTCATCCCTCCGCCAGGTGCTGGTGCACGAACTGCACGGCCATGGCGCCCTCGCCCACCGCCGAGGCGATGCGCTTGACCGAGCGCTGCCGCACGTCGCCGGCCGCGAACACGCCCGGCTGGCTGGTCTCGAGCAGGAAGGGGGCGCGCGGCAGGTCCCAGGCGCCGTCGCGCCCCTCCAGCTGCGGCCCGGTGGCGAGGTAGCCCTGCTCGTCGCTCGCCAGCGTGCCGGCCAGCCAGTCGGTGCGCGGCGCGGCGCCGATGAAGGCGAAGAGCGCCGCGGCCGGCACCCGCTCGGTGCGCCCACCCTTGCGCTCGGCGATGGTGATCTCCTCCAGGTGCTTCTCGCCGTGCAGCTCGGCGACCACGGTGCCCACGCGCACCTCGACGTTGGGCGCCTGCTCGAGCTGCTCCACCAGGTAGCTCGACATCGACGCCGTCAGCGAGGCGCCGCGCACCAGCATCACCACGCGGCGCGCGAAGCGCGCCAGGTACATGGCCGCCTGCCCCGCCGAGTTGCCGCCGCCCACCACGTACGCCTCGCCGCCGCCCAGCGCCATCGCCTCGGTGATGGCCGCGCCGTAGTAGAGCCCGCGGCCGGTCAGGCGCTCGGCGCCCGGCGCGTCGAGCAGCCGGTAGTCGACGCCGGTGGCCACCAGCACCGCGCGCGCCCCCACCTCGCGGCCGTCGGCCAGCCGCAGGAAGCGGTACGGCCCCTCGCAGCGCAGCGCCACCGCCTCGGTGGGGGTGAGGATCTCGGCGCCGAAGCGCCGCGCCTGCGCGGCGGCGCGGCGGCTCAGCTCGGCGCCGCTCAGCCCCGAGGGGAAGCCGAGGTAGTTCTCGATGCGCGAGCTCATGCCCGCCTGCCCGCCCGGCGAGTGGCGCTCGAGCAGCAGCGTGGAGAGCCCCTCGGAGGCGGCGTACACGGCGGCGGCCAGCCCCGCCGGGCCGGCGCCCACGATCACCAGGTCGTAGAGCTGCAGCTCGGGCGTGGAGCGCAGGCCGATGCGCGCGGCCACGTCGGCCACGGTGGGGCGCTTGAGGGCGCTGCCGTCGGGCAGCAGCAGCAGGGGCAGCTCCTTGGAGTCGGCGCCCGCCAGGCGCAGCAGCTCCTCCGCCTCCCGCGAGCGCTCCACGTCGAGCCAACGGTAGGGCACCAGGTTGCGGCCCAGGAACTCCTTGAGCTCGTGGGCGCGCGCCGAGTAGAGGTGGCCCACCAGCGTGACGCCGGTGAACGAGGGCGGGAACGCGGCGCGCCAGTCGTCGAGCAGGTCGTCGATCACCGGGTAGAGGTGCTCCTCCGGCGGGTCCCACGGCTCGAGCAGGTAGTAGTCGAGCTGGGTCTCGTTGATGGCCTGGATCGACGCCTGCGAGTCGGCGTAGGCCGTGAGCAGCACGCGCTTGGCGCCCGGGTAGAGCTCGCGCGCCTTGGCCAGGAAGTCGAGGCCGCTCATGTCGGGCATGCGCTGGTCGACGAGCAGCAGCGCCACCTGGGCGTTGCCGAGCTTGGCGCGCTCGAGCGCGGCCAGCGCCGCGGCGCCGGAGTCGGCGCGCATGACGCGGTAGTGGCGGCCGTACTCGCGCCTTAGGTCGCGCGCCACCGCGGCCAGCACCGACAGGTCGTCGTCGACCAGGAACAGGATCGGCTTGCGGGCCTCGTGGCTCGGCGCCGCGCCGGGCGCCGGGTCGAGGCTGGGGGCTGCCTCGTCCATGGCTCACCCCCCCCGAGCCGCCGGGGCTGGCGCGGCCGTCGGGCGGGCGGCGCTCGCCTCGTGCCGCGTCCGCCAGCGGCCCCGCGTCGGGCGGCAGCGGCAGCGCCTGCGTCAGCTCGTCGGCCTCGCGCTCGAGCGCGGCGCGCCCCGCCTCGTCGCCCTGGGCGGCCGCGGCGGCAGCGAGCAGGCGCAGGCTGCGGATCACGTACGGTTCCATGTGGCGCTGGCGGAACCACTCCAGCGCCTGGCGCGCGGGCGGGACCGCGCGCTCGGGCGCCGCCAGGCTGAGGTGCGCCTCGGCGAGCGCCAGCCGCGCCACCGCGGCGCCGTAGCCGTCGCGCAGCGCCTCGGCGTTGGCGATCTCGCGCTCGATGTCCTCCACCGCGGTCAGCTCGCCCCCCAGGAAGCGCGCGCTCGCCAGGGTTGCGCGCACGTTGTGCAGCAGCGCCTCCATGCTGGTGCCCTCGCCCGTCGCCAGCGAGCGCTTCAGGTCCTCCTCGGCGGCGGACAGCTGCCGCTCGGCGAGGTGGCCCACGCCCAGCAGGTGCAGGCCGTTGCAGGCGCACTCGAGCCCGTTGACGCTCAGCGCCAGGTCGGTGCCGCGCTGCACGAGCTCGAGGCCCGGCTCTAGCCGCCCCATCTCGAGGAACGCCGAGCCGACCAGCATGTTCACGTCGGCGCGCTTGATGATGGAGCCGCTCTCCTCGGCCGCCTCCAGCGCCTGGCCGGCGGTGCGCGCGGCCGCGGCGAAGTCGCCCAGGCGCGCCAGCGCCGCGGTCAGCGTGCCCAGCGCGTGCGCCTCGATGGGCTTGTTGCCGACCTTGCGCGCCAGCTCGATGACGGCGCCGAACTGCTGCACGGCGGCGGCGGGCGCGTCGTCGAGCAGGATCTCGGTCGCGACCCAGAACGGGTAGAGGAACATGCGGTCGTCGCCCAGCTCGAGCGCCAGGTCGTGGGCCTGCAGCAGCCACTCGAAGCCCACGCCCGGGAAGCCCGACAGCACGTGCACGTTGCCGAGGTCGACCAGGCTGGTGACGAGCAGGCGCCGGTCGCCGAGCTCGCGCGCCAGCTCCACCGCCTCGGCGGCGCGCTGCAGCAGCGCCGGCCGCAGCGCCGGGTCCTCGTGCTGGCGCGCCAGGAGCCCCAGGTTGACGAGCTCGGCCGCGACCTCGGCGCGCAGGCGCTTCTCGGCGTCGCGCCCGGGCGCGCCCGGGCTGCCGGGCGCGCCCCGCAAGCGGTCGAGGGCCGCCCGCGCCGTCTCGGCGGCCTCCAGCGCCTCGGGCAGCGCGTAGAGGCGCTTGGCGGAGCGCGCCGCCTGCAGGCTCCAGCGCGCGGCCTCGAGCCAGCGCTCGCCCAGCAGGTAGTGGTGGGCCAGGTCCTTGGCCACCTCGCGCCGCGCGCCGAACAGCGTCTCCAGCTCCTCGGCCACGCGCGCGTGCAGCTCGCGGCGGCGCTTGAGGAGCAGGCGCTCGTAGGCGGTGTCGCGGGTGAACTCGTGCTTGAAGCGGTAATCCGCGAAGCGCGCGCGCCGCGTCTGGCTCAGCAGCCCCTCCACCGTGAGGCTGCCGAGCTGCGGCTCGATGTCGGGCGCCTCCTCCTCGCTGGTCGGGCGCATCACGGCGCGCAGCAGGCGGGTGGCGAACTC
>JAAYYF010000163.1 GCA_012515535.1 Deinococcales bacterium
GCACCCCCATGTTGAGCCGGAACGCCCCCATGCGGTTGAGGCCCGAGGCCTGGTCGAAGTCGTTGTCGCTCACCTTGAGGGTCGCGAAGTAGATCTCGTTGGGCCCCTCGGACGCCGGGTTGTAGAAGAAGAAGACGTCCCCGTAGACCGACGCCGTCTTCACGTCGGCGAAGCGCTCGAGGATGAAACTGACGATGGCGTCCTGCGTCATGGCTAGCAGGGGTATATCACGCGCCGTGCAGGTGCGGATGTCGGGATCCTACCCAAACGGTAGGACCTAGCCACCGTGCCGCAGGTCGGACACCAGCGCCGTCACCGCCCCGCGCGCCTCCTCCAGCCACGCCGCGCGCGCCGCCGGCGTGCTGTCCGCCACCTTGGCGAAGCGCAGCCGCCTCACGTCGCGCACCCCGCCGTAGCCGAACACCACGCGGCGCCAGAAGACGTCGAGCGGGTCGCCCAGGCCCTCCTCCACCTCGAGGGGGCTGTTGGCGGTGTTGAGCACCAGCGCGGCGCGCGCCGCCAGCAGGCCCTCGACCGCGCCGCCGCCACCGAGGCGGTACACCACCCCCTCGCGCAGCACCCGGTCGACCCACCCCTTGAGCGCCGCCGGCACCTGGAAGAACCACACCGGGTGCACCACCACCAGCGCGTCGGCGGCCAGCACCTCGGCGGCGTAGCGCGCCGTGAGCGCGTCGGCGAACGTGGTGGTGCCCACCTCGCTGGCCGGCATGCGCGGGTCGAAGCCGTCGGCGTAGAGGTCGTGGCGCCGCACCGTCGCGCCGGCGGCCGTGGCGGCCGCCTCCGTCGCGGCGGCCAGCGCATGCCCGAAGCTCCCCGCGTCGGGGTGCGCCACCACCAGCACCAGGCGCGTCACGCGGTGGCCTGCGCCTCCCGGGGGTAGAACGTCGACCCGCTCTCGGCCATGCGCACGAGGCTCTCGGGCGGCGCGAAGCGCGCGCCGTGGCGCTCCTCGAGGGCGCGGAAGCGCTCCAGCACGGCCTTAGCGCCCAGCTGGTCGACCATGAAGAAGGGCCCGCCGCGGAACGGCGGGAAGCCGAAGCCGAACACCGCGCCCAGGTCGCCGCTGGCGGGGTCGCGCAGTACGCCCTCCTCGAGGCAGAGCAGCGCCTCGCGCACGATCGTGAGCGCGAGCCGCTCCGCGAGCGCTGGCCCGCGCTCCGCGCCCGCGCTGGGGCTAGCCGGGAAGCCGGCGAGCCGCAACGCCTCGGGGTCGATCTCCTGCTTGCGCTTGCCCTTCTCGTAGCGGTAGAAGCCCTTGCCCGCCTTGCGCCCCAGGTAGCCGCCCGCCACCAGCTGCGCGCTGGCGGGGTCGGGCTCCAGCCCGCGCGCCCGCACGGCGTCGGCCATCACCTCCTGGATCTTGGCGCCCACGTCTAGCCCCACGTCGTCGGTCATCGCCAGCGGCCCCAGCGGGAAGCCGTAGGCCACCACCGCGCGCTCCAGTTCGAGCGGGTCGGCGCCCTCGCGCAGCGCGCGGAGCGCCTCGCCCACGTACACGCCCAGCGCGCGGGTGGTGTAGAAGCCCGGGCCGTCGTTCACGACGATCACGGTCTTGCCCTGCTTCAGGCCCAGCTCGTAGGCCGTGCCCAGCGCCCACTCGGCGCTCGCCGGCGTGGCGACGACCTCGAGGAGCGGCATCTTCGGCACCGGCGAGAAGTAATGCATCCCCACCACCGCCTCGGGGCGCCGCGCCCCCGCGGCGATCTCGGCGATCGGGATGGCCGAGGTGTTCGAGGCGAACAGGTGCCCGTCGTGCGTCACGGCCTCGACCTGCGCCACCATCTCGCGCTTGAGGTCGGGCAGCTCCAGCACCGCCTCGATGGTCACGTCGGCGAGCCCCAGCGGCTCGTAGCCGTCGATGGGGCGCACGCGCTCGACCACGCGGTCGCGCTCGAAGGCCGTGAGGCCCCTGCCCACGCGCCGCCCGAGCCCGCGCCACACGGCGTGCTTGCCCTTCAGCGCCAGCTCCAGGTCGCGGTCCTTGAGGTAGACGTCGAGGCCGTTGGCCGCGCTCACCTCGGCGATGCCCGAGCCCATCAGGCCCGCGCCCACCACGCCCACGGCCCTCACCGGCCGCGCGGCCCCCTTCCAGGGGTTCTTCTTCGCCGCCGTCTGCAGGAAGAACAGGTGGACGAGCGCCCGCGCCTGAGGCGTGAACGAGAGCTCCGCGAAGCGCTGGGCGCTGGCCTCGAGCCCGGCGCGGCGCCCCTGCGTGGCCCACACCTTCACGACCTCGAGGATGCGCTCGGCCGCCGGGTAGTTGCCGTGCGTGCGCTTGGCCACCTGCTTGGCGGCCTGGTCGAACGCCAGGGCGCGCGCCGGGGTGCGCTCGAGCAGCTGCCGGCGCCAGCCGGGCTCGGGGCGCGGCGCCGCGAGCTCGCCGGCGGCCAGGCGCCGCGCCGCGGCCACCGCCGCCGCCACCAGCCCCTCGGGGTGGTGGGTGGCGTGCGCCAGCCCGGCCCGGCGCGCCTGGCGCGCGTAGAGGTTGCGGCCCGTGAGCATCATGTCGAGGGCGCGTTCCAGGCCCACGCGCTCGGGCAGGCGCACGGTGCCGCCCAGCCCCGGCAGCAGGCCGAGCTGCACCTCGGGCAGGCCGAAGCGCGTGCCGGGGCCGGTGCTGGCGATGACGTAGCGCCCCGCCAGCGCCAGCTCGGTGCCGCCGCCCATGCAAGCGCCGTCGACCGCCACCACCAGCGGCTTGCGCCAGCGTTCGATGCGCTCCAGCAGCGCGTTGCCCTCGTGGATCGCCGCCACCACCTGCTCGGGCGTGTCGTACCTCAGGAACGAGGCGATGTCGGCGCCGGCCAGGAAGGCGCCCGGCCGCGCGTTGGCCAGCACGGCGCCGCGCACGCCGTCGTCGGCGTCGAGCTCGTCGATGGCCGCCGCCAGGGCGCGCAGGAAGGCGTCGGTGAGCACCGCCACGCTGCGCTCCGGCTGGTCGATCCACAGGAGCGCCACGTCGCCCCGGCGCTCGACGCGCAGGCCGCTCACGCGCCCACCCGCTCGAGGAGCATGGCGTGGCCCTGCCCGCCCGCGGCGCAGGCGGTGACGAGCGCGAAGCGGCCGTCCTCGACGTGCAGGCGGTGCGCCGCCGTGGTGACCAGCCGGGCGCCGGTGGCGCCGAACGGGTGCCCCAAGGACACGGAGCCGCCCCAGGGGTTGACGCGCTCGAGGTCGACCTCGCCGAACGCCCCCGGCAGCCCCAGCGCCTCGCGCCCGAACGCCGCGCTCCCCCAGGCGCGCAGCACCGCCAGCACCTGGCCGGCGAACGCCTCGTGGATCTCGATGACGTCGATGTCGGCGAGCGTCAGGCCGTGGCGCGCCAGCAGCCGCGGCGCGGCGTAGGCCGGCCCCAGGAGCAGCTCGTCGCCGGGGTCCTGGGCCACGAAGGTGAAGCCGGTGATGCGCGCCAGCGGGCGCCGCCCCTCGGCGGCCGCGCGCTCCTCGGCCATCAGCACCACCGCCGCGGCGCCGTCGGTGAGGGGGCTGGCGTTGCCGGCCGTGACGGTGCCGAACGGCTTCACGAACGCCGGCTCGAGCTTCGCGAGCCTCTCCAGGCTGGTGTCCTCGCGCACGCCGTTGTCGCGGCTCACCACCGCGCCCGAGGGCGGCACGCTCACGGGCACGATCTCGTCGGCGAGGTGGCCCGCCTGCCGCGCCGCCACCGCGCCCTGGTGCGACCGGAACGCGAAGGCGTCCTGCTCCTCGCGCGTGACGCCGAAGCGCGCCGCCAGGCGGTCGGCGCTCTGTCCCATCGACTCGCCGGTGGTGAACTCGGCGATGGCGGGCGCCTGCGGCAGCAGCTGACGCGGCTTCAGGCCCCTGAAGAAGGCCAGCCAGTCCTGAGGCCCCTTGTAGCGCCGGCTCTCGAACAGGCGCCGGCGCACCTCGCGCTCGAAGCCCACCGGCACGTCGCCGAGCATCTCGACGCCGCCCGCCAGGGCCGTGTCGGCGTGCCCCGCCTGGATGGCGAGCGCGGCGTCGGCGATGGCGCGGTTGGCCGAGATGCACGCCACCGTGACGGTGTGCGCCGGCACGCGGTCGGGCACGCCGGCGGCCAGGGCGGCGTCGCGGGCGACGTTGCTGGTGGCGACGTTCTGCACCACCGTGCCCAGCACCACCTGGTCGACGTCCGACGGCGCCAGGGCGGCCTTGGTCATGACGCCCGCCAGCGCCATGCGCGCCAGGTCGTAGGAGACGAGCGCCTGGTAGTCGGTGCCGGCGCGGCTGAACGGCAGCCGGGCGCCGGCCACCACCACGACCTCCCGACCCGGGCGCCCCCGGGGCCTCGCACTCGTTCCGCTCATGTTGAGGCGAGTCTACAACCCGGCGAGCAGCCCCTCGAGCTCGGCGTCGGCCTCCGGCCGCGCGCCGAAGCGCTCCACCACCCAGCCGGCCAGGCGGTTGGCGCCGCGCGCGGCCTCGGCGGGCGGGGCGCCGCGCAGCCACGCCGCCAGGAAGGCGCCGGCGTAGGCGTCGCCGGCGCCGGTGGCGTCGACCACCGTCCGCGCCGAGGTCGGGAAGTGCGTGCCCTCCCCGTCGGCGTAGAGGTACGCCCCCTCGTCGTCGAGCTTGAGCATCACCAGCGCCCCCGGGTAGAGCTCGGCCAGGCGCGCCGCGATGTGATGCGGGTCGGCCTGGCCGCTGAGGATCTCGCCCTCCTCGAGGTTGGGGAACAGCACGCTCACGCCCAGGTCGGTGGTCAGCTCCAGGAAGCGCTCCACGCCCATGGCGTCGATCATCTGGAACGAGCCGGGGTCGAGCGACACGCTGCCGCCGGCGGCGCGCACCAGCCGCGCCGCCTCGCGCGAGGCCTGGCGCGGCGGGTCGTCGAAGAACGACCAGGCGCTGAGGTGCAGGTGGCGCGCCGCCCCCAGCACGTCGCGCGGCAGCTCCTCGGGCAGCAGGTAGTGGTCGGCGCCCTTGCCCGACACCATCGAGCGCTCGCCCGAGTGGTCGATCCACACCGCCACCGCGCCCGTCAGGTGCTCGTCGGTGAACGCCCAACGCGCCCGCACCCCCTCGGCGCGCAGCTCCTCCTGGGCGAGGTCGCCGAAGCGGTCGCGGCCGATCTTGCCCACGAAGGTGGTGGGCAGCCCGCAGCGCCGCGCCCACACGGCCACGTTGGCGGCGCTGCCGCCGGGCGCCAGCAGCACGTCGCCGAAGAGGTCGCCGCCCTGCAGCAGCTGGGCCTGGGTGCGGATCAGCACGTCCCAGGCGTAGTCGCCGACCACCACCAGGGGCGTCGGCTCGAGGGCGGGGTCGGCGCTCACAGCCGCTCGAGGTCCCCCTGCAGCTCGGTGGTGGCGAGGGGGCCGTCCTCGCTCAGGTAGACGTCGACCTCGCTGCGGATGCCGTAGCTCGGGTAGTAGGCGCCGGGCTCGATGGTCACGCCGAGGCCGGGGCGCAACAGGCGGAGGTCGCGGGTCTCGAAGTCGTCGAGGTGCGCCGCCCGCCCGTGGGTGGCGTCGAGCCCCAGGCTGTGGCCGGTGCGGTGGGTGAACGCCGCGCCGTGGCCCGCCGCCTCGAGCACCTGCCGCGCGGCGCGGTCGACCTCGGCGCCGGTGGGCCAGCGCCCCGCCTGGTACGCCTCGGCGATGGCGCGGAACGCCGCGTCGCGCGCCTCGCGCACCGCCTCCCACGCCGCCTCCACCTCGGGCGCGGGCTCGCCGAACACGCCCATCCAGGTCACGTCCGCGTAGGGCGCCTCGGGCCGGTCGACCTTGGCCCACAGGTCGATCAGCACCACGTCGCCGGGCGCGAGCACCGCGTCGCGCTCGCCGGGGATGGGGTGGTAGTGCGGGTCGCCGGCGTGGGCGCCGAAGCTGACGTTGGGCGCGTGGTCGTAGACCAGCCCCAGGGCGTCGAAGCGCGCCGTGATGAGCGCCTGCACCTGCGTCTCGCTGACCCCGGCGCCGGCCGCGCAGCGCTCGGCCAGGAAGGCGAACGCCTCGTCCTTGGCCGCCACCACCCCGGCGGCGGCCGTGAGGTGGTCGTCGAGCTGCGCGGGCGTCCACAGCTCCAGCACCTGCGCCACGTCGCCCGAGCTCACCACCTCCACGCCGGTGGCGCGCACGCGCTCGACGGTGCCCGCGTCGACGGTGCCGACGTAGGGGTTGTCGCCCTCCGGCGAGTACTCCATGGCCACGCGCCTAGCGCCGTCGAGCAGGCGCGTGAGCGTCTCGTCGAAGCTGCGGCGGCTGGAGTAGCTCACGACCTCGACGGGCAGGTCGGCCTTCAGCGAGCCGCGCTCGATGGCGTGCACCGCCAGCGTGGGCCGCCCCGCGGCCGGCACGTACAGCAGCACGCGGCGGCTGGCGACGTTCCCCTCCAGCAGCGGCCGCACCAGCGGCTGCGCCAGCGGGTTGCTGCGGCGGAAGTCGTAGATCAGCCAACCGTCGAGCGATTGGCGCCTGAGCTCGGCCTGGATCCGTTCTAGACGGTGCATGGCGGGATGATAGCGCGCCCGCCGGGCGGCCTCGGGCACGCGCGGGCGCGTGCACGCCCCCGGCCTGGGCGGCCGCCCTCCCGGACCGGCGGCGCGCCCCGGCGTTAGACTCGTCTCGACGAGGCCGCCGAGCGCAGCGCCGGCACGGCGGCCGGGCTCGCCGGCCCGCGGCGCCCCCGACGAGTTGCGGCCCGAGCCACCGGAGGGAAGACCTTGAGGCCCATCGACCGCGTCTCAGTCCAGGCCGAGCTCGACCGGCGGCTGGGACAGCCCCACTACCTGCACCTCGAGACCACCACCGGCTCCTACACCAAGCTGGGGCCGGAGAAGAAGTCGCCCGTCATCGCCTTCGTGCGCAACGCGCTCCTCACCTACGAGCGCGGCACCGTCACGGGCGACGGCCCCTACCGCGTCGGCCTCAAGCTCGACCAGGGCTGGGTGTACGCCGACGGCCTCACCGACTTCGAGGTGAACGAGCGCGACGAGCTGCTGCTGGCCGGCCTCGACTGCGAGGGCCAGCTGACCATGGCGCTGCAGCTCTCCCCCAACCCGTTCCGCGAGGGCGAGGGCGACCGGTGAGCCGCGACGCCGGCAGCCCGGTCACCACGCCCCCGGCCGCGAGCGCCGCGGCCACCGTCACGCGCCCCTACGACCCGGCCGAGGAGCGCGGCATCCTGGTGGTGCTCCCCCACCCCGACGACGAGTCGTTCGCGGCGGGCGGTACCCTGGCGCGCGCCGCCGCGGCGGGCGTGAAGACCACCTACCTGTGCGGCACCTACGGCGACATGGGCCGGCGCATGGGCCGCCCCGCCTTCACCAACCGCGAGGCGCTGCGCGACGTGCGCACCGCCGAGCTGAAGGACGCCTGCCAGGTCCTGGGCTGCGACGTGCGCTTCATGGGGCTGCGCGACAAGTGCATCGAGTTCGAGGACCCCGAGGCGGTGGCGGCCAAGGTGCGCGAGGCGATCGAGGAGCTTCGCCCCTCGGCCGTGGTGACCTTCTACCCGGGCCACGGCGTGCACCCCGACCACGATGCCCTGGGCCACGCCACCGTGCTGGCCGTGCGCGGGCTGGCGGCGGGCGAGCGCCCGCGCCTGCTGGCGGTGGCGATCGGCGAGCGCGACGAGCTCCTGAGCGCCCTGGGCCAGCCGCACCTGGAGTGCGACATCACGGCGTTCGCCGACCGCAAGCTCGACGCCCTGCGCGCCCACCGCAGCCAGACCGAGGCGATGTTCGCCCACTGGGACGAGCAGGGCATCGACGGCGCCGAGGACGCCCAGTCGAAGGCGTTCCGCGACGAGTTCGTGACGCGCGAGCGCTACTACGTGCTCGACCCCGACGTGCCCACGCTGCTCGAGGCGCGCGCCTGACGCAGGCGCCCCGCGCCTAGACGGAGCGCGCCTCCGGCGCGAGAGGCCCGCGGCGCCGTGGTCGCTTCCACGGCGCCGCGGGCCGGACCTCGGCACGTGCCCCCCGCCCGCCGCGCGGCGGCGGAGGAGGTCAGTCGCGCGGCCCCTGCGGCTCCTCGGGGCGCTCGGGCGGCAGCGGCGCGTCGTGCCCCTGGCCGGTGGGCGCCGGGGCGCCGCTCGCGCCCGTGGTCGCCGGCGGCGTCGGGGCGGCCGGGGCCGCCGGCACGTCGCTGACGCCAGCACCCTCGGCGCGCACGATCTGCTGGTCCTGCGAGCCGGGCGCGGTCGGCACCACCGGGGACGGGGCCGCCGTAGCGGGACGCCGCCCGAAGCCGCCACGCGTCAGCAGCACCGCGCCGCCGCCGATGAGCAGGATCGGGAGCAGCCAGCCGCCGCCGTCCATCAGCGACATCAGCGCCAGCACGCCCAGGCCGCCCGCGGGCCAGATGGCCCAGGCCTGCGGCTGCACCGGCAGGCGCGTCAGGGCGTAGAAGGTCAGCGCCAGGCCGCCCAGGAACACGAAGCCGTCGGCGCGGCCCAGCAGGTCGCCGAGGCCCGCCACGGCCGCCAGGCTGGCCATGGTGCCGGCCGGGATGATGGCCCACCAGCGCCGCCGGTCGGCGCGCCACACCACCGCGAACGCCAGGCCGATCAGGGCGAGGAAGAGCGCCCCGCCGGTGCGGCCGGGCAGCAGCGCGGCCAGGGCGAGGCCCGCCACCGGCAGGGCGGCGAAGCGCATGGCGGCGCGGCCGGTGCGCCGGCCCTCGCTGTAGAGGTAGTAGGCCAGGCCGCCGAACAGCAGCGCCCCCAGCACGTTGCCGAACAGGTTCAGGCCGAAGTTGCCGACGAGCGCCAGCACGCCCACGCCGACCAGGATGAGGCCGGGGAGCAGCTTGTTGCCCTTCAGGTCGTCGAAGTCGAAGCGGTCTTCCATGCGTTCCTCCTAGAGTTGTCGTGCCCTCGGGCGGGTGCGGCTCCCTCGGGTGTCGCGGTCGCCCGCACCGTGAGCGGCGCCTGCCGCCCGGTCGGGGCTCCCTCGGTACCAGCAAGGTACGGCGTAGCCCCTGGAGCGCGAATCGGCGGTGAGGGGGGCTACCAGCTAGCCCCTCGGGAGTAGCCTGCGGTCATCCGAAAGGTGGAGGCGGCGCAGGGGCGGCCCGGTTAGGCTGGGCGGACGGCCGGTCCCGGCACGCGCGCCCCGGCGCGCCACCGTAAGCGAGCCCGTCGCGGATCGGCCGACGGAGCCTGAGATGACCGAGACCACCCCAGACCCACGTCCCATCCGCGTCCTGCTGGTCGACGACCACACCGTCGTGCGGCGCGGCCTGCGCCTCGCGTTCGACCTCGAGCCCGACCTCGAGGTGGTGGGCGAGGCCGCCAACGGCCAGGAGGCCGTGGAGCGGGTCGCGGAGCTCGCCCCCGACGTGGTGGTCATGGACCTGCTGATGCCCGTCATGAACGGCGTCGACGCCACCCGCGCCATCCGCCGCGACCACCCCGAGGTGGAGGTGGTGGCGCTCACGAGCGTGCTGGAGGACCGCCTCGTCATCGACGTCGTGGAGGCCGGCGCCAGCGGCTACCTGCTCAAGGAGACCCGCCCCGACGAGCTGTTCGAGGCCGTGCGCGCCGCCGCCCGCGGGGAGGTGCGCCTCGACCCCCGCGCCCA
Source organism: Deinococcales bacterium (assembly GCA_012515535.1). Taxonomy (GTDB): domain Bacteria; phylum Deinococcota; class Deinococci; order Deinococcales; family Trueperaceae; genus JAAYYF01. Next base: position 9,545 of record JAAYYF010000163.1, read on the forward strand.
GCAGCGCCTGGTGCGCGAGGTGCGCGCCCCCGAGGTGCGCGAGGCGCTCACCGAGCGCGAGCTCGAGGTGCTGAAGCTGATCGCCGCCGGCGCCAGCAACAAGGCCATCGCGCAGCAGCTGGGCATCAGCGAGGCCACCGTGAAGTCGCACGTGTCGAACCTGCTCTCGAAGCTCGGCCTCAAGAGCCGCACCCAGGCGGCGCTCCACGCCATCCGGGAGGGGTGGGTGGTGCGTGAGCCATGACGGCGCCGGCGCGCCGCCCGCCGACGGCGAGATGCGTTGGCACCACCGCCTCTCGGCGCGCCTGACCCTGCTGCTGCTGGGGGCCGTGTTCGTGCTGGCGGTGGCCACCGCCGTGCTGCTGTGGCGCGCGCTCGCTGCGGTGGGCATCGACGCCGCCGGCTTCGACCCCACCGGCCAGCTCGGCGCGGCGGGCGACCCCGCCACGGTGGGCGAGGCGCTGGCGGGCGCCGACCGCGCCACCGTGGCCGCCATCCTGCGCAGCACCCTCATCAACCTCGCCGTGGTGGTGGCCGTGACGCTGCTGGCCGCCACCGCCTTCTCGCGCGCGCTGCTCGTGGAGCCGATCGCGCGCCTCACCCAGGCCAGCCGCGCCCTGGCGGCCGGCGACCTGTCGGCGCGCGTGGGCTCCACCGACCCCTCCGAGCTCGGCGAGCTGTCGCGCTCGTTCGACGCCATGGCCGCCAGCATCGCCGGCGCCCAGGACCGACTGGAGGCGCAGGTGGCGGCGCGCACCACCGAGCTGCGCTCGCTGCTCAAGCTCTCCAACACCATCGCGCTCACCACCGACCTGATGCCGGCGCTGGAGGCCGTGCTCGACCAGCTGGTCGAGGCGGGCCGCACGCGCTGGGCCGAGGTGCTGGAGCTGGAGCCGAGCGGGCGCCTCGTGACCCTGGTGCGCCGCGGCGACCCGCCCAGCGTGCCCGACCTCAAGCCCGGCCTGCCGACCATCGGCCCCGAGCCGACGCCGCTGGCCGCGGACCTCGCGCCGCACGCCGTGGTGGAGGGCGACGCCCTGGCGCTGCCGCTGCGCGTGCGCGACCGCGTGGTGGGGGTGCTGCAGGCCGTGGCGCCCGAGGGCGAGGGCTGGGACGAGGAGCGCCTGCGCTGGGTGGGCGGCCTGGCGGCGCAGGCGGCGGTGGCCATCGAGAACGCGCGCCTCTACGAGCTGGCGCGCGACGAGGCCGCCAACGAGGAGCGCCGCCACCTGGCGCGTGAGCTGCACGACTCCGTGAGCCAGGCCATCTACTCGGTGGTGCTCACGGCGCACGCGGCGCAGAAGCACCTGCCGGCCGAGGCCACGCGCTCGTCGCAGGCGCTCGACGCCGTCATCGAGCTGGCCGAGGCGGCGCTCGCCGAGATGCGCGCCCTGATCTTCGAGCTGCGCCCCGAGGCGCTCGCCGAGGTCGGCCTGATGGGCGCGCTCCACCGCCAGCTCGACGGCCTCGAGCTGCGTCACGGCCTGAAGACCGAGCGGCGCTTGGGCCCCGAGCCCGAGCTGCCGTTCAGCGCCAAGCAGGTGCTGCTGCGCGTGGCGCAGGAGGCGTTCCACAACGTCACCAAGCACGCTCACGCCACCACCGTCACCGTCGAGGCCGAGCCGGCCGGCAGCGAGCTGCTGCTCACCATCACCGACGACGGCGTGGGCTTCGACCCCACCGCCGCCTACCCCGGCCACCTGGGGCTCACCTCGATGCACGAGCGCGTGGCGTCGCTCGACGGCCACCTGCACATCGACAGCGAGGCCGGCGCCGGCACCAGCGTCACGGTGCGGGTGCCGGTCGGCGACGCCGCGCTGCAGGCGCTCCAGGAGGCGGCCGGCGACGACGCCGCGGCCGCGAGCGCCGACGCGGACGAAGGCGCGGACGGGGGCCGCGCGTGAAGCAGGACCGCCTCGGCATCCTGCTGCTGCTCGTCGGCGCGCTGATGCTCGTCACGCGCGTGCAGCCCGGCAACCTGCTCACCGAGCTGGTGTGGCTGGCGGGCTTCGCGCTGCTGGCGAGCTTCCTGTGGCGGCTGCTGGCCGGCCGCGCGCCGCTCGGGGTTCGGCTCGGCGCGCACGGCGGCCTGGCGATCGTGGCCGCCGCCAGCCTCGACGAGCTGGCGGGCTCGGCCTTCCTGGGCTTCCTGGGGCTGGCGTTCTGGCTCGTCTACCTGCACGGCAGGGGCGGGCGGCGGCGCACCGGCTGGGCGCTGATCCCGGCGGGCGTGCTCACCACCCTGGCGCTGGTGGCGGGCGTAGAGGCGCTGTTCCCGCGCTGGGACGGCGGCATCATCTTCCTGCTCGGCATGACCGCCACCTTCACCCTGATCTACCTGCTGCCCCGCGAGGAGGGCGGGGGGCGCTGGGCGCTGTGGCCGGCGCTGGCGTGGGCGGGCATCACCATGCTCGCCAACGACCCGGCTGGCGGCCTGGCGCGCTGGCTGCTGCCGCTGGCGCTCATCGGCGCCGGGGTGGCGATCCTCGGCTGGGCGCGGGGGCGCGGGCGGGGCTGAAGCGCGTGGCCCCCGCGCCGCGCGCACCCCAACGGAACGTGGCCCCGCTCGTCGGAGCGGGGCCACGGTGCTTGCGGGAGGCCTACCGGCTCAGCCGCGCCTCAGGGGTTCTGCTCGCGGTAGTCGGGCACCACGACCTGGCCGCTGGCGATGGTGTCGCGCACGGCCTGGAGCTCGTTGCGCACCGACTCGGGGAGGAGCCCCTCGTTGTAGGCGTCGATGGCGTAGCCCACCCCGTCCTCGGCCACGCCCAGCACCTGCAGGCCCGGGGTGAAGGTGCCGCGCGCCACGTCGTAGACGGCGTTGTAGGCGGCCACGTCGACGCGCTTGAGCATGCTGGTGAGGCCGTGGTTCATGGTGGCGGGGTCGCCGTCGGTGTCGCCCATGTAGTTCTGGTTGGAGTCGACGCCGATGAAGAAGAGCGGCTGGGTGCCCGCGCCGCAGGCGGCGGCGTAGGCGGGGTCCTTGGGCGCCTGCGCCACCGCCTCGGTGAGCGGCGTGGTGCGCGTGGGGCCGTTGGGGCGGTAGCAGCGCGTCTCGTTGACGAAGTCGATCACGCCCATGCCCGAGGCGCCCGCGGCGGCGAAGATGATGTCGGCGCCGCGCGCGGCTTGCTGGGTGGCGATCTGGCGGGCGGTGTCGGGGTCGTCCCAGGCGGTGAAGTCGTCGCCGACCATCTGCGACTCGACGCGGCACTCGGGGCAGGCGGCGCGCACGCCCAGCACGTAGCCCTGCTCGAAGTTGCGGATCAGGGGCACGTCCATGCCGCCCACGAAGCCGACCACGCCCGTCTGGCTCAGCTTGCCGGCCAGGTAGCCCACGAGGTAGGAGCCCTCCTGGTCCTTGAACAGCACGCTGCGCACGTTGGGGTTCTCGTTGGCGACCTCGTCGATCAGCACGAAGCGGGTGCCGGGGAACTCGGGCGAGGTCTCGTTGATGGCGTCGGCCTGCAGGAAGCCGGCGGCGACCACCAGGTCGAGCCGCGTGGCGGCCATGCGCCGCAGCGCGGTGGCGGTGGTGTCGGCGGAGCCGTTGTAGATGAGCACGTCGACGGCCGTCTCCCCCGCCAGTTCCTGCACCGCGCGGGTGAGGCCCGACCAGGTCCCCTCGTTGAAGGAGCGGTCGAACCAGCCACCACCGTCGAAGGTCACGGTTACCACCAGGTCCTGCCCGAAGGCGCTCCCGAGCAGGGGCGCCAGGGTCACCAGCATGGCGATGAAGAGCTTGCGCATCGAACTTCTCCTAACACGCCGCGCGGCGGGCGGCCGCGGGTAGCGTATACTGCGAACCGTTGTGCCATGCGGAAGGTTTCCACATCCCTCGAGCCCCTGGCCCTGGCCACGTAAGGTCGACGCATGAGGATCCAAGGTCAGATCGAGGAGGGCGTGCTGGTGAACCTCCTCCAGTACCTGAACCTCAACTCGGCCACGGGCGTGCTGCGCCTTCAGAGCGGGCGGGGGCTCCCCGGCGAGATCTACACCGACGGCGGGCAGGTCGTGCACGCCGCGCTGCGGGGCGTCGAAGGGGTGCAGGCGCTGGTGGCGCTGCTGGCGTGGCGCGAGGGGAGCTTCGGCTTCCAGTCGAACGTCCGTAGCCCGAAGCGCAGCGTGCATAAGCCGCTCGAGGCGCTGCTGCTCGAGGTGGCCTACGAGACCGACCACGCCGTCGACCTGGACGCCGAGCCGCTCGACGCCGAGACGGTGCTGGCCCCCGTCTCCCTCGACCCCTCGCAGGAGGGGAAGCGGGTGGCGCTGCCGCTGATGGCCATCCGCATCCTGCCCCACCTCGACGGCGTCAAGCCCCTCGGCGCCGTGGCCGAGCAGCTGGGCGTGAGCCTGGCCGAGGTGCGCGCGGCCGCCGCCGTCCTGCTCGAGAACGACCTGGCCTCCGTGGCCGAGGGGCGCCTGCTCGATGCGGGATTTATTAACACCCTGACCGATCTGGTGCGTGACATCATGGGGCCGCTGGCGGACATCGTCATGGACGAGTCGCTCGACACGCTGGGCGTGACGGCCTCCGCCGTTCCGGAGGTCAAGCTCCCCGCCCTGCTGGAGCTGCTCGAACAGGAGTTCCCGAGCCAGCTACGCGCGACGTTCACGGGGCGACTCGAGCCGCTGCTGCAGGCTCACGGCCTCAGACGCAGCCTCTGACCCCAGCGCGAAACGGTAACCGACCGCGACCGGCGTGCGCGTCGCCGCGGGCGTGCGGCCCCGGCCGCGCGAGACGCGCGAGGAGTGAGTATGGCCGATAAGTTCGTCGTGTACGTTTCCGCCCCGCCCCCGGGCGAGGCCGAGGCGGCAGCTCAGAAGCTGGCCGAGCTCCTCAAGCTCGACCCCCGCAAGGTCGAGGCGCTCATGCGGCGCCTGCCGGACGTCGTCACCCGCCCGGTCAGCGAGCGCGAAGCGGACGTGGCGGCCAAGCGCTTCCGCCAGGCGGGCTTCGCCGTCGAGGTCCGCGACGCCGTCGACGGTCGCCGCGTCGTGACCGCGTCCGAGCGCACCCCGTTCTCCAGCGCGCCCCCGCCCCCGGCGGTGGAGTGGGCCGACGAGGACGAGGAGGCGCTGGAGCGCCCCATCATCCGCCCCACCTTCGAGGACATCGACGAGGCGCCGCTGGCCACCGACGCCCCGGCGCCGCAGGACCCGGCCCCGAGCCCCGCCGCGTTCGAAGCCGACCCCTTCGAGGAGTCGCGCCTCAAGGACAGCTCGTTCGGCGCCGGCGCCTTCGGTTCCGGCGGCGCGGGCGCCTTCGCCAGCACGCCGGCCGCCGCCGCGCCGCCGGAGCCCCCGCGCGCCGCGCCCGAGCCGGCGCCCGCCGTGGAGCCGGCCCGCGACGCCGCTCCCGACCCGAGCGCCACGGCCTTCTCGGCCCCGGCGGGCCGCGCCTCCCAGCCGGTCAGCTCCACCACCGTGGGCGCCCCGGCGGTCGCCCCGGGCGCGACGCCGGCCCGCCGC
>JAAYYF010000015.1 GCA_012515535.1 Deinococcales bacterium
CAGGCCCAACGTCATCCGCCGCGGGCGCAGCCCCTGCAGGCGCGCCATCACCGGGTCGAAGGCCGCGGCGGTGAGCTGCTTGTGGAACAGCGTCACGTACACGACGTTCAGCAGCAGCACCGCGCCCAGCACCACCACCGCGCGCGGGAGCGAGAGGCCCAGCAGGGTCACGCGGTCGAGCCACACGAAGCCGATCTCGCCGAGCAGCACCGTGTGGGCGTCGACGTGGGCGTCGCGCGCGAACAGGTTGAGGAGCAGGATGCCGGCGGCGAACAGCGCGGGGAAGACCAACCCGGTGGCGGCGTCGCGCTTGACCTTGCCCGAGGCCGCCAGCCACTCGGTGAGCAGCACCGTGAGCAGCCCGGCCGCGCCCGCGCCCAGCAGCTGAAGCGGCCCCGCCGCCACCCCGCTGAGCAGGAACGTGACCGCCACGCCGAACACCACGCCGTGGCTGATGGCGTCGCTGAGCATGGCCTGCCCGCGCACCACCAGGAACGTCCCGAGCAGCGCCGCCGAGGCGGCCGTCAGCACCCCCGTGAGCAGGATGGTGAACGCCACGTCGTCGAAGAGCGCCTGGATCATGCGCCCTCCAGCCGCACGCCGCGCCGGCGGCCGAACGCCAGCGCCAGGGCGGCGCAGGCCGTGGCCACCAGCACCACCGTGGGCCCGGTGGAGAGGCCGGGCACCGCGGCGCTCGCGAGCGCGCCCACCAGGGCGCTGAAGGCGCCCACGGCGGCGGAGAGCCAGAGCATCGCGCCCAGCGAGCCGGCCAGCTGCCGCGCCGCGACGGCGGGCGCCACCACCAGCGCCGACATCAGCACCACGCCCACCAGCTGCAGGCCCACCACGATGGCCACGGCCAGCAGCAGCGTCAGCAGCGTCTCGTAGACGCGCACCGCCACCCCGCCGGCGCGCGCGAACCGCGGGTCGAAGGTGACGAGCTCGAAGCGGTGGAAGAGCAGCGCCACCAGCCCGAGCGACAGCAGGGCGATGGCGCCGATCAGGAGCAGGTCGGAGCGCAGCGTGGCGGCGGCCTGGCCGAACAGGAACTGCTCGAGCCCGGCGCTGCCGGCGCCCGGCTGGCGCTGCACCAGCGAGAGCAGCACCACCCCGAGCGCGAAGCCCGTGCCGAGCCAGGTGCCGAGCGCCGCCTCGTGCTTGACGCCGCGGCGGCGCGCCAGCAGCTGGGCGAGCAGCGCCGCAGCCAGCCCCGTCACCAGCGCGCCGGCGAGCATGGCGGGCAGGGAGCGGCCCTGCGCCAGCAGGTAGCCGAGCACCACGCCCGGGAGGGCGGCGTGCGACATGGTGTCGCCGAGCAGGCTCTGGCGGCGAAGGACCGCGAAGGTGCCGAGCGCCCCGGCCGTGGCCCCCAGCAGCAGGGCGCCGAGGGCGACGGTGACCACGGTGGGGTCGAGCAGCAGCTGCCGCAGGGGCTCAGACGGCACGCCGTACCTCCTCCGGGGCCAGGGTCGCCAGCAGCGGCAGGCGCCCCCCGTAGGCGGCCTGCAGCGCCTCGGGGGTGAGCGTCGCCGCGAGCGGGCCCTGCGCGAAGAGGCGCACGTTGAGCAGCGCGATCCAGTCGAAGTAGCTGGCCAGGGTGGTGAGGTCGTGGTGCACCGCCACCACGGTGGCGCCCTGGGCGTTGAGGCGCCGAAGCACCTCGACGAGCGCGGCCTCGCTGGCGGCGTCCACGCCCGCGAACGGCTCGTCGAGCAGGTAGAGCTCGGCCTCTTGCACCAGCGCCCGCGCCAGGAAGACGCGCTGCTGCTGGCCGCCCGAGAGCTGGCCGATCTGGCGGTCCTCGAACGCCTCCATGCCTACCTCGGCCAGCGCCGCGCGGGCGCGCTCGCGCGCCGCGCGGCCCGCCCGCCGGAACGGACCCAGCTGGCGGTAGAGCCCCATCGTCACCACGTCGAGGGCGGTGGCGGGGAAGTCCCAGTCGACGGTGGAGCGCTGCGGCACGTAGCCCACCAGGTGGCGCGCCTGCAGGGCGGGGCGGCCGAGGAGGTAGGCGTCGCCCTCGTGGCCGTCGTCGAGCCCGAGCAGCACCTTCAGCAGCGTGCTCTTGCCGGCGCCGTTGGGTCCCACGACGGCGCCCATCGCGCCGCGGGGCACCCGCAGCGAGACGCCGTCGAGCGCCAGCGCGCGCCCGTAGCGCAGCGACACGCCCACGGTCTCGGCCGCGGGCGGGGCGCTGGCGGGAGCGGGGCGGCTCACCAGCGCGTCTCCCACGCCGCCAGCGTCGCCGGCAGCGGCGGCAGCTCGCCGCCCAGCGCCACGACGATCGCCGAGACGTTGTGGAGCAGCATCCCTACGTAGGTGCCCTCGGGGGTGCCGCTGGCTCCGAGCGCGTCGGCGAACAGCTCGTCGCCGATCACGGCGCGGCCGCCGCGCTGCTCGACGGCCTCGAGCACGGCGTTCACGGTGCGCGGGTTGATGGTGCTCTCGACGAACAAAGCGGGCACGCGGCGCACCACCACCAGCTCGGCCACGCGGCGGATGTCGGCCACCGCGGCCTCGGTCTCGGTGCTGATGCCCTGGATGCCCTCGACCTCGATGCCGTAGGCGCGCCCGAAGTACTCGAAGGCGTCGTGGGCCGTGACCAGCACGCGCTGCTCGGCGGGGACGCTGGCGATGGCGGCGAGCGCCCAGGCGTGCAGGTCGTCGAGCAGCGCGCGGTACTCGGCCGCGCGCGCCGCCACCTCCGGGGCGCAGCCGGCGTCGACGGCGTGCTCCACGAGGGCGGCCTCGATCACCGGCACGGCGTCGCGCCACTGCGAGACGTCCATCCACACGTGCGGGTCGTAGACGCCGCCGGCGGCGCTGGCCCGGATGCGGCGCTCCGCCGGCACGGCGGCCTCCGAGACCGCCACCACCGGGATGCGGCCCTCGAAGCCGTCCAGCACCTGCGCCAGACCGGCCTCGAGGTGGAGGCCGCCGTAGAGGATCAGGTCGGCGCGGCTGAGCGCCCGCACGTCGCCGGCGGAGGCGCGGTAGAGGTGCGGGTCGGAGCCGGAGCCCACCAGCGTCGTGACGGTGGCGCAGCTGCCGGCCAGCTCGGCGGCGACGTCGCCGATCATGCCCACGGTGGCCACCACCAGCGGGGCGGCCTGGGCCCGGGCGGCGGGCGCGCCGAGCGGGAGGAGCGCGAGGGCCACGAGGAGGGCGCCGAGGTGGCGGCGGGAGGCGCGGGCAGGGGGTACGGGGAGATTCAGTTCGGTAGGCATCGGGGGTTCACCTTCCCAAGCGGTTTACATTAGTGATGCCTAAACTAGCGCTACGCGCCGCCCCTGTCAAGCGCGGAGCGTCTAGCTCACCCCTCGGGGAGGACCTGGCCGACCACCAGCGCGGCCAGCTCGCGCGACAGCGCCAGCGGCTCGCCGCTGGCCACCGCCTCGAGCCGCAGCAGGTGGCCGCCCGGCTCGACGCCCACGAGCCGCAGCTCGGCGCCGGGGCCCACCCCGAGGCTCTCGACGTAGGCGAGAACCTCGCTACCCTGCGACAGCACGCGGTGCACGCGGATGCGCTGGCCCACGCGCAGCTCCGTGAGCGGCGTGCCGGGCGCGCTGGGGAGGCTGCCGTCGGCGCGGGGGATGGGGTCGCCGTGCGGGTCGAACTCGGGCTGGCCCAGGTGCTCGGCGAGCCGCTCGGTGAACTCGTCCGACATGGAGTGCTCCATGAGCTCGGCCTCCGCGTGCACCGCGTCCCAGCCGAAGCCCAGCTTGTCGATCATGAAGGTCTCGAGCAGGCGGTGGCGCCGGATCAGCCGGAGCGCCTCGCGGCGGCCCTCCTGGGTGAGCTCGGCGCCGCGGTACGGCTGGTAGGTCACCAGCCCCAGGCCGTGGAGCTTGCCGAGCATGCCGGTGACGGAGGGCGCCGTGACGTTGAGCTCGCGGGCGATCTCGCCCGTGCCCGTGGGGCCGTCCTGGGCGAGCTGCCAGATGGCCTTCAGGTAGTCGCCGATGGCGCTGGAGAGCTGGGCGGGCTCGGCAGCGCCGGCGTCGGGCGCTACGGCCGCGCCGCGGTCGGCAGGGCGATCATTAGTCACGCCTAAACTCTAGACCGTGGCGCGGGGCGGCGCAACCGCACGGCGAACCGCGCCGCCCCGCTGGCGGCGACGCCCCGCTCATGGGGCGGCGCGAGCGGCGCCTCAGCCGTCGGCGGGCGGCGGCGTCTCCTGCTGCGCCGGCACCTGGGGCTTGCCCCACACCAGGGAGGCCACGACGCTGACGGCCAGCACGCTCACGATCACCGCCAGCGACACGAGGGCCGGGATGTGGACCACGTCGAGCAGCAGCATCTTGACGCCGATGTAGACGAGGACGAACGCCAGGCCCGTCTGCAGGTAGACGAAGCGGTGCACCACGTGCGCCAGCAGGAAGTACATCGAGCGCAAGCCCAGCACCGCCATGATGCTGGCCGTGAACACGATGAACGGGTCGGTGGTGATGGCGAAGATCGCGGGGATCGAGTCGACGGCGAAGATCAGGTCGGTGAACTCGATGACCACCAGCGCCAGCAGCAGCGGCGTGGCCATGCGCACGCCGTCCTTGACGGTGAAGAACCGCTGCCCGTCGTACTCGGTGGAGATGGGGATCAGGCGCCGCACCAGCCTGATGGCGGGGTTGTCGTCGAGGTTCTTGTCGTCGTCGCCCTTCGAGAAGAGCATGCGCAGGCCGGTGATGAGCAGGAAGCCGCCGAACAGGTAGAGGACCCAGCTGAACTGCTCGATGAGCGCCGCGCCGATCACGATCATCAGCCCGCGCAGGACGAGCGCGCCGATGATGCCCCACAGCAGCACGCGCTGCTGGTACTTGAACGGCACCTTGAAGTAGGTGAACACCAGCACGAAGACGAAGATGTTGTCGACGGACAGCGACCACTCCAGCACGTAGCCGGTGATGTACTGGATGGCCTTCTCGGAGCCCAGCCACCAGTAGAAGACACCGCCGAGGATCACCGACAGGGTCACCCAGGTGGCGGTCCAGAGCGCCGCCTCCTGCACCTTGACGACGTGCGCCTTGCGCTGGAACACGCCGAGGTCGATGGCGAGCATGACGAGCACGAACGCGATGAAAGCGAACCAAGCCCAGAGGGGTTCGGTCACGACGGCCTCCCTGCAAGGGTCTTGCCTTCGTGTCCGCCACCGGACGGTCGATGACCGTCGTGTTGACGATGGCGGACGCCCGCAAGCGGGCGGCTACTCCCCCTCAACGAGAGGCCATGCTACACGCTCGCCGCCTGGACTGCCAAACGTGCCGGCCCGGGGCGTTCCCGGGCCGGGCCCGCCACGCGCCCCGCCCACGAGCGGCCTCAGAGGAGCGCGTCACTCCCCGAGGCCGGCCTCGCGCGCCTTCAGGGCCGCCTCGGTGCGCGTCGGGACGTCGAGCTTGCTGAGCACCGTCGACACGTGGTTGCGCACCGTCTTGCCCCGCACCTGCAGGCGGTTGGCGATCTCGGCGTTGCTCAGGCCGCGGGCGAGGAGCGAGAGCACCTCGCGCTCGCGGGCGGTGAGGTCGGCGAAGGGCAGCGCCGCGCCGTTGGCGCCGGCCGAGAAGTAGCGACCGAAGCGCGCCACCACGGCTTGGTCGAAGAGCGCCTCGCCGTTGGCGGCCGCCTCGATGGCGCGCCCCAGCTCGGCCTTCGACGCCCACTTGAGCACGTAACCCTTGGCGCCAGCGCGCAGCGCGTGGAACACGGACTCGTCGTCGACGAACATCGTGACCATCACCACGGCCGTGCGCGGGAGGTCGGCCAGGATCTGCGCCGTGGCCTCCGCGCCGCTCAGGCGCGGCATGCGCACGTCCATCAGCACCACGTCGGGAGCGAGCGCGCGCGCCCGCTCCACCGCCTCGCGCCCGTCGCGCGCCATGCCCACCACCGTGCAGCCTGGCAGCGTCTCGACCAGGAGGGCCAGGCCCTCGAGGAAGAGCTCGTGGTCGTCCGCGACGAGCACCCGCGTGCCCACGGCGCCACCGGGCGCCGCACCGTCGGACTCGTTCATCCTCGACCTCGCTTCTTCCGGCCCCCGGACGCCAGCGGCCGCGGACCGTCGGGCAACGGCAGCTTGACCACCAGCCTGGCGCCGGCGCCGGCGCGGCTCTGCAGGTAGGCCTCGCCGTGCAGGCGCCGGGCGGCCTGCTGCAACGACGCCAGCCCGAGGCCGGAGCCGCCCGGCAGGGCCCGTTCCTGGATCGCCCCGTGGCCGTTGTCGGACACCTGCAGGGTCACGTGCGAGGCCGAGAAGGCGAGGCGCACGAGGCAGTGGTTCGCCGCGGCGTGGCGCGCCACGTTGGCGGTGCCTTCGAGGACGGCGCGGTAGAGCAGCTCCGCGACGTGGCGGCCCGTCTCGCGCGGGCGCCCCGAGACGTGGAAGCCGACGCGCAGCCCCGGGCGCTCCGCGCTCCGGCAGGCGGCGTCCACGGCCTTGAGGAGCCCCTCGCGCTCCACCACCTCCGGCGGCTCGTCGTGAACGATGCGTGCGAGCTCCCGCACCAGGTCCGTGGCCTCGGACCTGAGGTGCGCGATCTGCTCGCCGATCGCGCCCGTGCCTCCGGTGGCCTCCTCCAGCAGCTCGAGCCTGAGCTGAAGGTTCGCGAGCCCGGGCCCGAGGCGGTCGTGGATGGCGCTGCGCAGCTGGTCCAGGCGGCGGCGCTCGCGGTACGGCTTGTCAGCGTGGGGCGCCGCCGGAGGGCTAGGTGACTGGTCGAGCGGCTCAGGCGGGCCCCTATGTCCGGTGTCGTCCATGTCGCCCCCCGATCCTCGAGAGGTTCCAAGGGTAGCCGACGACCGCGTGGCGGGGGCGCGCGAACGATACCGCGCGCTGCACCTAGCCCCGCGGCCGCTCGGCCCCTGGCGCTGCCGGACGGGAGACGCCCCGGGGCGCTCAGTCGACCCTGAACTCCGCGATCATCGCCGCTTCCTCGGCGGCCGCCGTGGGCGCGGGCGCGGCGGTGCGCACCGCCACCCAGTCGCCGGCCTCGAGGTCCAGCGTCACGATGGCCGAGGCGCCGGGCGTCACCGCCACGAAGCTCTCGGACTCGTCGTAGGGCTGGCGCCCTTGACCGCCGCCGGCGCCCAGGTACGCGAGCAGGTCGTCGGCCGTGCTGCCGGGCAGGAGCCGGTAGAAGCTCACGACCAGCGGCTGGTCGCCCGTGCTGCTCAGCTTCCACAGGTTGTCGCCGGTGACCACCGTCTCGGGCATGTCGAAGCTCGAGCCCGACAGCTCGGCGTCGTAGCGCGCCTGCGGCTCGTCGACCGCCTCGTCGCCCCCCTCCGTGACCCGGAAGGTGGCCCACTGCGGCGCGCTGCCGTCGGACGGCGTCGCGACCACGGCGTAGGTGCCGCGCTCGAGGTCGACCACCAGCTGCTCGTCGGAGAAGCCCGACACCGAGGCGCCGCTCAGGGCCTGCGCTTCATCGGCCACCTGCTCGAGCGCGGTGATGACGTCCTCACCGTCGGCGGCCTGCAGCGCGGCGTCTGCCGCCATCAGGTCGTCGACCGACGCGCCGCGCGACAGGCGGTAGACGTGGAACATCGCGGTCTCGGCCGTGTGGTTGACCAGGCCGATCGAGTGGTAGCCGGTGCCGGCGTAGACCGCGGGCGCGGAGAGGCGCCCGTTCATGAGCACGGCGTTGACGTCGGCCGCGCTCGCGGCGCCGAACAGCAGCAGCAGCGCCCCCAGCAGGGAGGCCTTGAACCGTAGCCCGCGGTATCGTGAGCCTCCCGCGCCCCAGGGTCCCCATGAGTCCTTCGGTCGTCTGTCCATGGCTCACCTCCGGCGGCATGTTCAGGCGCCGGCCGTCCCGTTGTCATGGGAACGCGGTCCCGTCCTGGGCCGGGACGCCCGCTCGGGACGTCAGGCGGCGGCCAGGCGCGCGCGCTCGGCCCGCACCGACCACCACAGCCACGCCACCTGGGCGGCGGTGGCCGCCACGAAGGCGACCATCGCGACGGGCAGCGCCGGGAAGCGCTGCAGCGCCACGCCGACGGCCAGCGCCGCGCCCGTGACCCCGAGGAACACCACCATCGACCAGGAGATCACGCCGGTGCGGCGCGTGTGGACGGCCACGCCCTGCACCAGGTTGCGCACCACGTCGAGCACGGGCCAGGGCAGCGCCCAGGCGAGGCCGAGGGTGGCGAGGGCGGTGAGGGCGGGCGGCAGGCCCGAGAGGTCGGCGAACCAGAACGTCGCCAGGGGCGTGAACGCCACCAGCGCCGTGACGGACAGCAGGGCGCCCGACAGCAGCAGGCTGAAGCGCCGCAGCGCCCGGTAGGCGCCGGGGCGGTCCAGCAGCGCCACCACCACCTCGTTGAGGGCGAAGCCGAGCGAGCGGAGGATGAACAGCAGGCCGCTCGCCACGGGCCAGACGGCCAGCGACTCCAGCGCCATGGGCATGCGCGCCATCGCCGCGCTGCCGATGGGCTGCACCACCAGCGACAGCAGGCTCGTGAGCACCAGCGGCAGGAAGAAGCGCATGAAGCCCGGGAGCGTGAGCGGGGGCGTCACCGGCTGCGCGGCGCGCAGCGGGCCGGTCACCACGGGGCGCGCGGCCACGGCGCTGTACACCGCCTCGAGGGTGACGCCCACGGCGATCGCCGCGGTGGCCGCCACGATGCCCTCGGCGCCCAGGAGGAACGCCGCCGCCAGCGACACCGCCGCCACCGACACGAGCCGCAGCGCCGTCCCGATGCTCACGTGGTGCGAGCGCCCGAAGCGGATCAGGAGCCCCTGCATGAAGCGGCGGTAGCCGATGGCCCAGGTCCACGGCAGCATGATCTTGAGGCCCAGGCGCGCGGGCTCGACGACCCCGGCGGGCGGGTCGAAGAGGGGCACCAGCACCAGGTCGAAGAGCGGGGTGAAGGCCAGCAGCGCGTGCAGCAGCGTGAGGCCGGCGCCGATCCACATCATGAAGCGGTAGATGAGCCGGTACGAGGCCACGTCGCGCGCCAACGCCACCGAGGCGGCCAGCAGCATGATCACCGGCGCCTCCACGATCAGCGCCACGGGGAACACCACGCCGCCGTAGGCCGCCAGGTGGAGCTCCGGGTCGGCGAGGCGGGCGATGACGGCGCTCACGACCGGCATCTCGAGGCCCATCACCGCCCAGCTGGCCGCCAGCGGCGCCCAGGCGCGCCAGACCTCGGCCACGCTCACGGGCGGGCCGGCGATGGGAGGGGTGGTCGCGGTGTGGGGGTCGGCGGCGCCGGGTGACGTGGACACGGCACGACTCTAACGCCCCCGCGGCCGGGCCGGCGCGCGCCGGCTACCCGCCTGTCAGCGCGGGGAGAACACGCAGGCCGGGCGCCCGTCGCGCATGCAGGCCAGGTGGTCGAGGTCGGAGCCGAGCAGGGTGCGCAGCACGGCCGTGTCGTAGCGGCAGACCGCGTCGGTGGTGCGCGCCAGCTGGTGGAACACGCAGTTGACGGCGTTCACGCGTCCGTGCGCGTCGAGGAAGGCGCCGTAGCCGAGCTCGTCGAGGATGGCCACCACCTCGCGCAGCCGCGCCTCGCCCTCCTTGCCCTCCAGGCGCGGGCGCACGGCCTCGCCGAGCTCGCTCGCCATGCGGGAGAGCAGGCGCTCGAGGCCCTCCTCGCCGAAGGTGGAGCGCACGTGCCGGAGGAGCGAGCCGGCCAGCTGCGCGTAGTGGCGGGGGAACAGCTCCATGCCCGCCTCGGTGAGGGTGTAGGCGCGGCTCGGGCGCCCGCCCGTGCTGCGCAGCTCCAGGACCTCGACCAGCCCGTCGCCCTCCAGGGCCGTGAGCTGCTGCTGCACGGCGTTGCGCGACACCTCGAGGGCGGCCGCCAGCTCGTCGGCGGTGCGGCCCGTGGCGCGGTGCCCCAGCAGCTCGCGCAGCACCTTGAGGCGCGGCTCGCTCAGGCGCCCGCCGGCGGGCATCGGCATCGGTGGGGTGAGGCTCTCGTCCATGCGCCGTACCTGGCAGCGCGAGGCGCGCCTCGGGCGGCCCGTCGGCGTCACCAGGCTGCTGCCACCGGCATCATCCCACACCGCCCCGCGGCCGTGTTGCCAGCAGGTACCGTGCGAGGGATGCCGTTCTCATCACGCTCCTGCTAGCCTGGCGCCATGAACCGACCGCGAGTCGCCCCCATCGCCCTCCTGCTGCTCGCGCTGCTGGCGGCCTGCGCGCCCGCCGCCGGCTCGAGCGGCCGTCCGATCGACGCCAGCGCCGGGCCCGCGCCGGCCGCGCGCGGCGCCGACCTGCTGGTGCGCGTCGACCTGAGCCTGGCGGACTTCGGGCTCACCGAGCGCGACCTCACGCCCTCGCTGTGGGTGCCGAGCGGCTTCGCCTCCGAGGTCGGCGACGTCAGCGCCTACTTCGGCCTCCACGACGTCACGCTGCCGCCGGGCTGGAGCATCGACCTGTCGCAGGTCAAGGCCGAGCGGCGCAGCAGCACGCGCGCCTCCACGGGCGCCTCCTCGGTCAGCTACTCGCTGTGG
>JAAYYF010000164.1 GCA_012515535.1 Deinococcales bacterium
CGGCTCTGGTAGTACTGCCCCAGCTTGGCGATGGTGGTGGTCTTGCCGACGCCGTTGACGCCCACCACCATCACCACCTTGCCCTTGGGCTCGACGGTCTTGCGGGTGACGTCGAGGTCGAAGCCCACGCGGCGCAGCTTCTGCCGCAGCTGGTCGGGCTCGAGCTGGTCGAGCAGCGCCTTCTCGAGCGCCTCGCGGAACGGCGTGCCGCGCTCGCGCTCCTTCTTGGCCTCGGCCACCACGGTGGCGGCCAGCTTGGCGCCCACGTCGGCGCCGATCAGCGCGAACTCGAGGTCGTCCCAGTCCATCTCCCAGGCGCGCGCGCTCTCGGCGTCGCCCTTGAGGCTGGCGCGCGTGCGGCTCAGGCCCTGGCGCAGGCGGTCGAACCAGCTCATCTAGGCCCCTCCTCGCTCGCGCCGGAGGCCCGCGCCTTGGCGGCGCGCTCGGCGCCCACGCTCTTCTTGTGGCTGGTGCGCGCCTCGGCCTCGGCGGCCTTGCGGGCCTTCTCCTCCTCCAGGGCGCGCTGCGGGTCGTCGTCGGGCAGGCCGGCGTCGATGAAGGTGAGCGCCGCGCCGATGCGCCGCAGCGACTCCTCCTTGCCGAGGATCACGATGAGGTCGGTGACGCTCGGCGCCTGGGTGGTCCCGGTGAGCGCCGCGCGCAGCGGCATCAGCACCTTGCCCATGCCCACGGCCTGCGCCTGCACGTAGTCGCGGAGCATGTCGTCGACACCGTCGTAGTCGAAGAACTCCAGCATCGACAGCTCGCGCTCCACGTCCTGCAGGTGGCTCTGCCCGGCCGCCAGCTGCTTGCGCGCCGCCTCGTCGTAGCGCAGCGTGTCGCGGAAGAAGTAGCCCGCCTGGTCGACCAGGTCCATGAGCGTCTCGGCGCGTGGGCGCAGCACGTCGACGACGTCGAGCAGGTAGTCGTCGTCGTCCCACTCGTAGCCGGCGGCGCGGAAGAGCGGCTCCACGCGGTCGGCGACCTCCTCCAGCGGCAGCAGGTCGCGGAGGTACTTGGCGTTGAAGAAGCGCAGCTTCTTGAGGTCGAAGATCGGCCCGCCGAGCGACACGCGGTCGATGTCGAACCGCTCGGTCATCTCGGCCACGCTGAAGAACTCGCGCCCGTCGGGCATGCTCCAGCCCATGGTGGCGAGGAAGTTCAGCAGCGCCTCGGGCAGGATGCCCTGCTGGCGGTACGAGTCGACGGAGGTGTCGAGCTTGCGCTTGCTCACCTTGCTGCGGTCGGGGTTGCGCAGGAGCGGCATGTGGATGAACTCGGGCGCGTCCCAGCCGAACGCCCGGTAGAGGAGCACGTGCAGCGGCGTGCTGGGGATCCACTCCTCGGCGCGGATGACGTGCGTGACGCCCATGAGGTGGTCGTCGACCACGTTCGCGAGGTGGTAGGTGGGGTAGCCGTCGCTCTTGAACAGCACCTGGTCACGCACCTCGGAGGCGGGGATCGACACCTCGCCGCGCAGGCGGTCGACGAAGGTGACCTCGCCCTCGTCGGGGGTGACGAGGCGGATCACGTGCGGCTCGCCGGCGGCGGCGCGACGCTCCTGCTCCTCGCGCGGCACGCTGCGGCCGCGGCCGTCGTAGCCCAGCGGGCGCCCGAGGCGCTTCTGCTCCAGGCGCATCGCCTCGAGCTCCTCGGCCGTCTCGAAGGCGCGGTACGCCTTGCCGGTCTCGAGCAGCAGGTCGGCGTGGCGCCGGTAGATCTCGAGGCGCTCGCTCTGGCGGTAGGGGCCGTTGGCGCCGCCGAGCTCGGGCCCCTCGTCGGGCTCGATGCCGAGCCACTCGAACATCTCGAGGAGCCGCTGCTCGGCCTCGGGCTGGTAGCGCTGGCGGTCGGTGTCCTCGAGGCGGAAGACGAAGCGGCCGCCGTGGCGCTTCGCGAACACGTAGTTGAACAGACCGATGTACGCCGTGCCGACGTGGGGATCACCGGTCGGTGAGGGTGCGATCCTGGTGACGACTTCCATGCGAGACGCCTCCTAGCATGCGGGCATCATAGCTCGGGCTCGGGTGGCCGGAACGTCACCGGCCCCGTCCCTGGCGGGCTTCCGCGCCTGTCAGCCGACGAGCGCGAGGTAGGCGAGGGTGAAGGCGCTGACCGCCCACAGGTAGGGCGCGAAGGCCCGGAACCGCCCGCGCCGCAGCAGCGCGAAGACCAGTCTCAGGGCAGCGTAGCCGACCGCGAACGAAGCCACCGTCATGGCGACGAGCGGCCCCGCCTCGATGTCGGCGGCGCGCACCTCGTCGACCCCCAGCAGCGCCACCCCGAACGACACCACCAGGTAGAGCAGGAACGACAGCTTGGGGGCCAGCTCCTTGTCGACGCCGCGCGCCAGCAGCGCCGCGATGGTCGAGCCCGAGCGCGAGACGCCCGGCACCACCGCCAGGCCCTGCACCACGCCGGCGACCAGGGCGTCCAGGAAGGTGACGCTGCCGACGGCGTGCTTGGGGCCGGAGCGCGGCGCGAACCACAGCACGAAGCCGGTGACGGCGAGCGCGACGGCCACGGGCAGCGGCGCGTTGAGGCGCTCGAACACCCCGCGCATGCCGAGGCCGATCAGGGCGGTGGGCACGGAGCCGACCAGCACCAGCAGCGCCAGGCGCCAGCCGGGCTCGCGGCGCGCCTCGGCCGACACGAGGCCGCGGAAGAAGCCGGTGATGGCGGAGGCCACGTCGCGCCACAGGAAGATCAGCACCGCCAGCAGCGTGCCGGTGTTGGTGGCGATGTCGACGTACAGGGGGAGCGACTCGCCCCAGCCCAGGAAGTAGTTGGCCAGTACCAGGTGGCCCGAGCTGCTCACGGGGAGGAACTCGGTGAGGCCCTGGACGACGCCCAGGACGATGGCCTGCAGGATGCTCATGCGGTGGTCGCTCCAGTGGGGGCCGCTCGCCGGGGCCGGCTGCGCGGCAGGGGTGCGGGGGCCTTACAAGAGGAGGCGAGGCGGGCCCACGGGGGGCGCGCCTCGCCAGGTCCTGGGGCGTCCGGCGAGCCGGAGCCTCGGGTCAGCGCTTGCTGTACTGCGGCGCGCGGCGGGCCTTCTTGAGGCCGTACTTCTTGCGCTCGACGATGCGAGCGTCGCGCGTGAGGTGCCCCTTCTGCTTGAGCACGGGGCGGAAGTTCGGGTCGATCTTCAGCAGCGCGCGGGCGACGCCGAGCTTGATGGCGTCGGCCTGGCCGCTGGGGCCACCGCCCTTGACGGTGATGACGGCGTCGTAGCGGCCGGCGGTGTTGGTGTCCTTGAGGGGCTCGAGCGCCTGCACGCCCACCAGGATGCCACGGAAGTACTCCTGGAACTCACGGCCGTTGACGGAGATGCGGCCGCTGCCGGGGCGGAGGAAGACGCGGGCGACGGCTTCCTTGCGCCGTCCGGTGCCGTAGAACTGTTCCATCAGGCCAACTCCATCTTCTTGGGCTGCTGCGCTTCGTGCGGGTGCGCGGGGCCCGCGTACACCTTGAGGCGACGGATGAGGCGGCGCCCCATGCGCGTCTTGGGCAGCATGCCCCACACGGCGTGCTCCAGCACGCGCTCGGGGTGCTTCGCCAGCATCTCGCGCGCGGTGGTCTCCTTGAGGCCGCCCTGGTAGCCGGAGTAGCGGGTGTAGACCTTCTGGTCGAGCTTGCGACCGGAGAACTGCACCTTCTCGGCGTTCACGACGATCACGAAGTCGCCGCCCGGCTGGTTGGGGGTGTAGGTGGGCTTGTGCTTACCTTTGAGAACCGAAGCGATCTGCGTCGCCAGGCGGCCCACGGTCTGACCGGTGGCGTCGATGACGACCCAGTCGTTCGTGGACTCGTTCGGGAAGTAAGTCTTCACGTTAGTCACGTCCTTGCAGGTTACGGTCATGCAACCGCGTGGTTGCGAGGCTCTGCCGGTCTGATCGGGGCGGCAAAGTCGAAGCCAAACGTGACTCTAGCACGTACCGGGTCCGCATGTACAGGCTTCGCGTCCAGGCCGGCGGCGCGACGACGCGCGCTAGCTGTCGCACCGCCCCGGTAAGATGCACTCGACAGTGATGCCGCCCGTCGTCGTCCCCGCTATCACCCCGCGCCCCGCCCGCTCCCGAGGCCGCGCGTGAGCGTCGCCCGCGGACGCCTGCGCCTCGAGCCGTGGGGCGTCGACTACCTGGGCTCGGTGCAGGACGCCTCCGGCTTCGCGGCCGACCCCGACGAGGAGCTGGGCGGCGCGCTGGCGCCGGGCGCCCTCGAGGCGGAGCTACCGCTCGAGGCGTGGCGGCCGCTCACCGCCGCGGCGCCAGCGCCCGTCTCGCGCGTGCTGTTCCTCGACGGCGTGCGGCGCGTCGAGGCGCGCCTGCTGCTCGAGGACGAGGCGCCCGCCTTCGGCGCGCTCGGCAGTTGCGCCGTGGCGGCCGTCGCCTGCCGGCTCTCCGACGGCGGCGGGAGCGCGGCGTTCGTGGACGAGCCGCTGGTGGAGCGTTGGTGCGCGTTGGGCGGCGGGCGCTCCGACCACCCCGACGTGCTCGTCACGGCCGCGGGCGGCGGCCAGCCCATCCGCTACCGCACCGCCGCCAGCCCCGACCCCGACGTCGACGCGCCGGTGCGCCTCCTGCAGGCCAAGATGCGCGACGCCGAGCGCGCGCTAGCGGCGCGACTGCTGCCGGGCCTCGACGACGGCCTGCTGCTCTGCGACGGCCCGCGGCCGCTGCTGGGCGACGACCCACGCGTGCTCGGCTACCTCAAGACCGTACAGGCGCAGCGGCTGCCGCCCGTCGCCCTCGAGGTGGTGCGCGGTCTCGAGCAGGGCCAGCGCTCGCCGCTCTACGTGGTGGGCGAGGGCGAGCACGCGCGCTTCGAGTGGTACGTGCGCCTGCGCGACCCGCGGCCGTGGCTCCACACCCTGGCCGGCAGCGTGCGGCTGCAGGGCCACGCCGGGGCCGAGCCCGAGCGGCAGCTCGCCTGGATGCGCGCGGTGGCCGACTGGAGCTGCGAAGCGCTGCCGCGCTTCGCCACCCGCGCCCACCAGGACCCGCGCGCCCCGCAGCAGCTGCTGCCGGTCCGGGCGCTGGAGCAGACGCTGCGCCGCCGGCTCGGCAGCGCGCCGCTGCTGCGGCGCCGCCTGATCGCGGCCCTGGCCGACGGCGCCCCCGCCGCCGGGGGCGCGCCGGCGAGCGGCCGCCCGCCCGCGGCCGGGGGCGCCGCCGCCGGCGCCGTGCCCGAAGGGAGCGAAGCTCAGTGACGCCGAAGCCATCCACCCCCACGCCCATCGGCCGCGTGCTCGGCACCGAGGACGCCACGCCGGTCTCGTTCTGGTTCGCGGTCGCGCCCAAGTGCCGTGTGCGCCTCGACGACGTCGTCACCCTCACCACCGCCGACCCGGCGAGCCAGGGGCGCGACATCACCTACTACGGCGTGGTCGACCAGGTGCGGCGCCGCCACGAGGGCGTGCAGTTCGAGGGCGACACCGAGCTGGTGGCGCAGGGGCTGATGCCGGCCGAGGTGAGCTACGCGGCCCACGTGATCGTCACGCGCCTCGACCCCGAGGAGTACCTGCCGCCCACCCCCGGCGACGCCGTCTACCTGGCCGAGGCCGAGGCGCTGGAGAAGGCGCTCTACGTCGACGGCATGAGCACGCGCCTGCCCGCCGGGGTGCTGCGCAGCGGCGCGCCCGCCTACCTCAACCTCGAGTTCATCGACGGCACGCGCGGTGCGCACGTCAACATCTCGGGCATCTCGGGGGTGGCCACCAAGACCAGCTACGCGCTGTTCCTGCTCTACGCCCTGTTCCACGGCCGCAACTCCGTCGACGACGCCCCCCTGCTCAAGGACCCGAGCGCCGGGCGGGCGGTGGTGTTCAACGTCAAGGGCGAGGACCTGCTGTTCCTCGACCAGCCGAACCGGCGCCTGGAAGAGGAGGAGGGCCGCTGGGCGGCGCGCCAGGGGGCCAGCAGCGGGCGCTACGAGACGCTCGGGCTGCCCGTGGGGCCGTTCGAGAGCTGCGCCCTGCACGCGCCGCCCAAGGCGCTGCCCGGCGACGTGGTCGCCGACGTGAGCCAGCGCGAGGGGGTGCAGCCCTACCTGTGGACGGTGCGCGAGTTCTGCGAGCAGCGCATGTTGCCGTTCACCATCTCCGACGTGGGCAGCATGTCGCAGCTCGAGTTCCTGCTCCAGCACGTCGAGGAGCGCCTCTACCAGCTGGCCCAGCGCCAGACGGGCAGCGCGGCGTACGTCGAGGTCGACGACTACGTGCCCGAGGAGGAGCAGGACGCGCCCGGCGGCGCCGGCCCCATCGGCGAGGACGACGGCCTGAGCCCCGACCTGTTCGCCAAGCGCGTCGGGCAGGCGCCCACGCGCCTGAAGAGCTTCGGCGAGCTGGTCGACTACGTCGAGCACAAGCTCCTCAAGCAGGGCGCCGGCGAGGACGAGGAGGGGCAGCAGAAGGGCGGCGACCCGCGCTGGATGGCGGGCCAGACGCGCAGCACGCGCGAGGCGCTGGTGCGGCGCCTGCGCGGCGCGCAGAAGCACCTGGCGTACCTGGTGCGCGGCGACGTCTCGGCGCGCACGCAGGCGAGCGCCCGTCTCGACGTGCTGGGCAGCAGCGAGCAGGTGCACGTGATCGACATCCACCAGCTGGCGCCGCTGGCGCAGATGTTCGTGGTGGGGGTGGTGCTCAAGGGGCTGTTCACCGCCAAGGAGCAGGGGCAGGGCGGCAAGCTGTTCGTGGTGCTCGACGAGCTCAACAAGTACGCGCCCGCCGAGGGGAAGAGCCCCATCAAGGACGTGCTGCTCGACATCGCCGAGCGCGGCCGCAGCCTGGGCGTGATCCTGATCGGCGCCCAGCAGACCGCCAGCGAGGTCGAGCGGCGCATCGTGTCGAACGCGGCCGTGCGCGTCGCCGGGCGCCTCGACGCCGCCGAGTCCGAGCGCCCCGAGTACCGCTACATGCCGGCCAGCACGCGCCTGCGCACCACCATCCTGGCGCCCGGCACCATGGTGCTGCACCAGCCCGACGTGCCCACGCCCATGCTCGTGACCTTCCCGTTCCCCGCCTGGGCCACCCGCGCCGAGGAGCGCAGCACCACCGTCAGCGACGAGGAGGCGTCGGCGCTGCTGCGCTGAGGGGGCCGCCCGGGCGCGCCGCCTCCGTCCCGGCAGCGGTGACGCCGCTGGC
>JAAYYF010000016.1 GCA_012515535.1 Deinococcales bacterium
CGCCAGCATGTCGTAGAGCTTCAGGCCGGTGAAGTAGTAGGGCAGCTCGAGGGCGCCGTAGATGGGGGTGAGCAGCGGCAGCGGGCGCGCCAGGTGGCGTGCGTTGGCGAGCAGCGTGGCGCGCTCCTTGAGGGCCTCGCGCACCAGCTGGAACTGCGAGCGGTCGGCGTACCGCACGGCCTGCTCCAGGTAGCGCACGCCGCCGTGCACCAGCTTGGTGCTGCGGCTGCTGGTGCCCGAGCCGAAGTCGTAGCGCTCCACCAGCGCCACCTTGAGCCCGCGCGTGGCGGCCTCGAGGGCGATGCCGCTGCCGGTGGCGCCGCCCCCGATCACCAGGACGTCGAAGCTCTCGTTGGCGAGCCGTCGGAGATGCTGGCTGCGCGCCCCCACTGCCTGGACCTCACCTCCTGCAGCTACGCCCCGCGACGGCGCGGCCGGCGGGCGAACGGAGGGCGCCCCCATCGACGGCGCGGCGGAGCGGAGCTGGCCTGCCCGATGCTAGCACCGCCATCGGCGGCGGGCCACGCGGGGTGTCGTGCCGTAGGAGGCGGACGTCGGGGTGGTGACGCTGGCCCGGCGAGGGGCGCGGGCCTGGTCTACGCTTGAAGGGCAAGCGGGTCGTCCGGCCTACCTCCCTAGCGTCAGCACGCGGTCGACCGGAAGGGAGCGGGACATGCCGACCATCATGCTGTTCCTCGGGCTCGGGCTCTTCCTCGGCTCGGGGCTGATGCTCTACACGTTCTTCATCAACCCGGGCAAGCGGATGCCAGGCGCCACCGCCTTCGAATCGGCCGACTTCCCGAAGATCGGCACGCTGATCGAGGGCATCGCGATGTTCGCCTTCGGGGCGTTCCTCTTCGCGCTGGGGCTCGGTGGGGTGCTGGCCGGCAGGGCCGGCTTCTGATGCGTCGCGGGCCCGGGGCGTCTCGGCCCGGGCTCACGCGGCCGGTCGCTGGTCGTGGTGGTGCGTCAGCTGGCCAGTACGAAGGCGAAGAGCTGGGCCAGCAGCATGCCCGTGATGAGCGCCAGCATGGCGGTCGGCGTGAACGGGTGATCTGGTTCGCGTTTCATGCTTCTCCTTGTTGATGGGCGCGCCCGAGGGGCGCGAAGCTTCACCTTACAACCGTAGGCGCTGGGGCCAGAAGGGTCCCAGCACCCATTTGGCGCGCGGCGCCGTGGCTCACGGGCGACGCTCGCTATGATGGGGGCATGGCTGCGCCGCGTTCCCGCCCCCGCTGGCTCTCCGGCCTGGCGGTCGTGGCCGTGGGCGTGGCGGTCGGCTGGCTGGGCTGGTCGCTGCTCACGCCGGCCCCCGGCTCCGACAGGCGCCTGCCCGAGCTGACCCTCGAGCGCCTCGAGGGGGGCGAGCTGCCGCTGGCATCGCTCGCCGGCCAGCCGCTGGTGGTGAACCTGTGGGCCACCTGGTGCCTGCCGTGCCTGCGCGAGCTGCCGCTCCTGGCGGAGCACGCCCGCGCCAACCCGGACGTGCGCTTCGTGTTCGTCGACCAGGGCGAGGCGCGCGAGGCGGTGGCCGCCTACCTGGCCGAGCGCCCCGAGCTGGAGCTCGGCACCGTGGCGCTCGACCGCGACCTGGCGCTGAGCCTGGAGTTCGACCTGCTGGGCCTGCCCAACACGCTGTTCTTCGACGCGCGCGGGCGCCTCGTGCGCACCCACGTGGGCGAGGTGCTCGAGGCCGACCTGGTCGCCTACCTCGCCGCGCTGCAGGAGTGAGCGCCGGGCGTCCGGCCGCTGGGCGGCGAGCAGGTCGCGCCCCGTCACGCGCGGCGCGCCCCCACCGTGTAACCTCGTATCACACGCGCCGCGCACGCTTCGCGGCGCCTCATCGGAGGAGAACCTACTGATGCTGTTGATCTTCATCGTCACGCTAGGCGCGACCCTGATCATCCAGATGTACCTGCGCAACACCTACGCGCGCTGGGGCCAGCAGCCCGCGGCCTCCGGCCTCACCGGCGCCCAGACGGCGCGCGCGATCCTCGACGCCAACGGCCTCACCGACGTGGCGGTCGAGGAGGTCCCGGGCCAGCTCACCGACCACTACGACCCCGCCAAGCGCGTGGTGCGCCTCTCGACCCACAACTACCGCACCGCCAGCGTGGCCGCCCACGCCGTGGCCGCCCACGAGGTGGGCCACGCCATCCAGCACGCCAAGGCCTACGCGCCGCTGCGCATCCGCACCGCCCTGGTGCCGATCGCCAGCATCGGCGCCAACTTCGCGCCCTGGGTCATCATCGCCGGCGCGGTCATGGGCGCCTTCGGCCTCGTCCAGCTGGGCGTCATCCTGTTCGGCGCCGCGGTGCTGTTCCAGGTCGTGACCCTGCCCGTGGAGTACGACGCCAGCCGCCGCGCCGGCCAGCAGCTGCAGGCGCTGGGCATCGCCACCACCGGCGAGGTGGCGGGCACCAAGCAGGTGCTCAACGCCGCCGCCCTCACCTACGTGGCCGCCGCCGCCAGCTCGGTGCTCTACCTGCTCTACTACGTCTCGATGTTCATGGGGAACCGCGACTGAGCCGGGCGCTTAGGCCGTAACCCGAAGGAGCCCCCGGTGCACGCCGGGGGCTCTCTAGTGTGGGGCTCACAGCCCCAGGTAGGCGCGGCGGATCATCGGGTCGCCCCGGAGCTGCTCGGTGGGGCCGTCGAGCACCAGGCGGCCGTTCTCCAGCACGTAGGCGCGGTCGGCGATCTTCAGCACCTGGGTCACGTTCTGCTCCACCAGCAGGATGGGCATGCCGGTGTCGGCCACGCGCCGGATCACCTGCATCACCTCGCGCACCAGCAGCGGCGCCAGCCCCAGGCTCGGCTCGTCCATGATCAGCACCTTGGGGTGGAGCATCAGCGCGCGGCCGATCGCCACCATCTGCTGCTGGCCGCCCGACAGGGCGCCGGCCGCCTCGCGGCGCTTGGTGTGCAGGTCGGGGAACAGCTCGTAGACGCGCGCGAACCCCTCGGCGCGGCGCTCGCGGGCCGGCGGCAGGTAGGCGCCCAGGGAGAGGTTCTCCTCGACGGTCATGTCGGGGAAGAGCTGGCGCCCCATGGGCACGTGCGCCAGGCCGCGCAGCGCCAGGGCGTGCGGCTCGAGGCCGCCCACCTCCTCGCCCTCCAGCAGGATGCTGCCGCCGCGCGGGCGGATCATGCCCGAGATGGCGCGCAGGATGGTCGACTTGCCGCTGCCGTTGCCGCCCACCAGCCCCACCAGCTCGCCGCGGTGCACGTGCAGCGACACGCCGAACACCACCTGCAGGTCGCCGTAGCCCAGGTCGGCGTCGATGACCTCGAGGACGCGCTGCGCGCCGGGCGCCTCACTCATCGGCGCCCCCTAGGTACGCCTCCACCACGCGCTCGTCGTTCATCACGACCTGCGGCGTGCCGTGGGCGATCTTCTCGCCGAAGGCCAGCACGATCACCTCTTCGCACAGCTCCGTGACCGCCTCC
This sequence comes from Deinococcales bacterium, assembly GCA_012515535.1. Taxonomy (GTDB): domain Bacteria; phylum Deinococcota; class Deinococci; order Deinococcales; family Trueperaceae; genus JAAYYF01. Next base: position 3,451 of record JAAYYF010000016.1, read on the forward strand.
ATGATGTGCTCCACCATGATGATGGCCAGCCCCGAGTCGGCGAGCGAGCGCACGAAGCCGATCATCTCCTTGAGCGCCGGCGGGTTGAGGCCCGCCATCAGCTCGTCGAGGAACAGCACCTTGGGCTGCACCGCCAGCGCCTTGGCCAGCTCGAGGCGGCGGCGGCGCGCCAGGTTCAGGTCGGAGGAGGGCTGCAGGGCGCGGTCGGCCAGGCCCACCTGCTCGAGCGCCGCGTACGCCACGCGCTCCGCCTCGGCGGGGCCGGCGGCCCGCAGGAAGGCGGGGATGAGCACGTTCTCGAGGACCGTGAGGCCCTCGAACGGGCGCTCGATCTGGAAGGTGCGCCCCATCCCCAAGCGCGTGCGGGCGTAGGGCTGCAGCCGGTCGACGCGGCGGCCGTAGAACGACACCTGGCCGCGCGCCTTGACGTAGCCGGTGAGGGCGTTGAAGAGCGTCGACTTGCCGGCGCCGTTGGGGCCGATGAGGCCCAGGATGGCGCCCTCGTCGAGCGCGAGCGACACGCCGTTGACGGCCACCAGGCCGCCGAAGCGCACCGTGACGCCCTCAGCCTCGAGCGCTCTTGGCATAGCGCCTCCTCACCACGCGGCGTTCCAGCTCGCCCATGATGCCGCGCGGCATGAACAGCACCACCAGCACGATCAGCAGGCCGTAGATCAGCAGGTTGGCCTGCGCGAAGGTGGTGCGGAACAGCTCGGCCGCCAGCGTGATGAGCGCCGCGCCCACCAGCGGCCCGAACAGCGTGCCGCGCCCGCCGATGATGGCCACCAGCGCGATGCGCACCGACAGGTGCAGCTCGAAGAGCGGCTGCGGCTGCAGCGCCGACAGGAAGACGCCGTAGAGGCAGCCGCCCAGCGCCGTGAGGGCGGCCGACAGCACGAACGCCCACGACTTGACCGCCACCGGGTTGATGCCGGCGGCCTGCGCCGAGGCCTCGTCCTCGCGCACGGCGCGCATCTGGTAGCCCAGGCGGCCGCGCGTGACCAGCGCCACCACCACCAGCACCAGCAGCAGGTAGCCGAGCGAGAACCAGAACTCGACGTGGCGGCTGAACAGGTCGAGGCCGAACGGCTCCTGCAGGTCGAAGATGAACAGGCCCACGGCGCCGCCCGTGAGGCGGCGCTCGTTGATGGCCACCAGCCGCAGGATCTCGGCGATGGCGATGGTGGAGAGCACGAAGTAGGCTCCGCGCAACCCGAACGTCAGGCGCCCCCAGAGCAGGGCCAGCAGCGCGGCGGCCGCCATGGCCAGCAGCGCCGCCCACCAGGGGGCGAGGTCGAAGTTGGCGGCCGTGACGCCGACCGTGTAGGCGCCGAGGCCCACGAAGGCGGCGTGGCCCAGGCTCGCCTGGCCCGTCCAGCCGCCCAGCAGGTCCCAGGCGGTGGCCCAGCCCGCCAGCAGCATCAGCGTGATGCCCAGCGACAGGGCCGAGGGGAACACGAAGTACCAGGCGGCGAACGCCGCCGCCACCAGCGCCAGGCGCGGCCACGGCGAGGCGAGCAGGCTGGGGCGGGGCGGGCGGGCGGCGGGAGCGGCGCCTCGTGGCGCGTCGGGGCCCTGGGTCATACGCGTTTCACCGTGCGGCCGAACAGCCCTTCGGGGCGCAGCAACAGGACGAGCAGGAAGGCGAAGAGGCCGTAGGCGTCACGGTAGCCGGAAGATAGGTAGGAGGCGCCCATGAACTCGACCACCCCGAGCAGCAGCCCGCCGCCGATGGCGCCCGGCACGCTGCCGAGGCCGCCCAGCACGGTCACGACGAACGCCTTGAGGGTGTAGCTGGCGCCCGCCGTGGGGATGGCGAAGAGGAGCGGCGCGAGGATGACGCCGGCGGCCATCGCCAGCGCCATCCCCACGCCGAACACCAGGGCGTGGATGCGGGGGGTGTCGATGCCCACCAGCTCGGCGCCGAGCCGGTTCTGAGCGGTGGCGCGCACGGCGCGCCCCAGCTCGGTGCGCGTGAGCAGCAGCCACAGGCCGGTGATGAGCACCAGCGTGACGCCCCCCGCGATGAGCTGCGCCACGGGCAGGCGGATGCCGGCCAGCATCACCGTGCGCGTGGCGTACGGCAGGTAGATCGACTTGGGCTCGGCGCCGAAGACCAGGAACAGCACGTTCGAGATCACCAGGCCGAGCCCCAGGGTGACGAGCAGCGTGCTGTCGCCGGGGATGTCGACGAGGCGCGCGATGACCAGGCGTTGGACGACCATGCCCACCAGGAAGCCGGCGGGGGCCGCGATCAGCAGCGACACGTAGGGGTCGAGGCCGAGCTGCACGAACAGCACGATGGCGAGGTACATGCCGAGCATGACGAACTCGCCGTGCGCGAAGTTGATCACGCGCATCACGCCGAAGATGAGCGACAGCCCGACGCCGATCAGCGCGTAGATGCCGCCGATCAGCAGCCCACCGCTGAGGTTCTGGAGGAACGGAGCCAGCCCTTCCAACGCCCGCTGCTCGCCTCCGCTTACCGCTCGGTCCAGGCGGGCGTGTCGAGCATCTCGTTCACGACCTCGCCGTTGACGTAGACGGTGACGAACTCGCCGTTCACCACCTGCTCGGCCACGGCCGGCAGCGAGGCCTGGTTGCGGTAGCCGGCGTAGTCGCTGAACGAGATGGGGCCGTAGACCGTGTCGGGCATGTCGGTGGCCAGCAGCGCCTCGCGCACGTCGGCGGGCGAGAACGACGCGGCGCGCGACAGCACGTCGGCGGCCGTGATGATGGCGGCGTACGCCTGCGCGGCGTGGTACGAGGGCGTGCGGCCCAGGATGGCCTGCAGGCGGTCGTCGAGCTCCTGCGCGCCGGGGTAGGGCACGTCCTTGGTCCACATGGTGGCGGTGTAGACGTAGTCGGCGGCCGGGCCCGAGCCCTCGATGAAGTTGGGCAGCGCGAAGCCCGCGGCGCCGCCGGCGAACACCTTGGCGTCGAGGCCGACCTCGGCGATCTGGCGCATCAGCGCCACCGAGTCGGCGGCGTAGCTGACCATGAACACCACGTCGGGGTTCAGCGACTTGAAGCGGTTGAGGATGGGGCGGAAGTCGGCGCCCGACTGGTCGTAGTCCTGGCGCTGCAGCACGGTGTAGCCGCGCTGGGCGGCGATCTCGTCGACGGCGTCGGCCACCGACACCTCGAAGGCGCCGTTGCCGTGGATCGTCACGATGGTCCGCAGGTAGCCGTCGCCGTGCTGCTCGTTGAGGGCGTCGAACACCCCGAAGAGCACGTCGGCGTAGGCGTAGGACGGCTGGTTGAGGCGGAAGACCCAGTCGGAGCCGGGGCGGGTGATGGCGTCGTCGCCAGAGGTGAAGACGAGGAAGGGGCGCTGCTGGCGGGTGAAGTACTGCGCCAGCGGGTTGGTGATGGAGGACGAGTAGGCGCCCATCACCAGCGGCAGGTTCTGGTTGACGAGCGTCTCGGCGGCGGTGAGCGCCGCGTTCACCTCGGAGGTGTCGTCCTCGTACACCACCTCGAGCGGCACGCCGTTGACGCCGCCGGCGGCGTTGACGTCCTCGAGCGCGGCCTGGATGCCCGCCTGGTGCTGCTCACCGAACTCCGCGAAGCGGCCGGTGAGGCTCGTGATGACGCCGACCTTGACGCTCTCCTGGGCCAGCGCCGTGGCGGCGCCGGAGGCCATCAGAGCAACGAGAAACGGAACGAGCAGTCGTCGCATGCGAACCCTCCTCCTGTTGCTGCTTGGTTTGTGTTCACCGCACCGTACCAGCCCGGGGGCCGCCGCCCCCTCACACGCCTCTCATGGGCGTAGAACGGGGGCGAGGCCGAGGAGCTCGCCGAGCTGCGGCAGCCCCGTCAGGCTCAGGTCGGGCTCGGGCGGCGGGGTGAGGGCGCTGAAGGTGCTGCCGCCGACCTGCACGGTGCGCAGCCCCGCGTTGCGGCCGCCCTGGACGTCGGAGTCGAGGTTGTCGCCGACCATCACCGTGCTCTCGCGCTGCATGCCGAAGCGCTCGAGCGCCACCTCGAAGTAGAACGGCGCCGGCTTGCCCACCGACTCCGGCGTCACCCCCGAGGCGGCGCTGAGGGCGGCGGCGATGGCGCCGTTGCCGGGCACGATGCGCCCGCCGGCCATCGGCACGCGCATGTCGAGGTTCAGCGCCAGGAAGCCGCCGCCGCGCAGCAGCACCTGCAGCGCCTGCGCCAGGCGGCGGTAGCCCAGCTCGGGGTCGCGGCTCAGCACCAGCAGCTCGGCCTCGTCGGGGTCCTCCGTGACGTCGGTCAGGCGCGCCACCGCCTCCGACACGTCGGCGCGCCCCAGCACGAACGTCCTGGGCCGCGGGCGCATCAGGGGGTGTAGCGCCAGGGCGTCGATCGGCATCTGCACGTCCTCGGGCGGCGTGGGGATGCCCAGGCGCGTGAGCTTGGCGGCCACGCGCGCGCTGCTGCCGCTGGAGATGTTGGTGAGGAAGCCGACCCGCAGGCCGCTGGCGCGGGCGGCGGCCACGAACCCGGCCGCGCCCTCGGCGAGCTCGTCGCCGAACCACACGCAGCCGTCGAGGTCGAGGAGCAGCGAGCGCACGCCCGCCAGGGGGTGGGTGCCGGTGGCGGGGGTCATCGGATCGCCCCCCGCACCTTGGCCGAGACCCATTCGCTGATGACGACGAGTACCAGGATCATCACGAATATGACCGTAGCCTGAGACCACTGCAGGGAGGCGATGCTGGCGTCGAGCGGCAGGCCGATGCCGCCGGCGCCCACCAGCCCCACCACGGTCGACTCGCGGATGTTGATGTCCCAGCGGTAGACGCTGATGCCGGCGAAGGCGGGCGCCACCTGCGGCACGATGCCGTACGCCACCACCTGGCTGCCGCTGGCGCCGGTGGAGTCGAGCGCCTCGATGGGCTTGAAGTCGATCTCCTCGATGGCCTCCGACAGGAGCTTGGCGCAGAAGCCGATCGAGCGCAGCGCCACGGCGATGATGCCGGCCAGCACGCCGGGCCCGATGATGCTCACGAGCAGCAGCGCCCAGATGAGGGCGTTGACCGAGCGCGAGGTGACGATCACCACCAGCGCCAGCTGCCGGAACAGCGGGTGCGGGGTGGTGTTGCGCGCCGCCAGGAACGCCACGGGCACGCTCACCACCAGGGCCGCCAGGGTGCCGATGGTGGCGATGTTGAGGGTGTCCCACAGCGGGCGCCACAGGCGGTTGGCGTAGCCCCACGACGGCGGGAACATGCGCCCCACCAGGTCGGCGGCCTGCTCGGGGGCGTCGAGGACGAAGAACCACAGCGTCTGGCCGCTGATGAAGCGCGCGGCCACCAGCACGGCGATCGCGCCGAGCAGGTAGCCGAGGTAGGCGAGCAACGTCTGGCGCGGGGTGCGCTTGCGCCACACGCGCTCGCGGCCGACCACGTAGGTGGGCACGCTACTGCACCCGCTTCCGGATGATGCCCGAGGCGTACTCGGTGAGCAGGACGATGGCGATGATCACGATGAGGATGGCGGCGGTGGTCGAGTACTCGTAGCGCGAGATCGAGGTGTTGAGGGCGCCGCCGATGCCGCCCGCGCCCACGATGCCGATGACCGACGACTCGCGGAAGTTGATGTCGAAGCGGTAGACCGAGAGCCCCACGAAGCGCGGGAGCACCTGCGGCACCACCCCGTAGGCCATCTGCTGCAGCCAGCTGCCGCCGGTGGCGCGCACCGCCTCGAGCGGGCGCGGGTCGATCTCCTCGATCTCCTCGGCCAGCAGCTTGCCCAGGAAGCCGATGGTGGCGAACGCCAGCGTGAGCGCGCCCGCCAGCGGCCCGAAGCCCACCATCACCACGAAGAAGATGGCGATGACGATCTCCTGGAACGAGCGCCCGGCGGCGACGACGGCGCGGCAGGCGAGGTAGACGGGCAGGGGCGAGATGTTGCGCGCGGCGCCGAAGGCGAACGGCACCGACAGCACGATGCCGAGCGCGGTGGCCGCCACGGTCATGGCCAGGCTCTCGAGGATGCCGAGCTGGATGAACTCCCAGCGCGACAGGAAGTCGGGGGTGAGGAAGCCGCCGAAGACGGTGCGCGCGCGGTCGAGGCCGCGCGCCACGCGCCCCCAGTCGACGCTGATGGTGGAGAAGGCGGCGACCAGGTAGGCGAGGCCCAGGAGCGGCAGCCCCCACCGGAGCCACGGCTGGCGGATCAGCGGCGCCGGCCGCCAGGGCTGGCCCTTGAGAGATGCGGCCGTGCGCGCGGGGAGGGCGCTCACGCGACCTCGCTCGAGGGCAGGCCTACGGCGCCCGCGCTGGGCGCCGCGGCCTCGCTGGCGGCGCCGAGGCCGTCCTCGGCGTCCTCGTCCTCGGCGCTCGCCTGGGAGCCCGGGGCGGCGGTCCAGTCCTCCTCGCCGTAGATCTCGGTGAGCATGGCCTCGTCGAGCTCGGCGGGCGGGCCGTCGAACACCACCTCGCCGGCGCGCAGGCCGACGATGCGCGGCACGAACAGCTTGGCGAGCGCCACGTCGTGGATGTTGATGATGGCCGACAGCTCGTGCTCGGCGGCCAGCTCCATCAGCAGCCGCATCACCTGGCGCGAGGTCTTCGGGTCGAGGCTGGCGGTGGGCTCGTCGACCAGAAGGATGGTGGGGTCCTGCAGCAGCGCGCGGGCGATGCCGACGCGCTGGCGCTGGCCGCCCGACAGCTGGTCGGCGCGCTTGTCGATGTGCTCCAGGATGCCCACGCGCTCGAGGAGCTCGTAGGCGCGGTCCACGGTGGCCTGCGGGAAGCGCCGGAACCAGGAGCGCCAGAAGCCCACGTAGCCGAGCTGGCCCGACAGCACGTTCTCCATCACCGTGAGGCGGTCGACCAGGGCGTGCTCCTGGAAGATCATGCCGATGTCGCGGCGCGCCCTCCGCAGCGCGCCGCGACCCAGGTCGGTGAGCTCCGTGCCGGCCAGCCGGATGCTGCCGGCGGTCGGCTCCACGAGCCGGTTGATGCAGCGGATCAGCGTGCTCTTGCCGGCCCCCGAGGGGCCGATCAGCGCCACGACCTGGCCCTTGGGCAGGCTCAGGTCGACGCCCTTCACGGCGGTCTCGCCGCGGCCGTAGCGCTTGACCAGGCCGCGGACCTCGAGGAGCGCCGCGTCGGAGGCGGCGCGCGGCTCGCCTCGCGGCCGCGCGCCGGTTACCGCCATGGGGGTCACTCCTTCGCTCACTCCAGCTCGGCGCTGGCCGCGGCGATCTTGCGGAGCACGTCCCAGTCGGTGGCGTAGTCGATCGCCTGGAAGCGGTCGGAGTCGGCGAACTCGGCCTTCAGGGCGGTGCCCGTCCAGTCGAAGGTCAGGAACGCCTCGCGCACCGCCGCGGCGAGCTCGGGGGTGAGGTCGTAGACGTAGCCGTAGGCGGTGGCGGGGAACGTCTGCGAGGTGTAGACGATCTCGAGGTCCTCCTCGGCCAGCACGTCGCGCGCGATCATGCGGTCGAGCACCGAGGAGGCGATGGCGGCCGCCTCGTAGTCGCCGTTGACCACGCCCAGGATCGAGTTGTCGTGGCCGCCCGAGAAGGCGGTCTGGTAGTCGACGTCGGGCTTCATGCCCAGCTCGGCGTAGAGCAGCGCGGAGGGCGCCTTGAAGCCGGAGTTGGAGGTGGGGGAGACGAACGCCAGCTGGCGGCCGCGCAGGTCGTCGAGCGAGCGGATGTCGGAGCCGGCCCGGACGATGATCTCCATCTCGTAGCCGTAGGTGCCGTCGTCGGCGGCCATCACCGCCACGGGGATGAAGCCGGCGGCGTTGACGCCCTCCTCGACCGAGCCGGCGGCGAAGCCCGCCACGTGGAGGCGGCCGGCGCGCATGGCCTCGATCTGGGCGGCGTAGGAGCGCACGGGGAAGTAGACCACAGGACGGCCGGTGAGCTCGGAGAGGTGATCGATGAACTCGCCGAAGGCGTCCTGGTAGACGGCCGGGTCCTCGGTGGGGGCGTAGGTGAACACGAGGGTGCTGGGGTCGGAGTAGCGGCCGTCGGCGGGCGGGTCGGCCAGCATGTCGCCGTCCACGTCGCAGTAGCGCGCGTCGAGGGCGCCGCGGGCGCACTCCTGGGCGAAGGCGCTGCCCGCGAACAGCGCCAGCAGCAGCGCGGCGGTGACGCCGAGCAGGCGGCTGGCGAGGCGGGGGACGGTACGGGCGAGGGCGGGTGGGTTCATCGGCTTCCTCCTTGAGGTCGGGGTCGGCATACGTGTGCCGGTGGTCCGCTTCGGGGCGGCTGGGGGGCTTGGTGTCTCAGGGCGGCATCGGGTCGCTCCGCTGCAGCCGGAGCGACAGGAAGTAGCGGTCTCCGCGGTAGAGGGTGCGGGTGAGGCCGAGCGTGCGGCCGTCGGCCAGGTAGGTGACGCGCGTGACGCGCAGCAGCGGGGCGCCGGCCGTGACGCCCAGCAGCCCGGCCGCCGAGGCCTCGGCGGCCACCGCCTCGACGTTCTGGTCGGCGCCGGCGACCTCGACGCCTAGCGCCGCGGCCACCTCCTCGTAGAGCGAGCCCTCGAAGTCGAGGCCGCGCAGCGCGGTGGCGAACGGCGGCACCAGCACCACGGTGTTGAGCCCGATGGGCTCGCCGTCGGCCGTGCGGCGACGCGTGACGCGCAGCACGCGGGTGGCGGGGGCGAGGTCGAGCAGCGCGCCGTCCTCGGCGCCGAGCGCCTCGGTGGCGCTGGCGAGCACCTCGGTGGTGGGCGTGAGGCCGTGAGCCAGGGCGTCCTCGCGGAAGCCGAGCAGGCGGCTGGCCACGCGCTCGGTCTTGGTGCGGGTGACGAAGGTGCCCACGCCGCGGCGGCGGCCCAGCAGGCCCGCCGCCACCAGGCCGTCGAGCGCGTGGCGCACCGTCATGCGCGACACGCCGTAGCGCTGGCACAGCTCCGCCTCGGGCGGCAGCCGCGCGCCGAGCGCGAGGCGCCCGTCGGCGATCTGCCGGCGCAGGTCCGCCTGGATGCGGGCGTAGATGGGTACGGCGTTGCGATCGAGCAACCCTCGGCCTCCGTGAGCTATGCGGTACGATGATGTATAGACAACTATACGAAGCCGGCGGCCGCGCGCCGGCACGCCCGGCGCCCCGCGGGAGTACAACGCGCGTTCTCCCGCTCGCCGAACGGTTCACGGGTGGAGGGGCGGCCGAGACGTAGACTGCAATCCCGACCCGAGCGGATGACGACCGTGACCGACCTGCTTACCCCCTCTGCCCCCCTGCGCCCGCCGCGCCCCCGAGCCCGCCTCGCGGCGCCGTGGCGTGCCGCCGCCCGCGAGCGGCCGGAGGCGACGCCATGCTGCTGACCGCCGTCGGCGGCCTCGCGCTCTTCCTGCTCGGCATCCACCAGATCGCCGAGGCGCTGCAGCAGCTGGCCGGCCCGGCGGCGCGGCGCCTGATGGCCGCCGCCACGCGCTCGCCGTTCCACGCGCTGTTCACCGGCACCGTGGTGGCCGCCGCCACCCAGAGCGGCACCGCCACCGTCGTCACCGGCCTCGGCCTGGTGGGCGGGGGCCTGGTGGGCATCCCCGCCGGCATCGCCCTGCTGCTGGGCGCCAAGCTGGGCGCCACCCTCGCCATCCAGCTGGCCGCCTTCAGCCTCGGCGACTACGCCTGGGCCATGATCGGCGTGGGCTACTTCGTGTCGCTGTGGAGCCGCACGCGCGCCCCCGGCACGCTGCTGCTCGGCGCCGGCCTGTTGTTCCTGGGGCTCGACGTCACCGTCGACTCCATGACCGGGCTCGCCAGCGGCGAGCTGTTCAGCCTGCTGATCGACTCGGCCGAGAGCAGCCCCGTCACGGTGCTGCTGCTCGGCATGGCGCTCGGCGCGGTGCTGTCGAGCTCGAACGGCGTCACGGCCGTGGGGCTAGGCCTCTACCTGGCCGACGCCATCTCGCTGCCCACCGTCATCGCGCTCACGGCGGGCGGCAACGCCGGCAGCGCGCTGCTGCCGCTGCTCATCTCGCGCACCTTCGACACCAACACCCAGCGCACCGCGCTGATGCAGCTGCTGGTGACCACCGTCGGCGCCGTGGCGACCGTGCTGCTGCTGGGCCCCGCCGCCGAGGGCATCGAGGCCATCGGCGGCGGCGAGGCGCGCGAGGTGGCGAACGTCCACACCCTCTTCAACCTGGGGGTGGCGCTGGTCGGCACCGCCCTGGCGCCGCTGCTGGCGCGCTTCAGCGGGCAGCTGGTGCCCACCGCCGACGACGACGCCGCGCCCAAGTACCTGCGGCGCGAGGCGCTCGACGACGCCCACCTGGCCGCCGCCCTGGCGCTGCGCGAGACCGTGCGCATGAGCGACCAGGTGGCGGTGATGATGGAGCTGGCGGTGCGCAACCTCGACACCGGCCGCTGGGACCCGGAGCCGATCCGCGCGCGCGAGACGAAGCTCGACCGCCTGACGCACGACGTGGTCGACTACCTGGCGCGGCTAAGGCACAGCCACGGCGACGACGAGGCCTCGCAGCGGCTGCTGCTGGTGGCCACCGAGCTCGAGCACATGGGCGACCAGATCCGGCGCCTGGGCCGGCGCGAGGAGAAGCTGCGCACCGAGGGGCTCGAGTTCAGCAAGGTCGGCCGCGCCGAGCTGACCCAGACGGGCGAGCGCCTGCTGAGGCGCATGCGTGCCGCCTTCACCGCGCTCGCCACCGGCGACGCCGCCATGGCGCAGCGCGTGCTCGACGGGCGCCGCGACTTCGAGGCGCTGGTGGCGCGCATGCGGGTGGCGCACCTGGGGCGCCTCGAGGAGCAGCTGCCCGAGTCGCGCGCCTCCAGCTCGCACCACCTGGAGGTGCTCACGCTGCTGCGCGACGTCGACGCCAGCGTGACGCGCGTGGCCGGCTGGGCCGTCGAGATGGAGCGGGCGGCGGAGGCCGAGCCCACCACCTGAGGGGGGCCGGGCCTCACGCACACGGCTTCCGCGTTTCGCGCCCTACTGTACGGGCACATCGCGGAGGTGCTGCCATGAACGACGCGAAGCGACACGAGCACGGGAACCGGCACGAGAAGCTCCACCGGACGGGCGGCCTCGACGCCCCCGCCAGCGCGCCCGAGGTGCGCCACGAGGACTCCATCCCGCCCGAGCTGCGGTCGCGGCGCCGCGACAGCGAGCCGCCGGCCGACCTGCCGCCCGAAGAGCACGAGAAGGACCGCGCCCAGGTCGAGAAGGAGCTGGACGTTGGCATCGACGACAGCTTCCCGGCCTCCGACCCGCCCTCCATCGTGAGCCCGCAGGCGGCGCCCGACCACGGCGAGCACGAGGAGCGCCCCGAGGAGTAGGGGCCGCCGGCGCGGCCGCGAGCGGCGGGTCGGGGCGCGGGGCCGGGCGGTCCGGCGCCCGTCCGTTCGCCCTCGACGTACCCCACCCCAGGTGGGGTGGTAGCATGGGTGCAGGGCCGCGGGCCACCGCCCGCCGGCCGCGACCTCACCCCCAAGGAGACCCGCGATGACCGAACTCAAGATCGAAGGCATGTCCTGCAGCCACTGCTCCGCCGCCGTGAAGCGCGCCCTCGAGGGCGTGGACGGCGTCACGACGGCCGAGGTCGACCTGCAGGCCGGGCGCGCCACCGTGCAGGGCTCGGCGCCGGTCGCCGAGCTGGTGGCGGCGGTAGCCGAGGAAGGCTACACCGCCACCCCCGCCGCCTGATGGACCGTCCCGCCACCGAGGCGGCCGCCCCGCAGGAGGCGCTCGCGCACCACGAGTGCCTCCACCTCGACCCCGCCACCCGCGCCGACGCCGCCCTGCGCCTCAAGGGGGTGCGGGGCCACGTCGAGGGGGTGCTGCGCATGCTCGAGGACCCCGACGTCTACTGCGTCGACGTGCTGAAGCAGATGAGCGCCGTGCAGGGCGCGCTGCGCAAGGTGTCGGAGGCGGTGCTGCGCGCCCACGTGCGCGACCACGTCGTCACCGCCGCCCAGCGCGGCGACACCGAGCAGATCGTCGACGAGCTGATGGAGGCGCTGAAGTACCGCGCCTGACGGGCGGCGGGCCCGCGCCCGCCCTCGTCCATCGAGAGGAACAGATGAACCAGGCCACGGCCCCCGCGCCCACGAGCGACGCGCCGTCGCGCGACGACCTCCCCGTCCTCGACGCCCAGCTGAGCGTCGAGGGCATGACCTGCGCCAGCTGCGTGGCCCGCGTCGAGCGGGCGCTCGGCAAGCTCGACGGCGTCGTCGAGGCCAACGTCAACCTCGCCACCGAGCGCGCCACCGTGCGCTACCGCCCGGGCCTGGCGCCCGAGCTCCTGGAGGAGGCGGTGCGCAAGGCGGGCTACGAGGTGCGCCGGGTCGACGACGAGCGCCGGCTCGAGGACGCCGAGCGCGAGGCGCGCCAGGCGGCGCTGAGCCGGCTCGAGCGCGACCTGATCGTCGCCGCCGCCTTCACCCTGCCGCTCTTCCTCATGGAGATGGGCGCCATGCTGGTGCCGCCGCTGCACGACCGCCTGGCCACCTGGCTGCCCATGACCACGCGGGCGTACGTGATGTTCGCGCTCGCCAGCGTGGTGCAGCTCGGGCCCGGCCTGCGCTTCTACCGCCTCGGGGTGCCGGCGCTGCTGCGCGGCGCGCCCGACATGAACTCGCTGGTGGTGCTCGGCACCACCGCCGCCTACGGCTACTCGGTGGTGGCCACCTTCGCCCCCCACTGGCTGCCGGCGGGCACGGCGCACGTCTACTACGAGGCGTCGGCCGTGATCGTCACCCTGATCCTGCTGGGGCGCTGGTTCGAGGCGCGCGCCAAGGGGCGCACCGGCGAGGCCATCCGCGCGCTGATGGCGCTGCAGCCGCCCACCGCGCGCGTGGTCCGGAACGCCGCCGAGGTCGAGGTGAAGGTCGAGGAGGTGCGCCGCGGCGACATCCTGGTGGTGCGCCCCGGCGAGCGCCTGCCGGTCGACGGCGTGGTGGTGGAGGGCAGCTCGTTCGTCGACGAGTCGATGATCACCGGCGAGCCCATGCCCGTGGCCAAGGCGGCCGGCGCCGAGGTGGTGGGCGGCACCATCAACACCACCGGCACCTTCCGCTTCCAGGCCGCCAAGGTGGGCGCCGACACGGTGCTGTCGCAGATCGTGGCCATGGTGCAGGCGGCGCAGGGCGCCAAGCTGCCCATCCAGGCGCTCGTCGACAAGGTGGTGGCCTGGTTCGTGCCGGCCGTGATGGCGGTGGCCGCCCTCACCTTCCTGGCGTGGCTGCTGTTCGGCCCCGACCCGGCCCTCACGTTCGCGCTCGTGAACACCGTGGCGGTGCTGATCATCGCCTGCCCCTGCGCCATGGGCCTCGCCACCCCCACCTCGATCATGGTGGGCACCGGCAAGGCCGCCGAGCTGGGGGTGCTGTTCCGCAACGGCGTGGCGCTGCAGGCCGTGGGCGCCGCCGACGTGGTGGTGCTCGACAAGACCGGCACCCTCACCGAGGGGCGCCCCGAGCTGACCGACGTGCGCCTCGCGCCCGCGGCCGGCCTGAGCGAGCGCGAGCTGCTGAGCCTGGTGGCCGGCGTGGAGGCCGGCTCCGAGCACCCGGTGGCGGGCGCCGTGCTGCGCGGCGCGGCGGCGCGGGGCGCCAGCCCCGCCCCGGTCACGGGCTTCGAGGCGCTGCCCGGCTACGGCGTGGCCGGCACGGTCGACGGCCGCCGCGTGCACGTGGGGGCGGCGCGCTACATGGAGCGCCTGGGGGCGCCGCTGGACGCGCTGGGCGCGGAGGTCGACGCGCTCACGGGCGCCGGCAAGACGCCCTTGTTCGTGGCGCTGGCGCCGGACGGCGCCGCCGCCCCGCGCGTGGTGGCGCTGCTGGCCGTCGCCGACCCCATCAAGCCCACCACCCCCGCCGCCATCGAGGCGCTGCACGCGCTGGGGCTGCGGGTGGCGATGCTGACCGGCGACACGCGGCGCACCGCCGAGGCCATCGCCCGGCAGCTCGGCATCGACGAGGTGGTGGCCGAGGTGCTGCCCGGCGACAAGGCCGCCGAGGTGGCGCGCCTGCAGCAGGCGGGCGACAGGGTGGCCTTCGTGGGCGACGGCATCAACGACGCGCCCGCGCTGGCGCAGGCCGACGTGGGGGTGGCGATCGGCACCGGTACCGACGTGGCCATCGAGTCGGCCGACGTGGTGCTGATGTCCGGCGACCTGCGCGGCGTGCCCAACGCCATCACCCTGTCGCGCGCCACCCTGCGCAACATCAAGCAGAACCTCTTCTGGGCCTTCGCCTACAACGTGCTGCTGATCCCGGTGGCGGCGGGCGTGCTCTACCCCGCCTTCGGCGTGCTGCTCTCGCCGATGATCGCCGCCGCGGCCATGGGCCTCTCCAGCGTGTTCGTGGTGAGCAACGCCCTGCGGCTCAAGCGCTTCAGGGCGCCCGAGGCCGCGGGGCCGCGCCCCACCCTCGCGCCTCAGTCCGCCGCGAGCCTGTAGACCCGGCCGCTGGCGTAGTCGGCCAGGTACAGCTCGCCGGCGGCGTCCACCCCGAAGGTCGACACGTTGAAGCCGGTGTCGAGCAGCAGCGTGACCTGCCAGGCGCCGTCGGTGGCGTCGGCGCGCCACACCTTGCCCGACACGAAGTCCGCGAACACGTAGGCGCCCTGCAGCTCCGGCAGGGCGCTGCCGCGGTAGACGTAGCCGCCGGTGATCGACCGCCCCCACTCGGGGCCGTGCGGGTAGGTGACGATGGGCAGCGTGAGGCCGTCGGCGTCGCAGCCCTCGCGCGGGCTGAAGCAGGCGGCGCCCTCCATGACGTTCCAGCCGTAGTTCTCGCCGCCGCGCGAGGCGGCCGGCTGCAGGTTGACCTCCTCGAACGCGTTCTGGCCCACGTCGGCGATGAACAGGTCGCCGGTGGCGGGGTCGAAGCTGAAGCGCCACGGGTTCCGGAACCCGTAGGCCCAGATCTCGGGGAGCGCGCCCTCGCGCCCCACGAACGGGTTGTCGGCCGGTACGGCCAGGTCGTCGCCGGAGACGTCGAGGCGCAGCAGCTTGCCCAGCCAGGTGCTCAGCGACTGGCCGGCGCCGCGCGGGTCGCCGCCGCCCCCGCCGTCGCCGAGCCCCAGGTAGAGGTAGCCGTCGGGGCCGAACGCCAGCTGCCCGCCGTTGTGGTTGCTGGCCGGCTGCGGCTGCCGCAGCAGCACCCGCTCGGAGGCCGGGTCGGTGCCGTCGCCGGTCGCCGTGAAGCGCGACAGCACCGAGCCGCCCGCCAGGTCCGTGTAGTAGACGTAGTAGCGCCCGCTGGCGGCGAAGCCGGGCGGGAACGCCAGGCCGAGCAGCCCCTGCTCGCCGCCCCGCGAGCCCACCCGGTCGCGGAGGTCGAGGAACGGCTCGGGCCGCACCTCGCCCTCCACCACCACGCGCACGGTGCCGGCGCGTTCCACCACGAACAGGCGGTCGTCGCCGGCGTGGGCGATCGCCACCGGTTGGGAGAGGCCGCGCGCGACCTCGGTCAGCTGCGGGCCCGCCTGCGAGCTCGCGCAGGCGATCAGGGAGAGGAGCAGGGTGACGAACACGGGTACGCAGGCGGATCGCTTCATGCCCCGAGGTTAATGCGCTTCACGACGCGAGACGGCGAGAAGGCGTCACGCGGGCCGCCGCGAGCGCTGCGGGCGTTTGACAGTGCGAGGCGCGACCTGGATATAGTGCGGCGACGGACAAATCAAAG
>JAAYYF010000165.1 GCA_012515535.1 Deinococcales bacterium
ACGTAGCCCGGCGGGGCGCCGATGAGCTTGGCGACGTTGTGGCGCTCCATGTACTCCGACATGTCGAGGCGGATGAGCTTCTCCTCGCTGTCGAAGAGCTGCTCGGCGAGCGCCTTGGCGGTCTCGGTCTTGCCCACCCCGGTGGGCCCCAGGAAGATGAACGAGCCGATGGGGCGATCGGGGTCGGCGAGCCCGGCGCGCGAGCGCCGGATGGCGTCGGCGACGGCCTCGATGGCCTCGTCCTGTCCGATGACCCGCTCGTGCAGCGCCTGCTCGAGCTCCAGCAGCTTCTCGCGCTCGCCCTCCAGCAGGCGCGCCACGGGGATGTTGGTGGCGCGCGCCACCACCTGCGCGACCTCCTCCTCGCCCACCTCGAGGCGCACGTAGCGCGCGTCGTCGAGCTTCTCGGCGAGGCGCTTGGTGTCGGCCTCGAGCTTGGGCAGCTCGCCGTAGCGCAGCTTCGCGGCGGCCTCCAGGTCGTAGTCGCGCTCGGCGGCCTCGATCTGGGTGCGCACGCGGTCGAGCTGCTCCTGGTTGGCGCGCCACTCCTCGAGGGTGGCGCGCTCGGCCTCCCAGTCGGCCTGCGCCTGGCCGATCTGGTCGGCGATGGCCCTCAGCTCCTCCTCGATGCGCAGGAGCCTGGCGGCAGAGTCGGGGTCGGTCTCCTTCTTCAGCGCCTCCTGCTCGATCTCGAGCTGCAGCTTGCGGCGCCTCAGGCCGTCGATCTCCTCGGGCAGCGAGTCGAGCTGCACGCGGATGCGGCTGGCCGCCTCGTCGATGAGGTCGATGGCCGAGTCGGGAAGGCGGCGGTCCGACACGTAGCGGTGCGCCATGGTGGCGGCGGCGATGAGGGCAGGGTCGGTGATGCCGACGCCGTGGTGCACCTCGTACTTCTCCTTGATGCCGCGCAGGATCGAGATGGTCTCCTCCACCGACGGCTCGTCGACGAGGATCGGCTGGAAGCGGCGCTCCAGGGCGGCGTCCTTCTCGATCTCGCGGTACTCGGCCAGGGTGGTGGCGCCGATCATGCGCAGCTCGCCGCGCGCCAGCGGCGGCTTCAGCATGTTGCCGGCGTCGACGGCGCCCTCGGCCTTGCCGGCGCCCACGATGGTGTGGAGCTCGTCGATGAACAGGATGATCTCGCCGTCCGAGCGCGCTGTCTCCTCGATGACCGCCTTGAGGCGCTCCTCGAACTCGCCGCGGTACTTGGCGCCGGCCAGCAGGCTGCCCATGTCGAGCTGCACGACGCGCTTGCCCTGCAGCCCCTCGGGCACGTCCTTCTTGACGATGCGCAGCGCCAGCCCCTCGGCGATGGCCGTCTTGCCCACGCCGGGCTCGCCGATCAGCACCGGGTTGTTCTTGGTGCGGCGCAGCAGGATCTGCACGGTGCGGCGGATCTCGTCGTCGCGGCCGATGACCGGGTCGAGCTTGCCCTCGCGGGCGCGCTCGGTGAGGTCGATGCCGTACTTATCGAGCGCTTCGAAGGTGCTCTCGGCGGAGCGGCTCTCCACGGTGCGTCCTCCCCTGATGGCCAGGGCGGCCTCGGCCAGCGCGGCGGCGGCGGGCAGGCCCGGCAGGTCGGTGGCGGTGCGCGCCAGCGCCACCAGCAGCGTGTCGGCGGCCACGAACGAGTCCTGCCACTCGCGCGCGAGCGCCTCGGCGGCGTCGAAGGCGCGGCCGAGCTCGGAGCTCAGGTACTGGCCGGCGTCGCCGCTGACCTTGGGGAGCTTCTCCAGCGCGGCGTCGACGGCCGTGCGGACCGTCTGCGGGTCGGTGCCGGCGCGCTCCACCACGCGCGCCGGCACGCCGCTCGGGTCGGCGAGCAGCGCGGCGGCCAGGTGCAGCGGCGCCACCTGCTGGTGCTGGCGGGTGCGCGCCACCGACTGGGCGCTGGCCACCAGCTGCAGGGCTGCCTCGGTGAAACGTTCGGGATCCATGCCTCGATGATAGTAACTTGAGTCTCTCCTTGTCAATTTTCCTGAAACACCGGCGCTGAACGCGGGCGGCGGCCCGGCGCGACCGGGGAGCGCCTCGATGATAGAAGCGCGTCCGCCCCGGCACCGGGGCGGACGCACGTCGACGCGGCCCTGGTCGCCGGGCGCGCTAGGCCACGACCTCCTTGAACTCGGCCACCAGCGAGCCGAGCGTGGCCTTGGCGTCGCCGAACAGCATGCGCGTGTTCGGCTTGTAGAACAGCGGGTTCTCGACGCCCGAGAAGCCGGGGTTCATCGAGCGCTTGAGCACGAACGTGGTGCGCGCCCGGTCGACGTCGATGATCGGCATGCCGAAGAGCGGGCTCGCGGGGTCCTCGCGCGCCGCCGGGTTGACCACGTCGTTGGCGCCGATGACCAGCGCCACGTCGACGAGCTCCATGGTGGGGTTGACGTCCTCGGGCTCCACCAGCTGCTCGTAGGCCACGTTCGCCTCGGCTAACAGCACGTTCATGTGCCCCGGCATGCGCCCCGCCACCGGGTGGATGGCGTAGCGCACCTCGGCGCCGTTGGCCTCCAGCAGGTCGGCGAGCTCCTTGACCACGTGCTGCGCCTGCGCCACCGCCATGCCGTAGCCGGGCACCACCAGCACGCTGCTGGCCGCCTCCAGCACGTAGTAGGCGTCGTCGGGGGTGATGGGCTTGATCTCCCCCTCCACGGCGCTGGCAGAGCCCGCGGCGCCCGCCCCGAAGCCGCTGAACAGCACGTTGCCCAGCGAGCGGTTCATGGCCTTGGTCATGATCTGGGTGAGGATCAGCCCCGACGCCCCCACCATGGCTCCCGCCACGATCAGCACGCTGTTGCCGATGGCGAAGCCGGCGGCCGCCGCGGCGACGCCCGAGTAGGAGTTGAGCAGCGAGATCACGATGGGCATGTCGGCGCCGCCGATGGGCAGCACCGCCAGCACCCCTAGCGCCAGCCCCAGCACGATGACCGCCAGCAGCGCGGGGTAGGCGCCGGCGGGCGCGACCACGAACAGCACGCCGAGCAGCAGCGCGCCCCCGAGGATGGCGCCGTTCACGGCCTTCTGCCCGGCGAACAGCATCGGCTTGCCCGTCATGCGCTCGGAGAGCTTGGCCCAGGCGACCAGCGACCCCGTGACCGTGACGGCGCCCACCACGATGGCCACGTAGATCGACAGCGCCGTGATGGCGCCGGCGTCGGGCGCCCGCAGGTACTCCACCCAGCCCACCAGCAGCGAGGCGGCGCCGCCCGAGCCGTTGAGCAGCGCCACCAGCTCGGGCATCTGGGTCATCTTCACCGTGCGCGCGGCGACGGCGCCCACCGCACCGCCGACCAGCAGGCCGACCACGATCCAGGTGTAGTCGAGGCCCGCCACCAGCAGCGTGGTCACGACGGCGATCAGCATCGCCAGCGCCGAGACCAGGTTGCCGCGCCGGGCGGTGTCGGGGCGCCCCAGCATCTTGAGCCCGATCACGAACAGGGTGGCGGCGACGACGTAGGCGAGCTCGATGACGACGTTCACGCCTCAGCCCTCCCGCGCGCCGGCGCCGTCGTCGCTCCGACCGCCGCGGGCGCCGCCCTCGAACATCCCGAACATGCGGTCGGTGACGAGGTAGCCGCCCACCACGTTGACGGTGGCGAACACCACCGCCAACGTGGCCAGCAGCGTGCCGAACGTGCCCTCGATGGCGGTGGCGGCCAGCGCCCCCACCAGCGTGATGCCGGAGATGGCGTTGGTGCCCGACATCAGCGGCGTGTGCAGCTGCGACGGCACCTTGTTGATCAGCTCGAAGCCCAGGAAGACCGCGAGCACGAAGACGAACAGCAGCAGGATGGTCATCGCGTCCTCTCCGAGAGCGCCGCCACGCGCTCGTCGCGCACGGCGCCCTCGTGCGTGAGCAGGCAAGCGCCCACCACCTCGTCGGTGGGCTCGAGGTCCAGGCGGCGCGCCTCGGCGT
This sequence comes from Deinococcales bacterium, assembly GCA_012515535.1. GTDB lineage: Bacteria > Deinococcota > Deinococci > Deinococcales > Trueperaceae > JAAYYF01. The sequence continues at coordinate 3,914 of JAAYYF010000165.1, forward strand.
CCCAGGCGTGCTCGATCAGCAGGTAGAGGTTGTTGGCGTACACCTGGCTGGCGTCGCGCGCCACCTGGCCGGGCATGTTGGTCAGCCCCACGATCAGCACCCCGCCCTCGGTCATGACCTCGCGCCCCGCCACCGTGCCCTCGACGTTGCCGCCGGTGGAGGCCGCCAGGTCGACGATCACGCTGCCGGCGCGCATCCCCGCCACCATGTCGGCGGAGACGATCTTCGGCGCGGCGCGGCCGAACACCTGGGCGGTGGTGATCACCACGTCGGCGCCGGCCACCACCTTGGCCATCTGGCGGCGCTGCTCCGCGAGCTGCTCCGGGGTGAGCTCGCGCGCGTAGCCCTGAGCGGTCTGGCCCGTCTCGCCGACGTCGATCTCGACGAACCTGGCGCCGAGCGAGCGCACCTGCTCCTTGACCACCGGGCGCGTGTCGTACGCCTCCACCCGCGCGCCGAGGCGCCTGGCGGTGGCGATGGCCTGCAAGCCCGCCACGCCCGCACCCACCACGAAGACGCGCGCCGGCGGGATGGTGCCAGCGGGAGTGCTCATCATGGGGAACGCCTTGCCCGAGCGCTCGGCCGCCACCACCACAGCGGCGTAGCCCGCCAGGCTCGCCTGGCTCGAGAGCGCGTCCATCTTCTGGGCGTAGGTGGTGCGCGGCACCAGCTCCATGGCGAAGGCGCTCACGCCCCGCTCGGCCAGCGCCCGCACCAGCGCCGGCTCGAAGAAGGGGTCGAGGAAGCCGAGGGTGACCGCGCCCGGGCGCAGCCCCGCGACCACCTCGAGCGGCGGCGGGCCCACGGTGAGCAGCGCGTCGGCCTGCGCCAGCAGCGCCTCGCGGTCCGCCCCCAGCTCGGCGCCGGCCTCGCGGTAGGCGCCGTCGTCGATCATCACCCGGTCGCCGATGCCGCACTCGAGCGCGACCGAGGCGCCGAGCCGCACCAGCTTCTCCACCGTTTGGGGCGTGACCGGCACGCGGTTCTCGCCGGGGTTCGCCTCCTTGAGCGCAACGATTCTCATGTTCCACGCATCATGCCACGGCGCGGCGCGCGCCGCCGAGGGACGGAAGTTCCCCCCAGCGCCGTCGGGCGCGGCCGCGGGGCGCGAACGGGCGCCGCCGGCGCGCGGCCGTATATTGGGCCCCATGAAGCGTATCGGCGTGCTCACCAGCGGCGGCGACGCCCCGGGCATGAACGCCGCCCTCCGGGCCGTGGTCCGGACGGCGGTGCACGACGGCCTGACCGTCTTCGGCATCTACCGCGGCTACCAGGGACTGATCGAGGGCGACCTCGCCGAGTTCGGGCCGCGCAGCGTGGCCAACGTCATCCAGCGGGGCGGCACCGTGCTGCGCACCGCCCGCAGCGAGGAGTTCTACGAGGCCCCGGGCCGGGCCAAGGCCGCGGAGGTGCTGCGCGCCCACGGCATCGAGGGCCTGGTGGTCATCGGCGGCGACGGCAGCTTCCGCGGCGCCGAGGCCCTGCACCGCGAGCACGGCGTGAAGGTCGTCGGCATCCCCGCCACCATCGACAACGACATCGCCGGCACCGACGTGTCGATCGGCTTCAACACCGCCCTCGACGTGGCGCTCGACGCCGTCGACCGCCTGCGCGACACCGCCGCCAGCCACGACCGCCTCTTCCTCGTCGAGGTGATGGGGCGCCGCGCCGGCCACATCGCGCTGCACGTCGGTGTGGCGGGCGGCGCCGAGGCGATCCTGGTGCCCGAGGTGCCGATGCCCCTCGAGCGCGTCGTGGACCTCGTGCGCGACGCCGACGCGCGCGGCAAGACCTCGAGCATCATCGTCGTGGCGGAAGGGGCCTACGGCGGCGGGGCCCGCGTGGTCGAGCAGGCGCTGCGGGAACGCGCAGGCTACGAGGTGCGCACGGTGATCCTCGGCCACACCCAGCGCGGCGGCAGCCCCGTCACGCGCGACCGCGTGCTGGCCTCGCGCTTAGGCTTCCACGCCGTGCGCGCCCTGCTGGCGGGCGACGAGGCGGTGATGGTCGGCACCGACCGGCGCCAGATCACCCACGTGCCGCTCTCGAGCCTGCCCGGGCTGAGCAAGGGCATCGACGAGGAGCTGCTGGAGATCGCCGCCGTCCTGGCGGTCTGAGCCGCCGGCCGCCTGAGCGTCCAGCGTTCGCTCGCGCTGCCGCTCAGGCGCGCTTCACGCGCACGAAGCGGTCCTTGCCCTTCTGCAGCACCCGCGGCGTCTCGAGCGCGAGGCGCAGCGTGGCGTCCTCCACCACCTCGCCGTCGAGGCGCAGGCCCCGGTTCTGCACGAGCCGGCGCGCCTCGCCGTTGGAGGCCGTGAGGCCCGCCAGCGTGGCCAGGCGCAGCACCCCGACGGTGCCGTCCTGGAACTCCGCGGCCGGCACGCTCACCTCGGGCACGTCGTCGGGGATAGCCCCCTTGGCCACCTCGTCGTAGCGCCGCTCGGCCGCCGCGATGGGCCCCTCGCCGTGGTAGACGCGCGTGAGGGCGCGGGCGAAGGTGCGGTGCGCCCCCACCGGGTCGCTGGCCAGCTGGTCGGCGAGCGCGCTCAGGTCGAGGTCGGTGGCGAGCTCGGCGTACTGCAGCAGCAGGTCGTCGCCCACCTGCATGGCCTTCTTGAACATCACCTCGGGCGGCTCGGCGATGCCGATGTAGTTGCCGAGCGACTTCGACATCTTCTCGACCCCGTCGAGGCCCACCAGCAGCGGGGTGGTCAGCGCCACCTGCGGCTCCTGGCCGTAGGCGCGCTGCACGTCGCGGCCCACCAGCAGGTTGAACAGCTGGTCGGTGCCGCCGAGCTCGACGTCGGCGCGGACCGCCACCGAGTCGTAGGCCTGGCTCAGGGGGTAGAGGAACTCGTGCACCGAGATCGGCACGCCGGCCTCGTAGCGCTTCGTGAAGTCGTCGCGCTCCAGCATGCGCGCCACCGTGTAGGTGGAGGCCAGCCGGATCATCTCCTCGAAGCCGATCTCGTCGAGCCACTCGGAGTTGTGGCGGATCTCCAGGCGATCGGGGTCGTCGATCAGCACCTTGGTGGCCTGGGCCAGGTAGGTCTCGCCGTTGCGGCGGGTCTCGGCGAGGGTGAGCACCGGCCGCGTCTTGGAGCGGCCCGAGGGGTCGCCGATGGTGGCGGTGCGGTCGCCGATGATGAGCACGACCTTGTGGCCGAGGTCCTGGAACTGCCGCAGCTTGCGCAGCACGACGGCGTGGCCGATGTGCAGGTCGCTGCTCGAGGGGTCGACGCCGAGCTTGACGCGCAGCTGCCGCCCCTCGCGTTCGGCCAGCTCGAGCTTCTCCAGCAGGCCGCCCTCGGGCACGATCTGCTCCGCGCCGCGCTCGAGGAGCGCGAGCGCCTCCCGGTGCTTGTCGCTAGCTTCCGCCATGGTGGTGTCCATCCTCAACCTTCCGTGCCGCTGCGCCCGGGGGACGCCACAGGCACGCCGTGGGCGGGCCCGCGGCGCGCTCACGGCGCGACCAGCGTCAGCGGCGCAAAGTCTAGCATGGCCCCCTGCTAGCATCGGAGCCGCGGGGCCGCGACGCGCGGCGCCCGGGCGAAGGAGGTCCAGGTGCAGCTCGCCATCATCGGGTTGGGACGCATGGGTGCCGACATGGTCCGCAGGCTGTTGCGCGACGGGCACGAGGTGGTCGTCAGCGACCTGCGGCAGGACGCCGTCGCGCTCCTGGCCGCCGAGGGGGCGGTGCCGGCGGCGAGCGTGACGGCGGCGGTGGAGCAGCTGCGCGCCCCGCGCGTGGTGTGGTCGATGGTGCCCGCCGGCGCCGCCACCGAGCAGGTGCTGCTCGACGCCATGCGCTCGCTGTCGCCCGGCGACGTGGTCGTCGACGGCGCCAACTCCAACTGGAAGGACTCCATACGCCGCGCCGAGGCCGCCGCCGGAGCGCAGCTGGGCTGGCTCGACGCCGGCGTGTCGGGCGGGGTGTGGGGCCTCGCGGAGGGCTACAACCTGATGGTCGGTGGCGACGCGGCCGCCTTCGAGGCGGCGCGCCCGGCGCTCGAGAGCCTGGCGCCGCCCGGCGGGCTGCTGCACGTGGGGCCGGCCGGCAGCGGCCACTTCGTGAAGATGATCCACAACGGCATCGAGTACGGCCTGCTGCAGGCCTACGCCGAGGGGTTCGAGGCGCTGGCCGCCTACCCCCACGCCGAGCTCGACCTGGCCGGCGTCGCCGAGCTCTGGACCCACGGCTCGGTGGTGCGCTCCTGGCTCCTCGAGCTGCTGGCGGGCGCGCTCGAGCCCGACGCGCGGCTCGCGAGCATCGAGGGCTACGTCGACGACAGCGGCATGGGCCGCTGGACCGTCGACTTCGCCGTCGAGCACGCGGTGCCGCTCCCCGCCATCAGCGCCGCGCTGTACGCGCGCTTCGCGAGCCGCCAGGCCGAGAGCTTCGCGGCCAAGGTGGTGGCGGCGTTGCGCCACGGCTTCGGTGGCCACGCCACAAAGCCCCTGCACGCCCCCGAGCCCCGGGAGGAGGGGTGAGACCCGCCGTCGCGCCGCCGTGCGCGTTCGTCATCTTCGGCATCACCGGCGACCTGTCGGCGCGCAAGCTCATGCCCGCCCTCTACCGCCTGCACGCTAGCGGGCGCCTGCACCCCGACACGGTCATCGTCGGCCACGCCCGCAGCGAGCTCGGCGACGCCGCGCTGCGGGAGCGCATGGAGGCCGCGCTCCGCGAAGAGGTAGCGGAGTTCGACCCCCGGACGTGGGCCGAGCTGGCGCCGCGCCTGCGCTACCTGCAGGGGCCCTACGACGCCCCCGACGGCTTCGTGCGCCTGCGGGCGCTCCTCGACGAGCTGGGCCTGCGCGGCCGCGTGTTCTACACCGCCACCCCGCCCACCGTCTACGAGGCGATCGCCAAGGAGCTCGCCGAGGCGGGGCTGGCCGCGGCGCCCGAGGGCGGCTTCGCGCGCCTGGTGGTGGAGAAGCCGTTCGGCTCCGACCTGGCGTCGGCGCGCGAGCTCAACCGCGTGCTGGCCGAGCGCTTCGCAGAGGCGCAGCTCTACCGCATCGACCACTACCTCGCCAAGGAGACGGCGCAGAACATCGGGGTGCTGCGCTTCGCCAACTCGATGTTCGAGCCCGTGTGGAGCAACCGCTACATCGACCACGTGCAGATCTCGGTGCTGGAGCCGCTGGGCATGGAGGGGCGCGGCTCCTTCTACGAGGAGGCGGGCGTGGTGCGCGACGTGTTCCAGAACCACCTGCTGCAGCTGATGGCGTTGGTGGGCATGGAGCCCCCGGCGCGCTTCGACGCGCGCGAGGTGCGCAACGAGAAGGTCAAGCTCCTGGCGGCCGTCAGCTGCCCCGACCCCGCGGGCGTGGTGGTGGGCCAGTACGTGGCCGGCAACGGGCACGCGGGCTACCGCCAGGAGGAGGGCGTCGACCCGGCCTCGCGCCAGGCGACCTTCGCGGCCATGCGCCTCGAGGTGGCGAACTGGCGCTGGGCGGGGGTGCCGTTCTACCTGCGCTCGGGCAAGCGCCTCGAGGGCAAGGCCAGCGAGATCGTGCTGCAGTTCCGGTTGCCGCCGCACGTGCCGTTCGAGCTGGAGGCGCCCCTCAAGCCCGACCGCCTGACGCTGCGCATCGCGCCCGACGAGGGCATCGAGCTGCGCTTCAACGGCAAGCGCCCCGGCCAGCGCATCGACCTCGACCGCATCAGCCTCGAGTTCGGCTATCGCGAGGCCTTCGACGTGCCCGTGCCCGACGCCTACGAGACGCTGCTGCTCGACGTGATGGAGGGGGACGCCACGCTGTTCATGCGCGCCGACGAGGTCGAGGCCCAGTGGCGCATCGTCGAGCCGGTGCTGCGCTACCTGGCCGACGAGCGCCCCACCCCCGCGTTCTACGAGGCGGGCGGCCCGGGCCCGCGGGCGGCCTTCGAGCTGCTCGAGCGCGCCGGCCGCAGCTGGGTGCGCCCCGAGGGCCTCCGGGAGGGCGCGCGGGAGGCGTGATAGCGTGAGGCATGGCTGAGGTACGCGTCCTGGGCGTCCCGATGGACCTGGGCGCCGGGCGGCGTGGGGTCGACATGGGCCCGAGCGCCCTGCGCGTGGCGCACCTCGCGGCCACGCTCCGCGAGCTCGGCCACGAGGTCGTCGACCTGGGCAACGTCGATGCGCCGGTGGCGGAGGCCACCGACGGGCTGGAGGCCGCGGGCCCGGAGCGCCGGGGCCTGGCCCACTTCGCCGACGCCATCGCCGCCACCTGCGCGGCCGCCTACCGGCAGCTCGCCGCGCTGCCCGCGGAGGCCTTCGTGATCACCCTGGGCGGCGACCACTCGATCAGCATGGGCACGGTGGCGGGCCTGGCGCGCGGCGAGCGCACCGGCGTCATCTGGGTCGACGCCCACGCCGACCTGAACACCCCCGACAGCAGCCCCTCGGGCAACGTGCACGGCATGCCGGTGGCGCACCTGCTCGGCCTCGGCGACGAGCGCTTCCGGGCGATGTGGGGCGGCGGCGCCGCCATCCTGCCCGAGGACCTCGTCTACATCGGGCTGCGCAGCGTCGACCCGCCCGAGCGCGAGCTGATCCACGAGCTCGGCCTGCGCGCCTTCACCATGAAGGAGGTCGACCAGCTCGGCATCGCCCGCGTGGCGGCCGAGGCCGTGGAGCGCCTCTCGGGGCTGGCGCGCGTGCACGTGTCGTTCGACGCCGACGCCCTCGACCCGGCCGTGGCCCCCGGGGTGGGCACGCCGGTGCCGGGCGGCCTCACCTACCGCGAAGCGCATCTGCTGATGGAGCTGCTGGCCGACGCCGGGCTGGCCACGAGCCTCGACCTCGTGGAGGTCAACCCCACCCTCGACCGGGGCAACCGCACCGCCCGGACGCTGGTCGAGATGGCCGCCAGCCTGCTGGGCAAGCGCATCCTCTGAAGCCACGCGCTCACGCGCCTAACGTGGCGCTCATGTGGACGCACGAACCCCCTGCTGGACGCGGCCCCGAGCCGGCCCGGAGCGCCCACCCGGCGGCCTCCGATGAGAGCGAGGAGGCGCGACCAGCCGCGTCCAGGACGGCGCATTTGTGGTTCGTGTGGCCCGGGCGAACGCGCCTTTCATCCAGTCCGGAGCTTTGTCAGGAACGCGACCGCTACCTTGAGGCCACCTTCGGGTACCGGTGATGGCCCGCGACCGGCGCGTGGCGACCGGCTCCCCCCAGGAAGGAGAACCGACGTGAAGACGCGCAACACCTTCCTAATCGTCACGGGCGCGGCCCTGGTGCTGCTCCTCGGCGCCTGCCAGCGGGGCGGCGTCAGCTCCGACGACGCCGCGGCCATCCGGCAGCAGCTCGAGGACGTCGCCAACCGCCTCGACGTCGTCGAGGACCGCATCGACGACCTGGCGACCGACGCCACCGGCAACGAGATGCTCGTGTCGCAGGTGCGCAACGAGCTCAACCAGGCGCGCAACACGCTGGCCGAGGTCGACGAGGTCCTCGCCGCCGAGACGGCCGCCGACACGGTCACGGACGACGGCCTCACCGACGAGGGGTTCGGCGACGAGGCTCCGCTCGAGGGCTTCGGGCAGGACGCCGGCGACACCCTGCAGGACTTCGGTGACGACGTGAACGACGCCGCCGGCGACGTCGCCGACGACCTCAACGACACCTTCGACGACGCCACCGACGACGGCTTCGGCGCCCCGACTACCCCGGGCGGCGGCCTCGGCGACGACGGCGTCAACGACGGTGACGGCAACGACGACCTGAACGCCCCGGCCGCCCCGGGCCCCGGCGGCGCCGGCAACGACACGGTGCCCGGCCTGCCGGCCGATGGCGGCGCGGGCCTGTAACGTCGGCCGCTTGCCCTGCGAGCGTCGGCGGCGACGCGGCCTAGCGATCGCGCCGCCGCCCACCGGGGCGCACGTGAGCGCTCGACGCTGCGCGCGGGGCCGCGCGACGAACGACCAGGGCCGGCGAGTACGTCCTCGCCGGCCCTGGTCGTCGCTCACCGCCTGACCGCTGCTCGATGGGCCCTAGCTGGCCGCTACCTGGAGGGCCGTTCGGCCACCGAGGCGCGGCCTCAGGCCTCCGCCAGCGCCAGCCTCACCTGCGGCACCAGGCGGCTGAGGGCGGCGTCGCCAGCCCGGATGGCCTCGCTGGCCCGGTGGAAGTTCAGCCAATGGATCGGCGGACGCGTGTGCACCTCGAGGCGGCGGGGGGCGCCGGCGGAGTCGTAGCTGCCTTCCAGCGCGAGGCTGGCCTCGTCCGGGCTCCCCGCGCCCGGGCTGCCGTCGCCGGCGCCACCGGCGTCGGCGAGCCAGCCCTCGGCGGCGAACGCCAGGGCGCGGCCGAGGCGCCCGATGGCGCCGCCGGGGCGGCGCTGCACCACGGCCTGGTGCCAGCGCCGGCCCTGCGGGGTGGCGAGGAAGCGGCGCGCCAGCCGGATGGCGCCCGAGTCGCGCGCCTCCAGCCCGGCGCCGATGCCGATCGCGACCTCGACGTCCATCGACTCGAGCGTGGAGAGCGGCACCGGGGAGCCGATGCCGCCGTCCACCAGCCGCCGGCCGTCGATCAGCGCCGGCGCGAAGATGCCGGGGATGGAGGCGCTGGCCCGCAACGCGGGCGCCAGGCGGCCCTCCGACAGCAGCACCTGCTCGCCGGTGTCGATGTCGGTGGTCACCACCACCAGCTCGACCGCCAGGTCGGCGAAGGTGCGGCCCTCCAGCAGACGGTCGAAGTACGCCTCGAGCCGCTCGCCCCCGAAGAGCGCCGCCCTGTGCAGGCCGAAGTCGGCGATGTGCGGGAACACGTCGCGCCGACGCATCGCCTCCGCCTCCGCCAGGATGTCGGCCAGGTCGCGGCCGGTGGCGTAGAGGGCGCCGACCACGGCGCCGAACGAGGTTCCCACGACCAGGTCGGGGGCGAGGCCGTGGCGCTCGAGGCTGGCCAGGGCGCCGAGGTGGGCGTAGCCGCGGGCGCTGCCGCCGCCGAGGGCCACGCCGAGCCGTCGCCTCGGGGCGGCGGCGTCTTGTCCGAGGGGGTTCACGGGAAGCATGGTAAACGCCGCAGGGTGAGATGCATGTGCAGCGGGGCGCCGGCCGCCGGGCCGCGGCGCGGCCGCCCCGGCGGGGCCGCGCCGGCCGCGCGTGCCATGCTGGGGGCATGCTCGCCGAGCTCGGCATCGCCGTGATCCACTACCGCACGCCCGAGGTGGCGCTCGACTGCCTCGCGCGCCTGCGGCGCGCGGCGCCTGCGGCGCGGGTGGTGGTGGTGGACACCGCCCCCGACACGGCCTTCGAGGCGCGGCTGCGCCGCGGCTTCCCCGAGGTGGGGTTCGTCGCGGCCGCCAACCACTCGTACTCCCACGCGGTGAACGTGGGGCTGGCGCGGCTGGAGCGGCCGCTGCTCGTGCAGATGAACGCCGACGTGCTGGTGGAGCCCGGCACGCTCCGCGCCCTGGTCGCGGCCCTCGAGGCCGACCCCGCCTGCGGCGCCGTGGGCCCGTTGGCGCGCACGCCCACGGGCGCCCCGCAACCGCTGGGCGCGCCGTACCAGCGCCACTACCGCGCCCTCGCCCGCGCCGCGCGCCGCGCCGCGGCCGCGCCGCCCCCCGCCGGCGCGCCGCCCGCCTCGGTGCCGGTCCCGTGGCTCTCGGGCTGCCTGCAGCTGATCCGGCGCGAGGCCTGGGAGGCGAGCGGCGGCTACGACGAGTCGTTCCGCTTCTTCAACGAGGACATGGACTTCTGCTTCCGCCTGCGGGCGCTGGGCTACGCCTGCCGCCTGGTCGACGCGCCCGCGCTGCACCTGGGCGGCGCCTCGACCCCCGGGCACCCGGCGTTCCACGTGGAGGGGCGACGCGGCGGCTTCGAGCTTTCGCGGCGCTACCGCTCGGCGCCCTACCGGGCGGCGCACCTGGCGTTCCTGTGGGGCGAGGCGCTGCTCGGGCGGCTGACGAGCCGCGCCCCGGAGCGGCGCGCCGCGCACCGCGCGATGCTGGCGCTGCTGCGCCGCCGCGCCTGGCACGCCAGCCCCTTCGGCGCCACCCTCGACGACCGCTCGGGGCTGCTGAGCGACACGGCGGGCGAGCGCCCGGGCGCCGAGCGGCGCCTGCTGTGAGGGCGGTCGTGCAGGCGGCGGCACGGCGGCGCGCGCGGGAGGCGTGCTAAGCTTCGGCCGATCCGCCGTGGCCGACCTGCTCAACATCACCGCTGGATGGCTCGAGCTCGGCGACGACCCCCTGCTCGTCTACTCCCTCGCCGCCGCCGCTCTCCTGGCCTTCGTGTCGCTCGTGAGCGCCGTCGGGCGCCTCGACTTCGCCGCGCTGCTGCGGCCGCGTGCGCTCGTCGCGCTCTGCTGCGCGGTGCTGCTGGCGTTCGCTGGGGTGGCGCTCGCGGAGCTCGCCCTGACCGACCCCGAGCTCGAGGGCCTGGCGCTGGGCGCCGCGCGCTTCCCCCTCTACGTGGTGGCGCTGGCGTTCGGGCCCACCGTGGGCCTGGCCGCCGGGGCGCTGTTCGCGGCCGCTACCGCCGTGGGCCCGTTCCCCGGCTGGAGCGAGGCGATCCTCTGCCTCGAGCTCCTGGTGCTGGGCTGGCTCGCCATCTACCCGTCGCCGCGCGCCGTGCGCTGGGCGGGGCCCCTCGACGCCCTGCTGGCGCACGTCTTCACCGCCGGCACGGCCGGGGTGGCGTTCCTCGCCTGGCGCGACGGCAGCGTCTCCCTCGCCGCTCTGCTCGCCGAGCAGCGCGCGGCGCTGCCCGGGCTGCTGATCGCGTGGGCGCTGCTGGCGCTGCTGAGCCCGCGCTTCTACCGCCGGGCGTTCCCCGGCTCGCGCATCGCGCCGCTGACCGCGTCCGCGTACCCGGAGCTGCCGGCCCGCGCCGCGCGCGTCGCCGGGGCGGGCGCGCCGCTCGCCGAGCCGCCCGAGGCCGGCCCCGAGGCGGCCTTCGCCCCCCTGGTGCGCCGCCGGCGCCGGCGCCGGCGGCTGGTGGCGCCGGTCCTGCCGGTCGACGACCCCAACGGCTGAGCCGCCCCCGCCCCTCCGCCCCGAACGCCGTCTCAGCCCGCCGGCGCCAACGGCGCCGTGAAGCCGAACGCGTTGCCGCGCGCCGCGCCGCCCTCGGCCCACGGTCCGCCCCAGGCGCTGCCGCCCCACGCGGCGGCGATCGAGCGCACGATGTAGAGCCCCAGCCCCGTGCCCGCGCCGCTGGCGCGCCCCCGCGAGTGGGGGGCGAACAGCTCGTCGACCCCGTCCGGGTCGAGCGGCTCGCCCCGGTCGCGCACCTCGAGGCGCAGCCAAGCGGCCTCGACCGCGCCCGTCACCACCACCTCCGCGTCGGCGGGGCCGTGCAGCGCGGCGTTCTCGAGCAGGTTCACCAGCACCTGCAGGAGCTTGTCGGGGTCGGCCAGCACCACCGCCTCCGGTAGCTCGGCGCGCACGCTCACGTCGCGGCGCGTCAGCAGCGGCTGCAGCGCGACGAGGGCGCGCTCCAGCACCTCCGCCACCGGCACGCGCCGCGCCCGCGGCGGCCGCACGTCGACCGTGAGGTCGTCGAGGAGGCGGGTCAGGCGCTCGGCCTCGGCGATCGCCCGCGGCAGGAAGCGCTGCGCCAGCTCGGGGTCGGGGTCGGCGGCCAGGGCGTCGAGCACCGCGCGCACGGAGGTCACGGGCGTGCGCAGCTCGTGCGACAGCACGGCCAGCAGCTCGCGGGCGTCCTGCCGGGCGCGCCACCCCTCGGTCACGTCGCGCAGCAGCAGCGCCGCCGGCGTCGGGACCAGCGCCACGCGCCGCCCGCGCAGCTCCAGCTCGGTGGGCGCCTGGCGCCGCCACGCCTCCTCGAGGCGATGGTCGCGCAGCACGGCGATGAGCGCGGCCCCGCGGGCCTTGTCGCGCTCGACGTCGAGCAGCCGCGCCGCCGCCTCGTTGAGCTCGGCCACGCGCTCCCCGTCGATCAGCACGACCCCTTCCGCCAGCGCGTCCCACCAGGCGCGCCAGCCGGCCACGCTACTCGCCCTCCAGCACGCCCAGGCGGTAGCCGCGCCCACGCACCGTCTCGATCGCCCGCGGCCCCAGCTGCGCCCGCAGCTGCGCCACGTGCTGGTCGACGGTCCGCTCGGTCCCGAAGAACCCCTCGCCCCACACGCGGTCGAGCAGCTCGGCGCGCGTGAACAGCCGGCCCGGGTGCCCGAGCAGGAAGGCGAGCAGCTCGAACTCGCGCCGCGTGAGCACGAGCTCGGCGCCGTCCAGGGTGGCCGTGGCGCGGTCGAGGTCCATCACCAGCCCGCCCCGCGCCAGGCGCGCGGGCGGCTTCACGCGCCTCAGCAGCGCCCGCGTGCGCGCCACCAGCTCGGCGGCCGAGAACGGCTTGGTGAGGTAGTCGTCGGCGCCGCGTTCCAGGCCCTCGACGCGCGCCGCCTCCTGGGCGCGCGCCGTCAGCATCAGCACGGGCTTCTCGGCGGCGGGGCCCGCCCGCAGGCGCGCGAGGAGGTCGATGCCCGACTCGCCGGGCAGCGTCCAGTCGAGCACCACCAGGTCGGCGCGCTCGAGCAGCGGCCACGCCTCCTCGGCGCTGGCCGCCTGCAGCACCGCGAAGCCCGCCCGCTGCAGGTGGTGGGCGACCAGCTCGCGCACGGTGGCGTCGTCCTCGACCAGTAGCAGGGTCGCGTTGCTCATCACCCGCATTCTAGGGAGCGCAGGTCAGGGGAGGTTCATGACGCTTCCATCACGAACGCGCAGTAGGGTGCCGTATCATGAGCCCCGACGCTATGAACTCGCTCGAGCGCGACCTCCAGACCATCAACGGCGACGTCGTGCGCATGCTCAGCCTGGTGCGCGAGAGCTGCGAGCTGGCGCGGCGCAGCCTGGTCGAGCAGGACGCCGCCGCCGCCGAGCGCTGCGCCGCCAACGACGACGAGATCGACCGCATCCAGGCCGAGCTCGAGATCCGCATCCTCACCGTGATCGCCCGGCGCCAGCCGGCGGCGCGCGACCTGCGCTTCCTCGGCGCCAGCCTGCAGGCGCTGGCCGACATCGAGCGCGCCGGCGACTACGCCGAGCACGTCGCCGAGGTGGGGGTGCGCCTGGCGCAGCAGCCGCCCCTCAAGAAGTACCTCGACATCCAGCGAATCTTCGAGGTGCTCAACGTCATGATCGACACCACCGCCAAGGCGTTCGCCGAGGGCGACGTGGAGGCGGCGCGCCGGGCGCACGCGCTCGACAACGAGATCGACGACCTCTACGACCAGATCCAGCGCGAGCTGCTCACCTACATGCTCGCCGACACGAGCGCCATCTCGCGCGCCAGCCAGCTCGCCGCCGTGGCGCGCTACCTGGAGCGCCTCGGCGACCACATCGAGAACGTCAACGAGCACGTGATCTTCTGGCTCGAGGGCGTGCGCCTCTAGGCGGCCCGAGTTACCATCGCCCCCATGGACCTGGGGGCGGAGACCGGCGAGCGCGGCGGCCAGCGCCGGCGTCGGCGCGTCCTGCTTACGGCGCTCGGCGTCCTGCTCCTGGTGTTCCTCCTCCTCAACGGCACCGTGATGGCCCTGCGCTGGGGCGGCGCGCCCGCCTCGCCGCTGTTCGCGCGCGTGGTCACGTTCGCGGAGGGCGCCCTGCCCGCGCGCGCGGAGGTCCGCGTGGTGCGGCCGGCCTGGCTGCGGGGCCTCGCCAACCGCCTGGCGGGCCCGCCGCGCGTGGGGCTGCAGGTGGGCCACCTGCACGCCGCCGACCAGCCCGACGAGCTGGCGGGCCTGCGCTTCAGCACCGGCGCCCACGCGGCCGGCCTCGACGAGGTGGAGGTGAACCTCGCCGTGGCCGAGGCGCTCGCCGACCGGCTGCGCGCTCGCGGGCTGCTCGTCGACCTGCTACCGGCCACCGTGCCGCCCGGCTACCGCGCCGACCTGTTCCTCTCGATCCACGCCGACTCGAGCCCCGACCCGACGCGCAGCGGCTACAAGAGCGCCCACTACAGGCCGGCGCGCAACGCGCGCGAGGCGCTCCTGAAGGTGGCCGTCGACCGCGCCTACCTGAGCGCCACGGGGTTGCCCGACGACGACCGCAACGTGTCGGGCAACATGCTCGAGTACTACGCCTTCAACGTGCGCCGGTTCCACCACGCCGTGGCGCGCTCGACGCCGGCGCTGATCGTCGAGCTGGGCTACCTGAGCCACCACCGCGACCGCGCGCTCCTGCAGCGCCCCGACGAGCTAGCCGCCGCCCTGGAGCGCGGCGTGATGACGTACCTGCGCGACATCGGGCGCCTGTAGGGGGCGTGGTACTCTCGACGGGCTATGCGGAGCCCTATCACTTCCAGCGGGCCTAGCACCGCGCTCTTCCTCCTTATCTCGCTCACCCTCATCCTCACCGCCTGCAAGCCGCCCGCCGACCGCCCCGCCACCAGCGGCGACACGTCGCTGCGGCTCACGGCCACCCTCGTCGACCAGCCGGCGCTGGGCCCGGCGCCGCTCGTGGTCACGCTCACCGACGAGGGCGGCGAGCCCATCGCGGGCGCCGCGGTCGAGGTCGTCGGCGACATGACCCACGCGGGCATGCAGCCGGTGATCCGCACCGCCGTGGAATCCGAGGCCGGCACCTACCGGGCCGACGACTTCACCTTCACCATGGCCGGCGACTGGATCATCACCGTCACCGCCACCACCGACGACGGGCGGCGCGTGGTCGGCGAGCTCCTGACCACCGTTCCCGGCAGGTGAGCGGCGGGGTCCGGCCGGCGCCACGGCCGGCGCGGCCCGGACGCACGGCAGGGGCACCCGGCCTCGCGGCGCGCGACGGGCGCGTGGCGCTGCCGATGGGCAGCGGGCCGTTCGTCGACCAGCCGCGCGGCTTCGACCTGCTGTCCCTGCCAGGGCTCAGGCGCCTGGCGCGCTGGAAGTACGCGCGCCTGCTGTTCCAGCTGCCGCTGCTGGCGCTGGCGCTGTTCGTCATCGTCGACGGCCTCACGGGCCGCCAGGTCGCGCCGCGCAACGTGGCCACCACCGCCGTGTGGCTGCACTACCGCGGCCTGGTGGTCATCGCCCTGGCCATGTTCGGCAACGCCTTCTGCGCCGCCTGCCCGCTGATGCTCACGCGCGGGCTGTCACGGCGTCTGCAGCGCCTGCTGCCGCGGCCCCTGGCGTGGCCGCGCGCGCTGCGCAGCAAGTGGCTGGTCATCGGCCTGCTGATCCTGTTCTTCCTCGCCTACGAGCTCCTCGACCTGTGGGCCAGCCCGTGGCTCACCGCGTGGCTGGCGATCGGCTACTTCGGCGCCGCCCTCGCCGTCGACACGCTGTTCCCGGCCGGCACCTTCTGCCGCTACGTGTGCCCGCTGGGCAACTTCAACTTCGCGCTGGCGGCCGCCTCCCCCACCCAGGTGACGGCGGTCGACCCCGACGTGTGCCGCGCCTGCGTCCACAAGCCATGCCTGCACGGCCGCGAGAGCCACGCCAGCGCGCCCGCCGAGGGCCGCGCAGCGTTCGTGCCGCTCGCCGAGGTGGTGAACGCGAACGGCAGCGGCTACTTCCCGGGCTGCGAGACCGGCCTGTTCGTGCCCACCATCACCTCCAACATGGACTGCACCTTCTGCTTCAACTGCGTGCGCGCCTGCCCCTACGACAACGTGGCCCTGACGGTGCGCGCCCCCGGGCGCGAGCTGTCGCGCCAGCCGTGGGCACGCCGCGGGCGCCTGGCGGTGCTGGCGCTGGGCGTGCTGCTCACCTACTGGGGCGTGATGAACGCGCTGGCGATGATCACGCCGTTCTACCAGGCCGCCGCCTGGCTCTCCGACCTGCTGGGCACGCGCGACGAGGCCGTGCTGCTCGGCGCCTTCTACCTGGCGGTCACGCTCGTCGGCGTGGCCACCACCCTGGGCGCCAGCTGGCTCGCGGACCGCGCGGGCGGCGCGCGCAGCTCGGCCATGGCGGCGTTCCGGCGCTGGGGCTACGTGGTGGTGGCGCTCGGCTTCTCCTTCTGGGCGGCGCACTACGTCTTCCACTTCCTCACGGGCGCCCTCTCGATCGTGCCGGTGTTCCAGCACTTCTTCGAGTACCGCGGCCTGCCCGCCGACCCCAACTGGCGGCTGGCGCAGATGGTGCCCACGCGCTGGCTCTTCCCCATCCAGGCGGTCATCGCGGCGATCTACTCGAGCGTGGCGCTGTTCGTGGCGGCGCGCATCGCGCGGCGCGACTTCGGCCGCCGCCGCTGGGTGCTGGCGCTGTGGCCCATGCTGCTCTACGTGCTGCTGTTCACCGCGCTGCAGCTCGTGATCCTGGCGCAGCCCATGGAGATGCGCGGCACCGTGCTGGGGCCGCTGCCGTGAGCCCGGCCCCGGACCCGGCGCACGAACCGGCGCCGGCCGCGCGCTCGCGGCGGCTGCTGGTCACCACCCTGCTGGCCGCGCTGGCCGCCTGGCTGGCGCTGGCGCTGTGGCCGCGCGCCGGCGGTGAGGCCGCGGGCCCGGCCGGGCCGCCGCCGTCCGAGGAGCAGGCCGCGGCCGCCGAGCCTGCCGCGGCGCCTGCGCCGGAGCCGGCGGCTCGGCCGCTCCCGGCCTGCGTCTACGGTGACGAGCCCGCGCCGCGCGCGGCGCTCGACGACTGGGCCTACACGCTGCTCGACACGCGCTTCCGCCTGGGCGCCGACTACGCCCCCACCGACCTGGTGAGCCTGCCCGAGGCGCTGGCGGCGGCGGTTCCCGACGCCGACGGGGCGCTGGCCGCCGCCGGCCACGAGCTGCGGTCGGTGGCCGTGCCCGCCCTGCAGGCGCTGTTCGCCGACGCCGAGGCGGCCGGGGTGCGCCTCGCCGTGCAGTCGGCCTACCGCTCGTACGCCTACCAGGAGCGCACCTTCGCCTACTGGGTGGAGGTCGACGGCTACGACGTCGCGCTGCGCACCAGCGCCCGCCCCGGCCACTCCGAGCACCAGCTGGGCACCGCCGTCGACCTGCGCAGCCGCTTCGGCCCGCCCGCCTGGGACCTCGACGACTGGGCGGCCACCCCCGAGGGCGCCTGGGTGGCGGCCAACGCCTGGCGCTACGGCTTCGTGATGAGCTACCCCCGCGGCGCCGAGCACGAGAGCTGTTACGCTTACGAGCCCTGGCACTACCGTTACGTGGGCCGCGAGCTGGCGGCGGCGGTCCAGGGAGCCAACGAGACGCCACGCGCCGTGCTGTGGCGCCTCGCGGAGGAGCACCGTGAACCGTGACCCGCGCCGCGCGCGCCGCCTGACCCTGGCCCTCGCCGCCGCCCTGCTCGTGAGCAGCGCGGCCGCCCACGCCACGCTCGTGATCGGCGAGCTGGTCCTCACCCCCGACCCGCCCGCGCCGGGCGCCCAGGTCGAGGTCAGCGTGCGGCTCGTCGACCCGCTGCTCGTGCCCGTCGAGAAGGCGCTGGTGCGCGTGGAGCTGCGCGAGATCGACCCCGAGGACCCGGCGGTGCCGCCCAGCATCACGGGCAGCGAGGCCACCGAGTTCCTGGAGCTCCCCACCGTGCTCGCCACCGACTACCTGCCCGAGGTGGAGGCGGGGCGCTACGTGGGCACCTTCGAGGCGCCGGCGGCCGGTCGCTACACCCTCAGCGTGCGCGACACCACCTTCCGCAACGAGGAGGCGATCGCCAACATCGGCGTCGACTTCGGCGCGCGCGCCAACGGCGGCGTCGACTTCGTGCTGCCGCCCACGCCCATCGGCCCGAGCTCGCTCGTCACCTGGCTGCTGTGGATCGTCGGCATCCCGCTGGCGGTGGGCGGGGTGGTGACGCTGCTGGTGCTGCGCCGCGGCGACGACGACCCGGACGAGGACGCCGAGGGCGCCGGGGAGGCCGCCCAGCCCGGCTGACCCCGCCGGGGGGCTGACGTCGCACCGCGAGCGGGTGTTAGGATTCGGCACCTTGGGACCGCTAGCATCGACCTGGGGCACGCTCCTCAACGTGGCTACCGTGGTGCTGGGCTCGCTCGTGGGCCTGGCGCTGAGGGGCCGCCTGCCGCCCCGCATCACCACCGTGGTCATGCAGGCCATCGGCCTCGTGACCGTCTTCATCGGCGTCGCCAACGCCTTCGACCTGGAGCGCGTCTCCTCCCCGCCGGGCGTGCTGGTGGCGCTGCTGGCGCTGGCGCTGGGCGGGGCGCTCGGCGAGTGGTGGGGCATCGAGGAGGGCCTGGAGCGCCTCGGCGACCGCCTCAAGCGCCGCTTCGCCGACAGCGGCAGCTTCACCGAGGGGTTCGTGGCGGCGTCGCTGCTCTTCTGCGTGGGCCCGCTGGCGCTGCTCGGCAGCGTCCAGAACGGCCTCACCGGCGAGGCCGGCTTCCTGGTCCTCAAGTCGACCCTCGACGGCTTCTCGGCGCTGGCGCTCGCCACCAGCTTCGGCCTGGGCGTGATGGCCTCGGCGCTGGTGATCCTCGTGTACCAGGGCGGCCTCTCCTTGACCGCCGGCCTGTTCGCCAACCTCGTGCCCGACCCCGCCGCCGACCCGCGCGTGCTGCTCGTGAACGGCGTTGGCGGGCTGATGATCGTGGCGCTGGGCCTCGGGCTCCTCGACGTCAAGCGCCTGCGCGTGGCCTCGATGCTGCCGGCGCTGGCGCTGGCGGTGCTGTTCCACTGGCTCGGCGGCTTCGTACTGTGAGGCCGCGCTCGCGGCTTCCCGCGGGGCGCTCGCCGGTGCTACCATCCAGCCGATGATCGACGTGGAGCAGGTGGCGCGCCTCGCCGACGCGGCGCGTATCGAGCTGGAGCCCGCCGCGCTGCCGCAGGCGGCCGCCGAGCTGTCGGCGATGCTGGCGTTCGCGGCCACGCTGTTGGCGGTCGACGTGGCCGGCGTCGAGGAGTGGGAGCCGCCGCTGCCGCCGGCGCGGGCGCTGCGCGACGACGTCCCGCGCCCCTCGCTGCCGCGCGAGGCGGCCCTGGCGCTGGCGCCGGCCGCCCACGAGGGCTACGTGCGCGTGCCGCGCACGGTGGACGAGGGCTGAGCCGAGCCGAGGGGACGCCGCTAGCTGCGCGGCGCCCCCTCGTCGACGCCCCGGGTCACTCCAGCAGCTCGCGCCCCAGGTAGGGCCGCAGCGCCTCCGGCACCGTCACGGTGCCGTCCTCGTTCTGGTACGTCTCCAGCAGCGCCGCGATGGTGCGCGGGAAGGCGAGCGCGCTGCCGTTGAGGGTGTGCACCGTCTCGGGCTTGCCCTTGCCGGCCGCCCCGCCGGGCCGGGCGCGCGTCTGCAGGCGGCGCGCTTGGAACGCCTCCATGTTGCTGACGCTCGACACCTCCAGCCAGCGCTCCTGGCCCGGGCTCCACACCTCGAGGTCGTACTTCTTTGCCTGAGTGAAGCCCATGTCGCCGGTGCACATCAGCAGCCGCCGGTACGGGAGGCCGAGCTCCTCCAGCAGCGACTCCGAGTGGCGCGTCATCTCCTCGAGCCCCTCGTAGCTCGCCTCCGGGGCGGTGAACTGCACCATCTCCACCTTGTCGAACTGGTGCACGCGGTTGAGGCCGCGCACGTCCTTGCCGTAGCTGCCCGCCTCGCGCCGGAAGCACGGGGTGAAGGCGGTGAGCTTGATGGGCAGCTGGGCGGTGTCGAGGATCTCGTCGCGGTACAGGTTGGTGACCGGCACCTCCGAGGTGGGGATGAGGAAGAAGCCGTCCGTCACCTCGTACATCTGCCCCTCCTTGTCGGGCAGCTGGCCGGTGCCGGTGGCGGAGGCGGCGTTGACCATCAGCGGCGGGATCACCTCGGTGTAGCCGGCGGCCTCCAGCCGGTCGAGGAAGTAGTTCTGCAGGGCGCGCACCAGGCGGGCGCCGGCGCCCCTGAACACCGGGAAGCCGCCGCCCGTGACCTTCACGCCGGCCTCGAGGTCGACCCAGCCGCGCGCGCTCATCAGCTCCCAGTGCGGCTTGGGGGCGAAGGCGAAGGCGCGCCGCTCGCCCCACTCCTTGTCCACCACGTTGTCGTGCTCGCTGGCGCCGTAGGGCACCGAGGGGTGCGGCAGGTTGGGGATCTCGAGCAGCAGCGTGTCGATGCTCTGCTGCAGGCTGCGCTCCTTCTCCTCGAGGCGCTTGACCTCCTCGGACAGCGCGCCCATCTCGGCCATCAGCGCGTCCGTGTCCTGGCCGGCGCGCTTGAGCTCGCCGATGCGGCGGCTGCTGGCGTTGCGCGCGGACTGCTTCTCCTCGAGGTCGCGCCTGAGCAGGCGGTGCTCCTCGTCGGCGAGCAGGAGGCGGTCCAGGGCGTCGAGGGCGTCGGGGAGCTGCTTGGCGCGTATGGCGTCCCTGACGGCCTCGGGGTTCTCTCGGATGAAGCGGAGGTCGAGCATGCGTAGCATTGTACGGATTCCACGGTCGCGCTGCCCTCGCCCCGGCTCCGCGGGGCACATGCCACGCCTCGCGTCACCCACATGACCAGAACCTCGCAGACCGGCGCGGCGCCTGCGGGTATGCTCGCCCCGGCGGCGCTTCGACCCGCCTGGGAGACGCATTGTTCAGACGACGTAGCACCGATCGCGAGGGAGCGCCGGACGTCCTGGCGGCGATGGAGCGCCTGGTGCGCTACCAGCGCCCCGCCGACAGGAGCGCCGAGGTGCTCCGCAACCTCGCCGCCCAGCTGCCGCACGACACGCGCGGATACGTGGTCAGCGGCGACGACGAGTCCGGCTTCCGCTTCGAGGCCCAGGTGGGCTACCACGACGCGCTGCTCGAGCTGAGGCCCGCCAACGGCCCCTGGCGCTCGCCGGGACCGCGGCTGGTGCCCAACCTGGTGGCGGAGCTGTTCACCTCCAACGAGCCGGGCGTGCGCACCGACCTCTCGAACCTGGGCATGCGCGAGGCCACCTCCGCCCTGGTGGCGCCCGTGGCGGGCCGCTTCGAGGCGTACGGCGCGCTCGTGCTGCAGCGCCACGGCGGCCCCGGCTTCTCGGAGGAGGACCTCAGGGTCGCGCAGCGCTGGGCGAACGTGCTCGGCGAGGTGCAGAGCCACGCCGTCGAGCTGCGCCTCGCCAAGCTCAGCCTGGTGGAGTTCACGCGCGCCTTCGTGGAGGCCTTCGAAGCCGTCGAGTTCAGCCAGCTGGGCCACGGCGAGCGCGTCACGGCCTACGCGCTGGCGCTGGGCCGCGCCCTGGAGCTGTCGCGCCCGCAGCTGGCCGACCTCTACTTCGCCGCCATGCTGCACGACATCGGCAAGCTGGGCAACGGCCTCGACCAGAAGATCGAGGACCTCGAGCACCCCCTGCGCGGCGCCAACATGGTGTCGGGCTCCGAGCTCCTGCTGCGCGCCGCCGAGGGCATCCGCCACCATCACGAGGCGTGGGACGGCTCGGGCTTCCCCGACGGCCTGCGCAAGGAGGCCATCCCGCTGCTGGCGCGCATCGTGGCCGTCGCCGACACCTTCGACCTGCTGAGCAGCGAGCGCGGTCAGGCGCTGCCCCTGCGCGAGGTGGAGAAGGCGCTCGAGGCGAAGAGCGGCGTCACCCTCGACCCGGCCATGGTGGCGCTGTTCGTGAACATCCTCCGGCAGGGCAAGAGCACCCAGGAGCTCAGCCACCTGCGCGAGAGCGACCTGCCCTTCTGACGCGCTGCGGCGGCCGGGGCGCCGCCAGGCGCGTGGTAGATTGACGGCATGCCGCCCGTCGAGGTGCTCTCCTACCGCCTGTCGCATCGCGGCAAGCCGGTCGGCAGCCAGACCATCAAGACCGCCGACCTGGGGCGCCACGCGCAGCTCGAGGGGCGCACCCAGTTCCAGGGCCCGCTCGGCACGCACACGGTGGTGCAGCGCAGCCGCTGCCACGCGCGCGGCGTGAGCCTGCGCTTCCGCGAGGAGACCCAGGAGCGCAACGACACCCGGCGCTTCGACGTCACCTTCGACCCGCGCCAGGGCCTGGTCACGGCCGTCAAGGGCCCCAAGGACAACGCCTCCGTCCCCTACCTCCTCCCCTACCGCGACCCGCTGTCGCTGCTGCACGAGATCCGGCAGCTCGGCGCCATCGAGGGCCCGGTGCGCGTGCCGCTGCTGGGCAAGGAGGTCACCGTGCAGCTGGCCGGCGAGGTCGACCTCGACACGGCCCTGGGCCCGCGCCGGGCGCGCGCCTACGTGCTCCACCCGGGCCAGAGCGTGGTCTACGTCGACGTCGAGGCGCCCCACGCCATCCTGAAGCTGACGCAGCGGCTGCCCGACGGCCTGGTGGAGGCGCTGCTGGTGAAGGTGGCCACGGAGGCGGCGCTGGAGCCGTTCGGCGAGCCCGAGGAGGGGCGCGGCAAGTCCCGGAGCGGCGGCAAGCGGCGCGGCCAGCGCCGGCGCCCGCGGCGCCGCAAGCGCACCTGAGGGCAGCCCCCACATGAGCGGACCCGGTTACGACGAGGCGCTCGCCTGGCTCTTCTCCCGCACCCGCGGCGGAGGCCGGCGCACCCCCACGCGCGCGGCGCGGCTCCTGGAGCGCCTAGAGCTGACGCCGCCGGCGCTGACGGTCGGCGTCGTGGGCACCAACGGCAAGGGCAGCGTCACCAACATGATCGCCACGGGCCTGGCCGCGGCCGGCCACCGCACCGGCCGCTTCCTCTCGCCGCACGTGGAGTCGTTCCGCGAGCGCGTGGCGGTGAGCGGCGAGCCGGTGTCGGAGGCCGCGGTGGAGGCGTTCGTGGCGCAGGTCAGGGCGCTGCCGCCGGCCGACGCCGGCGACCCCGAGCTGGGCCCCGCGTTCTTCGAGTGGACGCTGGCGCTCGCCCTCTCCGAGTTCCGCCGCCAGGCGGCCGACGCCGCCGTGCTCGAGGCGGGGGTGGGCGGCGGCAGCGACGCCACACGCGCCGTGGAGCCGCTGAGCCTGGTGGTGATCACCAACGTCGACCGCGACCACACCGAGACGCTCGGCCACGACCTCGGCGACATCGCCCGCGACAAGGTCGGCGCCATGCGCCCGGGCGTGCCGGTGGTCAGCG
Organism: Deinococcales bacterium; assembly: GCA_012515535.1. GTDB lineage: Bacteria > Deinococcota > Deinococci > Deinococcales > Trueperaceae > JAAYYF01. The sequence goes on from JAAYYF010000165.1 coordinate 26,761, forward strand.
GCGTGACGCAGCCCGAGCTGCGCGCCATCGTGGCGGCCGAGGCGGAGCGGCTCGCCGCGCCGCTGTTCCAGGACGACCCCGCCGGCGCCGAGGCGATCTTCGCCCTGCCGCCCAGCGTGGCCGCCGCCCTGGGCTCGGCCCCCACCACGCGCGCCAGCAACGCGCGCCTGGCCGCCGCCGCGCTACGGCTGCTCGGCGCCGACGAGGACGCCGTGGAGGCCGGCCTGCGCGCGCCGCCGCTGCCGGCGCGCGGAGAGCGCTTCCTGCTGCCGGCCCCCGGCGGCGCCGAGGTCGAGGTGCTGCTGGACGGCGCCCACGACCCCGTCGCGGCGCGACGCCTGGTGGGCGAGGTGGGGGCGCGCCCCTACGTGCTGCTGTTCGGGGCGCTGGCGCGCAAGCAGGGCGCGGCGGTGCTGAACGAGCTCGCGCCGGGCGCGAGCGCGGTGCTCCTCACGGAGGCCAGCCCCGGCGAGGGCACGGTGCCGTGGCAGCCGGGCGCCACCTTCGTGCCCGACCCCGCCGCCGCGCTCACGGCGGCGCTGGCGCTGGCCGCCGAGCCGGCGCCGGACGCGGGCGCGGCCGGTGCAGGCGCAGCCGACGCGGGCGTAGCGCGGCCGCTGGTGCTGGTGGCGGGCTCGCTCTACCTGGCCGGGCACGTGCGGCCGCTGCTGCGAGAGCGCGGCGTGCGGCTACCCGCGCCCTGGGAGCAGGGCGCGGGCGCCGGGCCTAACGGCTGACGGACGGCGATCCGAGAGGTCGAGGCGCGGCGCGGCAGAGCTCACGACGGAGAGGTCCGCGACCACCCGGCGCCACGCCGGACCCTCAGTGGGTGCGCTTCATCATCGGCGGCAGGTCGACGCCCTCGGACTCCCCGATGTTGCCCTGGCGCTGCGTGATCATCAGGCGCAGCTCGTGCGGGCTGGTGGCCATGAAGGTGGCGTCCTCGAACGACACGCGGCCGGCGAGGTAGAGCTCGACCAGGTGCTGGTCGAAGGTCTGCATGCCGCGCAGGTTGTCCTGCATCAACGCCTCCTTGATCAGGGGCGTCTTCTCCTCGTCCTTGATGTAGTCGCGGATGAGGGGCGTGTTGATCAGCAGCTCGAGCGCCAGCACGCGGCCCGGCCCGTCGGCGCGCGGCAGCAGGCGCTGGCTGAGGATGCCGAGCAGCGACTCGGCGAGCAGGATGCGGATCTGGTCACGCTCGTGGGGCGGGAAGAAGTCGATGATGCGGTTGACGGTGCGGATGGTGTCGAGGGTGTGCAGGGTGCTGAACACCAGGTGGCCCGTCTGGGCGGCGGTGATGGCCGCCTCGACCGTCTCCTTGTCGCGCATCTCGCCGACCATGATCACGTCGGGGTCCTGGCGCATGGCGAACTTCAGCGCCCCCACGAAGTCGGAGGTGTCGAGGCCGATCTCGCGCTGGATCACCAGGCTCTTCTGGTTGCGGTGGAGGATCTCGATGGGGTCCTCGATGGTGATGATGTTGCGCGGGAAGCGACGGTTGACGTAGTCGACCATGGCCGCCAGCGTGGTGGTCTTGCCGGAGCCCGTGGGGCCGGTGACCAGCACCAGGCCGCGCGGCTGGCTCGCCAGGTCGCTGACCACGTTGCCCGGCAGCCCCAGCGACTCGAAGCTGGGGATGGCGTCGCGGATCACGCGCATCACGACCCCCACCGAGCCGCGCTGCTTCAGGACGTTGCAGCGGAAGCGCGCCACGTTGGGGATGGTGAAGGCGAAGTCGATCTCGTGGCGGTGGCGGAACAGCTCGCGCTGCGACTCGCTCATCATCGCCAGCGCGATCTGCTCGGTCTGCTCGGGCGTGAGCGTGGGCACGCCCTCGAAGGGCACCAGCTCGCCGTCGACGCGCATGTAGGGCGGAGCGCCGGCCTGCAGGTGGATGTCGGAGGCCCCCTTGGAGACCATGCTCCGCAGGACGTCGGCGATGCGCACGCCCCGGCCGGCTTGGCTGCTACCGTCCACCGTTAGCTCCGTTCCCGCGAGTCATACGTCAAGTCTAGTCGGCGCCGCGCGGCCGGAGTTGTGACATTCCGCCCGCGCCGCCCCGCTTCAGAGGATCTTCGAGAGGAACGCCCGCGTGCGCTCCTCGTGGGGGTTGGTGAAGAAGTGCTCGGGGGTGCCCACCTCGACGATCTGGCCGGCGTCCATGAACACCACGCGGTCGCCGACCTCGCGCGCGAAGCCCATCTCGTGGGTGACGACCACCATGGTCATCCCCTCCTTGGCGAGGTTGACCATCACGTCGAGGACCTCGCCGATCACCTCGGGGTCGAGGGCGCTGGTGGGCTCGTCGAACAGCATCACCTTGGGCTCCATGGTGAGCGAGCGGGCGATGGCCACGCGCTGCTGCTGGCCGCCGGAGAGCTGCCCCGGGTACTTGCTGGCCTGCTCCGGGATGCCGACCTTCTCGAGGAAGTAGCGCGCGCGCTCCTCGGCCTTCGACTTCTTCCACTTGCGCACCCGGATGGGCGCCAGGGTGATGTTGTCGAGCACGGTCAGGTGCGGGAACAGGTTGAACGACTGGAACACCATGCCGGTCTCGCGGCGGATCTGGTCGATGGCGCGCACGTCGTCGGTGAGCTCCACGCCGTCGACGACGATCTTGCCCTCCTGGTGCTCCTCGAGGCGGTTGATGCAGCGGATCAGCGTCGACTTGCCCGACCCCGAGGGGCCGATCACCACCACCACCTCGCCCTTGTTGACGGACAGGTGGATGTCCTTGAGCACGTGGAACTCGCCGTACCACTTGTTGACGCCGATCATCTCGATGACCTTGGTGCCGCCGGCGGGGGCGTCGGCCCGCACCGGTTGGCGGGCGGTGGCCACATCAGTCACGTTCGAACCTCCGTACCACGATGGTAGCGCCTGGCCGCACCGGGGGTCACCGCTCCCCCACCCCGAGGCGGCGCTCCAGCTGCCGGCTCGCGATCGACATGCGGTAGGCGAAGAAGAAGTAGATGGCGGCGATGAACAGGAACACCTCGAGCTTCACGCCGCCCGTCACCAGCAGCGACTCTGGCTGCACCGACACGATGTCGGCGACCTTGAAGAAGTCCACGAGGCCCACGATGAACACCAGCGAGGTGTCCTTGAAGAGGCCGATGGCCTGGCCCACGATGGCGGGGATCACCGCCCGCAGCGCCTGCGGCAGCACGATCAGGTAGGTCGTCTGCCACGCCGACAGGCCGAGCGCCCGCGCCGCCTCCGACTGCCCGCGCGGCACCGCCTGCAGGCCGCCGCGCACGTTCTCGGCCATGTAAGCCGCCGAGAAGAGCGTGATGGCCACGTAGGCGCGCATGATGGCGGGCAGCGAGTTGGCGTCGACGTCGAGGATGAGCGGCAGCAGCAGCGAGGCGATGAACAGCCACATGATCAGCGGCGCGCCGCGCACCACCTCGATGAAGCCGATGCAGAAGTACTTGATGGCCGGCAGCTTGCTCTGGCGCCCCAGCGCCAGCGCCACGCCGATCGGGAAGCTCGGGACGATGCCGGTGAAGAGGATCAGCGTGAGCAGGAAGCCGCCCCAGTCGCGGATGGGCACGCGCCCGAAGGGCCCGCCTGAGTCGACGCCGAGCAGCAGGACGGCGCCGCCGACCAGCCACACGGTCCAGGCCCACGGCAGGTGGCGCACCACCCGCGGCCACCGGAGGCCCACGAGGTAGCCGGCGAAGCCGATGGCCAGCGCCATGGGCCACAGGAAGCGCACGGAGGGCCAGAAGAGCACGGCCACGACCGACACCAGCGCCACGAAGCCCTGCAGCGCGAAGAAGGCGCTGCCGATGATGGAGCGGCGCCCCGCCACCCCGGACATGGCGCCCATCAGCCCCAGCATCACGCCCGCGACCAGCAGCGGCCGCCACAGGTACTGGGTGGGGTAGCGGTAGACGCCGAACAGCTTCATGTTGCGCCACACCTGCTCCCAGGAGGCGTCGACGAAGACGAAGGTCGCCAGGTTGTAGAGCGCCCACGCCACGACGGCGCCGGTGACGAGCGTGAGCACGGTGTTGAACGGGCCGGAGAACAGGTTGCGGCGCAGCCAGTAGACGGGGCCGCTGGTGGGCACGGGCGCGGGACGCGGTGGGATCAGCGCCATCTCAACGCTCCACCAGCGCGAGCCGCGCGTTGACGTTGTTGAGCACGAGCGAGAACGCCAGGCTGATCAGCAGGTAGGCGCCGATCAGCAGCAGCGCGATGGGGATGGCGGCGCCGGTCTGGTTCGACACCACGCTGGCGATGACGAACAGCTCGGCGTAGCCGGCCAGCGAGGCGAGCGACGAGTTCTTGGTGAGGTTCAGGTACTGGCTGATCATGGGTGGCAGCACGACCCGCATGGCCTGCGGGAAGACGACGAGGGTGAAGGTCTGGTAGCCGGAGAGCCCCACGGCGTGGGCGGCCTCGCGCTGGCCCTTGGGCACGGCGAGGATGCCGCCGCGCACGATCTCGGCGATGAACGCCGAGGTGTAGATCACCAGGGCCAGCAGCAGCGCCAGGTAGTTGACGGTGAAGCGCATGCCGCCCTCGTAGTTCGACACCGGCACGTGGGCGCGGCTGAGCACCAGCGCGCCGACCGGCAGCAGCTCGGTGGTGGCCTCGAGGGTGACCTCGGCGGCGCCGCTGCTGGTGGCGGCCTGGCCGAAGGCGGAGAAACGCCCGCCGCCGGCGGCGGGGGTCGTGGGCTCGGCCGCGGCCTGCTCGGCCGCGCTGGGCGCCTTGAACAGCGGCATGCGCACCTGCCCGTCGCGGTCGGAGACGACCACGCGCTCGAAGCCGGTGAGGGTCATGACCACGCCCTGGCCGCCGTAGCCGCGGCCCGTGGCCGGGTCGACGTCCTCGCCTTCGTCGAGCTCGCCGTTGCCGTTGCGGTCGGCGTAGACGATGCCCACCGACGGGAAGGCCGTGAAGTGCAGCGCCAGCCCCTGGGCCGCGGCCGCCTCCGGGTCGGCGAAGGCGAACTCGAACGCCTCGGCCTCGCTCTCCTTGATGAGGGGGAAGCGGAAGGTGCCGTGGACCACCTCGCGCGACTCGACCAGGTTCTGGCTGGTGGTGGTGAGGGTGGCGGTGGGCAGGCTGATGCGCACCGGCACGAACGCCGCCGGGCGGCTACGGCCGTCCTCGGCGATGGTGGTGGTGCCGCGGCCGCGCTCGGCGTCGAAGCTGACGGCGAGCTCGGGCGGCACGCTGCGGTCGGCGTAGCTGAACGCCAGCCCGCCGCCCGCCACCACCAGGAACGCCACGAGCGGGTAGGGCCACACGCGGCCCACCTGGTCGAGGCGCCGCAGCTGGCGCACGCGCCACAGCGCCGCGAGCGCCGCCAGCACGGCGGCGGCGACCAGGAACGGCACCCAGGAGCCGAAGCGGTAGGTGGGATAGAGGGCCGGGAAGGCCAGCCCGACGTTGGATAGCAGGAGCCCGCCCGGCAGCGCGACCGGGTCGCTGATGCGGGGCGGGAAGGGCAGCAAGATAGCGGAGTACCAGAAGACGATCTGCACCGCCAGCGGGATGTTGCGCAGCACCTCGACGTAGACGGTGGCGAGCGTGCGCAGCAGCCAGTTGGCCGAGAGGCGCATCACGCCCACCAGCACGCCGATGAGGGTGGCCAGCGCCACGCCCACCACGGCGATCTTGAGGGTGTTCAGGAAGCCGATGAGCAGGGCGCGCGCGTAGGTGTCGGTGACCTGGTACGGGATCGGCCGCTCGGCGATCGGGATGCCGGCCGGGTTGCGCAGGAACGAGAAGTCCGCCGGCAGGTTGGCCCGGGCGAGGGCGGTGGTGACGTTGTTGACGAGGATGCCGACGCCGGCGACGAGCACCAGCACGAAGGCCACCTGCGCCAGGATGCCGATCACCTTCACGTTGCGCCAGAAGGGCACGACCGGCTCGGCGGTGTGGTTCCGTGGTTGCGCGTTCACCATCGGGTCAGGTTCCAGTTCCATCGATCAAGGTCAGGGGTTCCTGTGGCGGTCCTTCGGCGCAGCAGCGCGCGACGGGGGACGTAGCGGGGGCTCGCGCTCGTGCGCGAGCCCCCTGCTGGCGGGATCAGTTGAAGGGGAAGCCGTAGATCAGGCCGCCCTCGTAGTACTGGGCGTTGATGCCGCGCTCGAGGCCGAACACGGAGCCGGCGCCGAGGTTGCGGTCGAAGATCTCGCCGTAGTTGCCCACCGCCTTGATGGCGTTGTAGAAGGCGTCGGCGCTGAGGCCGAGCGCCTGGACGTACGACTCGGAGCCCGGGGCGCCCAGCAGGCGCAGCACCTGCGGGTCCTGGGCGTTGGCGCGCAGGTCGTCGACGTTCGCCTGGGTCACGCCGTACTCCTCGGCGTTGAAGAGGGCGAAGACGGTCCAGGTGACCACGTCGTACCACTGGTCGTCGCCGTGCAGCACGGCGGGGCCGAGCGGCTCCTTGGAGATGACCACGGGCAGGATCTTGTGGTCGTCGGGCACGCGCAGCTGCTGCTGGTAGGAGACGAGGCCCGAGGTGTCGGTGGTCCAGCCGTCGCACTGGCCGTCGTCGTAGGCGGCGATCAGCACCGGCGCGGTCTCGAAGATCACGGGCGTGAAGTCGATGCCGAGGCCGGCCAGGGTCGTGCCCAGGTTGGTCTCGGTGGTGGTGCCGGACTGCACGCAGACGGAGCGCCCCTCGAAGTCCTGGAGGCTGTTGATGCCCGAGTCCTTGCGCACCATGAAGCCCTGGCCGTCGTAGTAGGTCGTGGGGGCGAAGTTCGCGCCCCAGTCGGACTCGCGGCTGCTGGTGCGGGTGGTGTTGCGGATCAGCACGTCGATCTCGCCGGACTGCAGGGCGGTCGGGCGCTCGCCGGCGGTCAGCGGGCGGTAGACGACGGCGTTGGCGTCGCCGAGCACGGCGGCGGCGATGGCCTTGCAGAAGTCGACGTCGAAGCCCTGGTAGGCGCCCGAGGCGTCGACGAAGCCGAAGCCGGGGAGCGTGGCGTTGACGCCGCAGCGCAGCTCACCGCGGTTCTTGATCTCCTGCAGGCGCCCCTGAGCGAGCACGGTGCTCGCGGCGACCAGCAACGACAGCACGGCCAGTATCCGGACGGAACGAACCATTGAGTCCACCTTCCTGAGTCCAAGCTAGATTTTCGAGCCCTCTCGTAGGGAAGCTGAAAGGGGTCTAGCGGACTTTATCCGGCGACCCGCCACCGTGTCAAAGCGCGATGGCACCGCTCGGAACGGTGTACTCGGCCGTTGGCGGCGGGTACTCGGCGGGGCGCGCGGCCGGCTAAGGACGCTGGGCGCACGTCTCGCACCGCGCGACGGGGCGCTCCCCTACCGCGCCGCGAGGCGCCACCTAGAAGGGCGCCCCCGGTGAAGGGGGCGCCCTGGTAGGTCGGTTGGCCGGAGCGGCTCAGGCCAGCGCGGCCTGCTGGTCCTTGGCGCGCTGCTCCAGCTTCGCCTTGATGCGCTTGAGGGTGGTGACCTCCTCCAGGGCGCGCTGCTCCAGCACGCTCTGGATGTGGCGGATCTCGTAGTTGATGCCGGGGATCACGAGCTGCTCGAGCGCGTTCACGCGGCGGTTGGTCTTCTTGATCTCCTCGCCGATCTTGCGCAGCCGCGTCTCGGTGGCGGCGACCTTGGTGATCGCCTCCACCATCTTGCGGAACTGCTGGGCGGCCTCCAGGGTGGAGGCGCCGGCGCCGACGGGCGAGAAGGGCAGCTTGTCGTCGAACGTGGGCGGCTGCACCTGCGGCACCTTGACGCCGAAGATGTTCTCCACCTTGAGCCCGATCTCGAGCTCGGAGTCCACGGCCAGCGCCAGGCTGCTCACGGCGGCCGGGCCGTCCCAGGCGTTCGCCAGGAAGAGGGCGAAGTAGGCCTCGCGGCTCGCTTCGGTGAGTTCGCGCCGCGCTTCCAAGGAGGACTTGACGAGCGCGAAGAACTCGCCCACCAGAGCGTCGCGCTTGCGCTTGAGCAGGTCAGCGCCGCGGACGGCGAGCTTGGCCTGGTCGCGCCGCTGCAGCAGGTTCGAGCGCGTCGGGGCGATGTTCTCAGCCATTGCCTACCTCCTCCCTTACAGCCTGTCCCCGCGACCGGCGCCCCACAGCTCTTCCATCTTGGCGCCGTAGTACTTGTCGATCTGGTCGTTGGAGAGGCGCGTGAGCTCGCTCTTGGGGAGCTGCGAGAGGATGGCCCACGCGATGGTGAGGGACTCCTCGACGGTGCGGTTCTCGCTGCCCTGGTTGATGAACGCCTTCTCGAACTCGTCGGCGAACTTCAGGTAGAGCTTGTCGTTCTCCGAGAGCGCGTCCTCACCGGTGATGGCCACGAGGCGGCGCAGGTCGAGGCCGTTGGCGTACGCGGCCTGTAGCTGGTCGGCGACGTTCTTGTGGTCCTTGCGCGTCTTGCCCTCGCCGATGCCGTTGTTCATCAGCCGCGACAGCGACGGGCCCGGGTTGATCGGCGGGTAGACGCCCTTGTTGTGCAGGGCGCGCGCCAGGTAGATCTGCCCCTCGGTGATGTAGCCCGTGAGGTCGGGGATCGGGTGGGTCACGTCGTCGTCGGGCATGGTGAGGATCGGCAGCTGGGTGACCGAGCCGGGCTTGCCCGTGACCACGCCGGCGCGCTCGTAGATCGACGCCAGGTCGGTGTACATGTAGCCCGGGTAGCCGCGGCGGCCCGGGATCTCCTCGCGGGCGCCGCCGATCTCGCGGAGCGCCTCGCAGTAGTTGGTCATGTCCGTGAGGATGACCAGCACGTGGTAGCCGTGCTCGAACGCGAGGTACTCGGCGGCGGTGAGCGCCATCTTCGGGGTCAGGAGACGCTCGACGGCGGGGTCGTCGGCCTTGTTGAGGAACAGGACCGAGCGGGCCAGCGCGCCGGTGCGCTCGAACTCCTGGGTGAAGAAGGTCAGCTCGCGCTGCGTGACGCCCATGGCCGCGAAGACCACGGCGAACTCGGTGTCCTCGCCGATGACCGTCGCCTGGCGGGCGATCTGCGCCGCCAGCTCGTTGGCCGGCAGGCCCGAGCCCGAGAAGATCGGCAGCTTCTGGCCGCGCACCAGGCTGATGAGGGTGTCGATGGTGCTGATGCCCGTCTGGATGAACTCCTCGGGCTTACGGCGCGCCACCGGGTTGATGGGGGCGCCACCGATCGGCAGGCGCGCGTCGGCGACCACCGGCGGCAGGCCGTCGATGGGGACGCCGGCGCCGTTGAAGCGGCGGCCGATCATCTCCTTGGACACGCCGAGGCGCGCCACGTTCTCGACCAGGTTCACGGTGGTCGTGGAGAGGTCGATGCCGGAGGTCTCCTCGAAGACCTGCAGCACGGTGTACTCCTTCGACACCTCGATGACCTGACCGCCGCGCACGCGGCCGGTGCCGTCCTTGATGTTGACGATGGCGTTGTAGCTGAGGTCGGGGGCGTTCTGCAGGAACAGCAGCGGGCCCGAGACGTAGCTGACTTCGCTGTATTCCTTCTTGAGTAGGTTGCTGCTCATCTCTCTCCAGGGCCTCAGGCGGCCACGCCGAAGCCGCGTTCGATGTCGGCCAACACGCTGTCGCGGTAGCCGGCGAACTCGTCCTCGGGGACGTAGCGGGCACGGTTGATCTTCTCGATGACCGGGTTCTGCAGGATCTCGTCCACGGTGGCGCCGCCTTCCAGGGCCTCACGGGCCTGGTCGTAGAAGCGGATCATCATGGTGAGCAGGCCGTAGGCCTTGGTCATGGAGGAGCTAGCGTCGACGGGGTCGAAGCCGTTCTGCTGCAGGAAGTCCTGGCGCAGGATGCGACCGATCTCGATGACGAGGCGCTCCTGGTCCTGCAGCGCGTCGGGGCCGACCAGCTGCACGACCTCCTGCAGGTCGTTCTCCTGCTGCAGCAGCGTGACGGCGCGGTCGCGCAGCTCCGGGTAGTCCGGGGCCACGTTCTCGCGGTACCACTCGTCGAGGATCGGCGTGAACAGCGAGTAGGAGCGGTTCCAGTTGATCGCCGGGAAGTGACGGCGGCGCGCCAGAGCGGCGTCGAGCGCCCAGAAGCAGCCGGTGATGCGCAGCGTGGCCTGGGTGACCGGC
>JAAYYF010000166.1 GCA_012515535.1 Deinococcales bacterium
CGGCCAGCTGGCTGGTGAGCTCGCGGGCGCCGGGGGCGAGCTCCCAGGCGGCCGACGGCACGCCTTCCTCGAGGCGGGTGGGCGCGTGGCGGACCAGGACCAGGTCGCCGGTCATCCGCCGTGCACGAAGCCGGTCACGGACCAGCCGGCGGGCATCGGGAACGAGTCGACGCCCAGCACGTCCATGAACAGCTCGCCCTCCACGCGCAGGAGCGTGGTGTGCCCCGCCAGCGCGGCCTCGAGCACGAGGCGCCCCTCCTCGGGGAGGCCGCCGGCGTCGGGGTAGAAGAGGATGTCGATGCGCGACGCCTGGTTGGCGGCGATGGGCACCGGGCGCATGTCCTCGGTGGCCAGCGGCCAGCCGCCCAAGGTGAGCCTCAGGTCCTTGCCGTGCAGGAAGTAGCCGATGTCGCCGGGGTTGGCGGCCTGCAGCACCACCTGCACCACCGGCACGCCCTCCTGCAGCATGAACACGCGGCTGGACGCCTCGTCGAGGCGCAGGATGGGCGCCTGCACCGTCTGGCGTGCCAGCGTGCCGCCCTCCAGCAGGGTGCGGTTGCGCGTCTCGTAGGAGTGGGTGGCGGTGCGGAAGCGCACCGTGCCGTCGATGCGGAAGCGCATGGGCCGGTCGGTGAACGCGCGCACGGCGGCACCGAGCAGCTCGGGGTCGTTGGCGAGGCTGGTGGCGAGGTCGAACGACACCGGCACCGTGGCGCCGGGCTCCAGGTAGGCGTCGGCGGCGATGGCGCCGCGCGCCACCGTCTTGCCCTCGAGCGCCACCGAGTAGGTGACGCCGTCGAACCACACGCCGAAGGCGTTGGGGTTACGCACCTGCGCGCCGACCGTCATCTCCAGGCGCCCGCCGGCGCCAGGCGGGTCGAAGCGCTCGATGCTGGTGCGCCCCTGGACGAGCTCGAACGCCATCGGCTCCACCGAGCCGATCTCCTGCGTGGTGCGGATCTCGGTGCGCGGGGCGCAGGCGGCGAGGAGCAGCAGCAGGGCGAGGGGGAGAAGCAGGAGGCGCGCCACGGGCCGAGTCTACGAGCGCCGCCAGGGCAGGCGCAACTCGCGCCCCGGCTCCAGGGGCTGGGGCACGAACACCAGGAGCGTCATCACCAGGGCCAACGTCACCAGCCCCAGCGCCACCCCCATCACGGCGTCGGGCACCACGCCCGTGGCGTCGAGGCTGAGGCTGAACAGCAGGCTCGCGATCACCGCGTAGACGATCAGCGCGAAGGCCGGCAGGAACGCCGCCAGGAACGGCGCCGTGCGCGTCCAGCGCCGCGCCAGCGTGGCCCCCACCACGAACAGCAGCAGCACCGCCAGCACGAAGGGCAGCAGCGCCGACGGCAGCACGCCCGACCTCCACGACACCACCCCGAGGTAGGTGGCGTGCCCCAGCAGCGGCACCAGCGACAGCACCGCCACCAGCGCGAAGCGCTCGCGGCCCAGCGCCGAGCGCAGCGCGAAGCCCAGCACCAGGCCCAGCACGGCGGCCAGGAAGGCCAGGCTGATCACGAACCTCATCTAGATGACCTCCCTCACCATCACGGCGCGGCTGCGGCGCCGCAGCTCGGCGCGCAGGCGCTCCGCCCACGCCGCCTCCAGCTCCGGGTCGGCGTCGAGCATCTTGAGGGCCAGGTCGCGCGCCTGCTCGATGATCTCCACGTCGTCGACCACGTCGCCGATGCTCAGCTCGGGCAGCCCCGACTGGCGCGTGCCGTGCAGGTCGCCGGGGCCGCGCAGGCGCAGGTCCATCTCGGCGATGGTGAAGCCGTCGGCGTGCTTGACCACGATGCCTAGGCGCTCGCGCGTCTTGCGGCTGGCGTCGCCGGCCACCAGCACGCAGTGGCTCTCGTGCGAGCCGCGCCCCACGCGGCCCCGCAGCTGGTGGAGCTGCGCCAGGCCGAAGCGCTCGGCGTTCTCGATGACCATCACGGTGGCGTTGGGCACGTCGACGCCCACCTCGATGACGGTGGTGGAGACCAGCAGGTCGAGGTCGTGGCGCCGGAAGGCGGCCATCACCTCGTCCTTCTCGTCGGAGGAGAGGCGCCCGTGCAGCATGCCGATGCGCGCCGCCTCGGGCATGATCTGCCGCAGGTCGTCGGCGAGGCGCGTGGCGGCCAGCACCTCGTCGAGCGCCTCGCTCTCCTCGATCAGGGGCGTGACCACGTACACCTGCCGCCCCTCCTTGATCTGCTGCCAGGCGAAGCGGTAGACGTCGCGGCGCTTGCTGGCCGTGACCAGCATGGTCTTGACCGGCTGGCGCCCGGGCGGCAGGCCGTCGATGACGGTGAGCTCCAGGTCGCCGTAGGTGGTGAGCGCCAGCGAGCGCGGGATGGGCGTGGCGCTCATCACCAGCACGTCGGGGGTGCTCTTCAGCAGGCCGCGGCGCTGCTCGACGCCGAAGCGGTGCTCCTCGTCGATGACCGCTAGCCCCAGGTCGTGGAACTCGACGCCCTCCTGGATGAGGGCGTGGGTGCCCACCGCCAGGTCGGCCTCGCCACTGGCCAGGCGCGCGCGGGCGGCGCGGCGCTCGCCGGCGCTCATGGAGCCGATGAGCAGCTCGCTCCTCACGCCCAGGGGGAACAGGTAGCGCTGCAGGTTGAGGAAGTGCTGCCGCGCGAGGATCTCGGTGGGCGCCATCAGCGCCGCCTGGGCGCCGTTCTTCACGGCCACGTAGACGGCGGCGGCGGCCACGGCCGTCTTGCCCGAGCCCACGTCGCCCTGCAGCAGGCGCGCCATCTGCTTGGGCGCCTGCATGTCGGTGAGGATCTCGTTGAGCGCGCGCTGCTGCCCCTCGGTGAGGGTGAACGGCAGGCTGGCGGCGAACGCCTCCAGGTCCGCTTCGCGCACGTGGAAGGTGCGCCCCAGGCGGTTGGGGTCGCGGCTGCGCAGCACCGCGAGCTCGAAGAACAGGAAGTCGTCGAACTTGAGGCGGCGGCGCGCGGCCTGCAGCTCCTCCTCGGAGTCGGGGAAGTGCGCCTGACGCACGGCGCGGTCCAGCGACACCAGCTCGTAGCGCTCGAGCAGCGAGCGCTGCAGGTGGTCGGGCAGCGGCCCCAGCGCGTCGAGCAGGCGCTTCACGGCGCGCCGCAAGTAGGCCTGCGACAGGCCCTGGGTGGTGGGGTAGATGCCCACGATGCGGTTGAACGACAGCGACTCGGAGTCGTCGTCGACCTCGAAGCCCTGCACCATCAGCTCGACGGTGCGCCCCTGGCGCTTGACCTTGCCGGTGAGCACCAGGTTCAGGCCCGGGTACACCTGCTTCTCGAGCCACGGCTGGTTGAACCACACGGCCGTGACGCGCTCGCCGCCCGCGCCCCGCAGGCCCGCGCGCATGACGTGCATGCCGCGGCGGCTGCGGTTGCCCACGCGGCTCATCACCTGCCCCGTGATGGTGGCGGTCTGGCCGTCGACGAGCGCGCCGTAGCTCGGCAGCGCGCGGCGGTCCTCGTAGCGCCTCGGGAAGTGGCTCAGCAGCTCCCGGTAGGTGCCGATGCCGATCTCGGCCAGCTTCTTGGGCGCCTGGGCGCCCAGGTCGACGGCGCGGGAGGTGAGCTCCTGGTCCAGGTCGAGCTGACGGTCCACGAGCCGAGTGTACCGCCCGCGGTCGCCGCGCCCGCTCCCCCTGGACCACAGGAAGGCTCGCGGAGGCCGTGCGGTACAAGGCTCGGCGGTGGTTGCCAAGCCCTAGGGGCCGCGCTTATGCTCGTTGCGTCCGCGTCATCGTGCCGGTCGCACGAGCGAATAGTACAGATCCGCGTGAGGAGAGAAGCATGAAGCGTTTCGTCCCCGCCCTGCTAGCCCTGGTCCTGGTCGCGCTGTCCGGCGCCGCGCTGGCCCAGGACCTCGGTGGCCGCACCCTGATCGTGGGCTCCGACACCACCTACCCGCCCTTCGAGACCGTCGACCAGGACGGCAACATCGTCGGCTTCGACATCGACGTGGTGAACGCCATCTGCGAGCGCATCAACTGCGTGGCGCAGTTCCAGACCACCGCCTGGGACGGCATCTTCGCTGCCCTCGCCAACGGTGAGTTCGACATGATCGCCTCGGGCATCACCATCACCGAGGAGCGCGCGCGCGTGGTCGAGTTCACCGACCCGTACCACGAGGTCAACCAGGCCGTCGCGGTGCGCACCGCCGACGCCGACCTGACCCTCGAGGACTTCACCTCGGGCAACGCCCGCCTGGGCTCCCAGACCGGCACCACCAACGCCATCCTCGCCGAGGAGCTGGTGGGCCGCGACAACCTCTCGCTCTACGACGACTTCAACCTCGCCATCCAGGCGCTCCTCAGCGGCGACATCGACGGCGTCATGATCGACGACACCTCCGCCGACGCCTTCGTGGAGCAGTACGCCGGCCAGATCGTGGCGGCCGTGCGCAACGTCGAGTCGGGCGAGAAGCTCGGCTTCGCGGTGCAGCCCGGCGACGAGCTCGTCGACGCGCTCAACGCCGGCTTGGCGCAGATCCGCGAGGACGGCACCCTCGCCGCCCTCGTCGACAAGTGGTTCTCCGAGGCGCAGGCCGACTGAGCCGCGCGGGTAGGTAACCGATGCCGCGCCGCGCACGCACGCCTGGCACCGCCCAGGAGGGGGCTCCCCCTCCTGGGCGCGTCCGGGAGGCGATGTGACCTCCCGCTCGGCGCGCCCGCGTCGCGGCGCCCCTTTCCGCAAGGTCCGCCCCAGCTACCTGATCCTCCTGACGGCGCTGCCGTTCGTCGTCTACCTGTTCGTCGCCAACGAGCGCTACCAGGCGGCCCTGCGGTTCATCCTGCCGGGGCTCGGCACCACCGCCTTCGTGACGGTGGTGGCGTACGTGGTGGCCTCGGCGCTGGGGCTGGTGCTGGCCGGCCTGCAGATGCTGCGCCTCGGCCAGCACACCCTGCGCAACTTCCTGGTGGGCAGCCTGGTGCTGCTCGCCGGCGCCGCCTTCCTGTTCACCCGCCCCCAGCTGCAGTACAGCCTGGTGGGCGAGGGCGGCGGGCGCGTGGCGATCATCGAGGGCACGCCCGCCAGCGCCAGCGAGAAGGTGCGGCGCGGCGACTACGAGGGCTCGCTCGGCGTGCTGTCGGTGCGCGCCGTGACCGACAGCGCCGCGGCGCTCGAGCGGCTGGAGGCGGGCACGGTCTCGGCCGCCTTCGTCCCCAGCGCCGACGTGCCGCCGGGGGTGCCGGTGGCGTACGAGACCTCGTTCCTGCCGCCCGCCTTCCAGCGGCCCGCCATGCTGCTCTCGGTGCTGGGGTTGCTGGGCCTGTCGCTCACCTTCGCCGCCTCGCAGTCGGGCCTCCACCCGCTCAGGCTCATCGCCGAGCTGTACGTCGACGTGCTGCGCGGCATCCCCATGCTGGTGGTGATCCTCTACGTGGGCTTCCCTCTGCAGGGGGCCATCCGCGACGCCACCGGCGGCTTCATCGACATGTCGCGCCTCACGCGCGGCGTGGTGGGCATCTCGCTGGGCTACTCCGCCTACATGGCCGAGATCTTCCGCGCCGGCATCGAGGCGATCGGCAAGGGCCAGACGGAGGCGGCGCGCAGCCTGGGGCTCTCGACCTGGCAGACGGCGCGCTTCGTGGTGCTGCCGCAGGCGCTGCGCATCGTGGTGCCGCCGCTGGGCAACGAGTTCATCGCCATGCTCAAGGACACCTCGCTGCTGTCGGTGCTCTCGGTGCGCGACATCACCCAGCGGGCGCGCGAGTTCCAGGCCGCCAACTTCGAGGTGTTCCCGCCCTTCAACACCGTGGCGGTGCTCTACATCGTGCTCACGCTGATGGCCTCCTCGCTGGCCAAGACCGTCGAGCGCCGCACCAGCTGGAACCGCTGACCGCCCGCCCCGCGCCGCGGCGGGGGTAGACTCGCGCATGCCGCAGCTGCAGGACCCCGGAGCCACCGCCGCTCGCGACCTGGCCGAGGAGCCGGTCGCCTACGTCGACCTGGCGGCCATCGAGCACAACCTGGCCGTCGTGAAGGGCCGCCTGGCGCCTGGCACGAAGGTGCTGGCCGCCGTCAAGGCCGACGCCTACGGCCACGGCCTGGTGCCGGTAGCGCGGCGGCTGGAGCGCGCGGGGGTGGCCTGGTTCGGCGTCGCCACCCCGGGCGAGGCGCTGGCGCTGCGCGAGGCGGGCGTCGAAGCGGGGGTGCTGCTGCTCGGGCCGGTGCGCTCGCCCGAGCTGATCACGCGCCTGGCCGACGCCCGGGTGGCGCTCACCCTCACCGACCACGCCGCGCTGGAGCGCTACGCCGCCGCCGACCTGCCGCGGCCGCTCGAGCTGCAGATCGACGTCGACACGGGCATGAGCCGCCTGGGCCTGCCCGCGGCCGCCACCCCCGCGCTGGCGCTGGCGGTGGCGCGCCACCCGAAGCTGCGGCTGGGCGGGGTCTGGACCCACTTCACCGACTCCGACGACCCCGACCCCAGCACCACGCGGCGGCAGCTGGAGGCGTTCGAGGCGGCGCTCGCCGGGCTGGCGCGCGCCGGGGTGGAGGTGCCGCTGCGCCACGCCGCCAACTCCGCCGCCACCATCGCCTACCCCGAGGCGCACTACGACATGGTGCGCGCCGGCATCGTGCTCTACGGCCACCACGGCAGCGACTGGGTCGCGCGCCAGGAGCCGCGCGTGCGGCCGGCGATGCGCCTCGAGGCGCCGGTGACGTTCGTGAAGCGCGTGGCCGCCGGCACGCCGGTGTCGTACGGCGCGCTGTGGCGCGCCCCCCGCGACACCACCCTGGCCACGGTGCGCATCGGCTACGCCGACGGCTACCCGCGGCAGCTCACGGGCCGCGGCTGGGTGAGCCTGCGCGGCCAGCGCTGCGACGTGGTGGGGCGCGTGTGCATGGACCAGCTGATGATCGACGTGGGCCACCTGGACGGCGTGGAGCCCGGCGAGCGCGTGGTGCTGTGGGGCGAGGGCGGGCCCGACGCCGAGGCGCTGGCGCGCTCGTTCGGTACCGTCAGCTACGAGCTGCTGAGCGGGCTGGGGCCGCGCGTGCCGCGCGTCTACCTGGGGTGACGGGAAGGCCCTCCGCGCGGCCACGGCGCGGAGGGCCCTCGAGCACGCGCCTCAGGCCTGGTCGACGGGCGCGGGCTCGGCCTGCGGCTCGGGCTCCTCGCGCTGCGCCACGACCGACACCACGCGGCGCTCGTCGCCGTCCTCGACGGTGAAGCGCACCCCCTGGAAGCTGATGCTCTCGCCGGGCTGCGGGATGTGGTCGAGCTCGTCGATGAGGAAGCCGGCCACGGTGTCGTAGTCGCCGTCGTCGTCGAAGTCGATCTTGAAGGCGTCGGCGACGCTCTCGATGTGGGCCGTGCCGCGCAGGCGGAAGCGTCCGTCGCCGAGGTCGAGGATGTCGTCGACCTCGTCCTCGTCGGTCTCGTCGTAGATCTCGCCGGTGATCTCCTCGATGATGTCCTCGAGGGTGATGAGGCCGGCGGTGCCGCCGAACTCGTCGACCACCACGGCGATGTGGTTCTTGCGGATGCGCATGTCGCGCAGCAGGCTGAGGATCGAGAGCGTCTCGGGCACGTACTGCGCCGGCGTCATGATGTCGGCGACGCGCGTGCTGCTGACGGCCTCGGCTAGCCCTAGGTAGGGCAGCAGGTCGCGGGCGTAGACCACGCCCTTGATGTCGTCGATGCTCTCGCCGTAGACGGGCAGGCGGCTGTAACCGTGCTCGGTGACGAGCTTCTGCAGCTCGTCGAGGCTGACGTCCTCGCGCACCGCCACCACGTCGACGCGCGGGGTCATCACCTCGCGCACCACCGTCTCCTCGAGGTCGATGACGCCGCGGATCATCTCCTGCTCCTGCGCCTCGAGGGCGCCCGACTCCTCCGCCGACTGCAGCATCATGCGCAGCTCGTCGGTGGACATGAAGGTGGAGCTGGTGGGCTGCAGCCGCAGCAGGCGCAGCACCTGGCCGGTGACCCAGGTGAAGCCGATGCCGAGCGGGTACAGCACCACCGACATGAAGTAGACGGGCCGGATGACCAGCCGCGACACCGCCACGGGGTGGTGCACGGCGATCGACTTGGGGGTGATCTCGCCGAACACCAGGATCACCAGGGTGGTGATCGCCGTGGCGATGGAGACGGCCAGCGACTCGCTGCCGCCGCGCGCGATCGTGACCGCCAGCGTGACCTGGGTGACGAGCGCCGTGAAGGCGATGTTGACGATGTTGTTGCCGATGAGCAGGGTGGTGATGAAGCGCGTGGGGTTGCGCTCGAGCACGCCGAAGGCGAAGCCGGCGGGGCTGCCCGAGTCGCGCAGCTCGCGCACCTTCCACGAGCCGATGGCGGTGAGCGCCGTCTCGGAGGCCGACATGAAGCCGGACAGCAGGAGCAGCACCACGAACACCACGACCTGCAGGGCGCTGACGCCGCCGCCCGAGGGCTCGGCGGCCTGCGCCAACGCGAGGCTGGTGATGACGAGGGGGATTGTCAGCAGGGGGGCGACGCGCGTTAGGCGTCGCGATCGTTCCGGAGGGTTGTCTTCCATCAGTTGGGGGGATTGTAGCACAGCGCCGCCGCCGTCCAGCATCTCCGTAGTGCATGCCGGAAACGCCGTCGGTAACGGCACGAACCGCGAGGTGCTGCCGCAACTCGCGCCTGAAATCGGCCGGTTCCCGGGGCGCAAGCCCCGCACCTGCCGCTGGCGACGGGCGGCGCCGCGAACCCGCCGGGCGCCGGCGCCGCAGGCGGTATGCTCGCTGACCGTATGGACGCACCAGGCGGGACGACACACTCGGGCATCTACGTTGCGGTCGCAGGGAACATCGGCGCCGGGAAATCCAGCCTGACGCGCGTGCTTTCGAGCCGTTACCACCTCTCACCGGTCTACGAGGCGGTCGACGAGAACCCTTACCTCGAGGACTTCTACGCCGACATGCCGCGCTACGCCTTCCACTCGCAGATCTTCTTCCTGGCCGCGCGCCTCAAGCAGCACCTGCGCGAGGTGAACCCCGGCCGGCGCGTGATCCAGGACCGCACCGTCTACGAGGACGCCGCCGTGTTCGCGCGCCTGCTGCACGAGAACGGCATCATGGACGAGCGCGACCACGCCTCGTACCGCACGCTCTACGACGCCGTGTCGGCGGCGCTGCGCCCGCCCGACCTGCTGATCTACCTGCGCGCCGGGCTGCCGACCCTCAAGCGCCACATCGCCCAGCGCGGCCGCAGCTACGAAGCCGACATCGACGACGGCTACCTCGAGCGCCTCGGCGAGCTGTACGAGCGCTGGATCGAGGACTACTCCCTCTCGCCCGTGGTGGTGGTGCCCGGCGACGACCTCGACTTCGTGAACTCGGAGGCCGACCTCAAGCGCGTGCTCGACCTGCTGGAGCGCCACGGCCTCACCGCCCCGGTGGTGGGCTGAAGCCGCCGGCATGACCGGCTACCGGCCCGCCCCCATGCGCCTCGGCGCGCTGCTGGCCGACGCCGCCGCGCGCGCGCCGGAGCTGTTCGCGGGCGCGGCGCTGCCCGACGCCCCCACCCTGGAGCTGTTCCAGATCACGGCCGTGGCGCAGGACCACCGCCGCGTGGAGCCGGGCGCGCTGTTCGTGGCGCGCCGCGGCGAGCGCTTCGACGCCCACGCCTACCTGGCGGCCGCCGTGGCCGCCGGTGCGGTGGCGCTGGTCGGCGAGCGGCCCGCCAGCGAGGTGGGCGCGCTGGGCGCGCCCTACGTGCAGGTGAGCGACGCGCGCGCCGCCCTCGCCCACCTGGCGGCCGCCCTCCACCGCCACCCCAGCGAGCGCCTGCGCGTGCTGGGCGTGACCGGCACCGACGGCAAGACCACCACCAGCTACCTGCTGCACTGGCTGCTGCTGGCGCGCTACGAGGCGGGGCTGTCGAGCACGGCGGCCGCCTACCTGGGCGCGCGCGAGCTGCCGCCCGAGGAGGGGCACTTCACCACCCCCGAGGCCACCGAGGTGCAGGCGCTGCTGGCGCGCTTCGCCGCCGCCGGCGCCAGCCACGCGGTGCTCGAGTCGAGCTCGCACGGCTTCGCCCAGCACCGCCTCGACGCCGTGAGCTACGCCCTGGGGGTGTTCACCAACCTCGCGCCCGAGCACCTCGACCACCACGGCACGCTCGAGGCGTACCGCGAGGCCAAGGCCACGCTGATGCGTCGCGCCCCGCTGAGCGTGCTGAACCGCGACGACGCCGCCTACGCCTACCTGGCCGCGGCCGCGCCGGCGCACGTGGCCTACGGCGAGCACGCGCGCGCCGACGTGCGCCTGCTGAGCGTGACGCCGGAGGCCGCCGGCCTGGCGCTCGAGCTCGACGTGCACGGCGAGCGCCTGGCGGCGCGCCTGCCGCTGGTGGGGCGCTACAACGCCCACAACGCCGCCGCCGCGGTGGCCGCCGCGGTGGCCGAGGGGCTGGCGCCGGCGGCGGCGGCCGAGCGCCTGGCGAGCTTCCCGGGCGTGCCCGGGCGCATGCAGGTGGTGGGCACGCGCCCCACCGTGATCGTCGACTTCGCCCACACCGCCCCCGCCCTGGCCAAGGCGCTCGAGGCCGTGAGGCGCCCGGGCAGCCGCGTGATCGTGGTCGTCGGCTCGGCAGGCGAGCGCGACCCCGGCAAGCGCGGCCCGCTGGGGGCGGCGGCGGTGCGCGGCGCCGACCTGGCGGTGCTCACCGAGGAGGACAGCCGCTCCGAGAGCGTCGACGCCATCCTGGCCGCCATGGCCGCCGGCGCCGCCGCCGCCGGCGGGGTGGAGGGCGCCGACTTCGTGCGCGAGCCCGACCGCGCGCGCGCCATCCGGCGCGCCGTGGCCGCCGCCGGCGCGGACGACGTGGTGCTGCTGGCGGGCAAGGGCCACGAGCGCGCCCTGGAGCGCGCCCACGAGACGCTGGCCTGGGACGAGGCGGCCGAGGCGCGCCGGGCGCTCGCGGAACGCTAGACGGTCCGGTAGCATCAGCCATGGACCCACTCCGACCGGTCGACCTGATCCTCGCCAAGCGCGCCGGCCAGGAGCACGCCCCGGCCGAGCTCACGCGCTTCATCGACGCCTACGTGGCCGGCGAGGTGCCCGACTACCAGGTGGCGGCCTGGCTGATGGCCGTCTGCTGGCGCGGCATGACCGACGCCGAGACGGCCGCCCTCACCCAGGCGATGGCGCGCTCCGGCGACATGCTCGACCTGTCGGGGCTGCCGCACACCGTCGACAAGCACTCCACCGGCGGCGTCGGCGACAAGACCACGCTGGTGCTGGCGCCGCTGCTGGCCGCCATGGGCGGCACGGTGGCCAAGATGAGCGGCCGCGGCCTGGGCCACACCGGCGGCACCGTCGACAAGCTCGAGAGCATCCCCGGCTTCCGCTCGAGCCTCTCCGACGAGGAGTTCCTGGCGCAGGCGCGCGCGGTGGGGGTGGTGGTGACGGGCCAGTCGAAGGACCTGGCGCCCGCCGACGGCCTGCTGTACGCGCTACGCGACGCCACCGGCACCGTCGAGTCGCTGCCGCTCATCGCCTCGTCGATCATGAGCAAGAAGCTGGCGGGCGGCGCCAACGCCATCGTGCTCGACGTCAAGGTGGGCGCCGGCGCCTTCATGAAGACGCTCGAGGAGGCGCGCGAGCTGGCGCGCGCCATGACCGCCATCGGCGGCCACGCCGGGCGCGAGGTGCGCGCGGTGCTGTCCGACATGTCGGCGCCGCTCGGGCGCACGGTCGGCAACGCCATCGAGGTCGAGGAGGCCGTGCGCTGCCTGCGCGGCGAGGGCCCCGACGACCTGCGGGAGCTCTGCCTCGTGCTGGCGGGCGAGGTGCTGGCGGCCGCCGGGCTGCCACACGGGCGCGCCGAGCTCGAGGACGCCATCGGCAGCGGCCGCGCCTACGAGCGCTTCGAGCGCTGGGTGGCGGCCCAGGGCGGCGACCCGCGCGCGCTGGGCGCGCTGGAGCGTGCGCCCGACCGCTGGCAGCTGCGCGCCGCGCGCGGCGGGGTGGTCTCGCGCCTCGACGCGCTGGCCGTGGGGCGCGCCGTGGGCGTGCTGGGCGGGGGCCGCAGCCGCAAGGGCGAGGCGATCGACATGGGGGTGGGGGCCGAGCTCCACGCCAAGGTCGGCGAGCCGGTGAGCGCCGGCGAGCCGCTCGCCACCCTCTACCACCGTGGCGGCCGCGGCCTCGAGGCGGCCCAGCGCCTGCTGACGGAGGCCTACGCGGTGGGCGACGAGGGCGCGGTCATGCCGCTGGTGCTGGAACGCGGCATCGGAGCCTGAGCCCGCATCGCCGAACCTTGACACCCCGCGCTCGCCAGGGTTACACTTCTTTTTGCGTCCGATGCGACGCGGGGTGGAGCAGTCTGGTAGCTCGTCGGGCTCATAACCCGAAGGTCACAGGTTCAAATCCTGTCCCCGCAACCAAACAAGCGTCACGGACGCAGGAACCCGCCCGATCCGCTCGGGCGGGTTCGCTTTAGGCGCGCAGGCCGCGTCTCGGTCTCAGGAGGGGCATCGACGGATGGGAGCGATCAGGGAGGGCCAGGCCGCGGCGCGCGCCAGCGCGGGCGCCGCGCCTTCCATCTCGCCCCTCGCGCTGCTGCTGGTGGTCGGCTCGCTGATGACCGTGTCGGCGCTCGCCACCGACGTGATGCTGCCGGCCTTCCCCACCATGGCGCGCGCCTTCGGGGTCAGCGACGCCACCATCCAGCAGGTCGTGAGCGTCTTCATGCTCGGCTACGCCCTGCCGCAGTTCCTGATCGGCTCGCTGGCCGACCGCTTCGGGCGCCGCCCGGTGCTGGTGGGCGGCCTGCTCGTCTACCTGGCCGGCTCGGTGGCGTGCCTGGCGGCGCCCAGCCTGGGGTGGCTGCTGGCGGGCCGCTTCGTGCAGGGGCTGGGCTCGGCGGCGGGCCCCATCCTCTCGCGGGCGGTGCTGCGCGACCTCTACGCCGGCGCCGAGCTCGGTCGCATGCTCTCCTACGCCATGATCGTCTTCTCGGCCGCGCCGCTGCTGGCGCCCGCCATCGGCGCGCTGATGCTCAGGCTCGGCAACTGGGAGCTGATCTTCGTGTTCCTGCTGCTGGTGGCGGTGGCGCTGATCGCGCTGGTGCTGCTGGCGCTGCCCGAGACGCTGGCGCGCCCCGACCCCGACGCCCTCAGGCTCGGCGGCGTGTGGCGCAACGCCGTCCGCGTCGCCGGCGACCCGCGCTCGGCCTGGTCGCTGCTGTTCATGACCTTCACCTACGCCGGGCTGATGGCCTACCTGCTGTCGGCCTCGGCGCTCTACATCGGCTGGTTCGGCCTCGACGAGAGCGGCTTCGCGCTGGTGTTCGCCGTGGTGGCCGCCACCTCGTTCGTGACGCAGCCCGTCAACGCGCGCCTGCTGCGGCGCTACGAACCGGTGCAGGTGGTGGGCGTGGCGCTGCCCGCCTTCCTGGTGGTGGGGGCGCTCATGCTGGTGCAGGCGCTCCTGGGCGCGCTCACGCTCGTGACGTTCGTGGTCTCCGTGTCGGCGTTCTTCGCCTGCTTCTCGTTCATCATGGGCAACGGGACCACCATGGCCCTCGACCCCCACGAGGAGCGCGCCGGCATCGCCTCGGGGCTGCTGGGCTTCGCGCAGCTCGCGCTCGGCACGGCGCTGGGCGCCCTCATCGGCGGCTTCGCCGAGCACGGGCCCGTGGCGCTGGCCACCGGCCTGACGCTCCTGGCGCTGCTCGCCTACCCCTGCTACCGCCTGGCCGCCCGACGCGGCGACGCGCCGAGCGACCGGCTAACATAGCCATCAGCGTCGGGCGCCTCGGCCGAGGCGCTCCCCGACCCGAGAGGACCATCGCGTGACAGCAGAACGAGACAACGACGGCGCCATGCCGGGCGAGGTCAGCCCGGCGGAGGGCCAGGCGGCGGGCGCAGAGCCCACCCGCTCCGGCTTCGTCGCCATCGTCGGCAAGCCGAACGTGGGCAAGTCGACGCTCCTGAACACCATGCTCGGGGTGAAGGTCGCGCCCATCACCCCCAAGCCCCAGACCACCCGCCGCGGCGTGCGCGGCGTCTACACGCAGGAGGGGCGGCAGCTCGTCTTCGTCGACACCCCCGGCTTCCACCGCAGCGGCAAGTCGGCGCTCGACCAGGCCATGCACCGCTCGGTGCGCGACGCGCTGGTGGACGTCGACGCCGTGCTGTGGGTCGTCGACCTGAGGCGCCCGCCCAACGACGAGGACAAGCTGGTGGCGCGCCTGATCGGCGACCTGCGCGACACGCCCGTCATCCTGGTCGGCAACAAGGTCGACGCCGCCAAGTACCCCGAGGAGGCGCTGCAGCTCTACAAGGACCTGGCGCCGCACGCCGAGCGGGCGCTGGCCATCTCGGCGCTCAACGACCCGGCCGCCGTGTACGCCCTGCGCGACGACCTGCTCGACCGCCTCGAGGAGGGGCCGTTCTTCTTCCCCACCGACATCCGCTCCGACCAGACGCGCGAGGAGTGGGCGGGCGAGCTCATCCGCGAGGCCGCCATGATCCACCTGCGCGAGGAGCTGCCCTACAGCGTGGCGGTGCAGGTGGTGGAGTGGCAGGAGCCCGAGGAGGAGGGGCGCCCGATCGTCATCACCGCCGAGATCTGGGTCGAGAAGAGCGGCCACCGCCGCATCGTCATCGGCAAGGGCGGCGCCATGATCAAGGAGATCGGCAAGATGGCGCGCAAGCAGCTCGAGGTCTTCCTGCAGGAACGCGTCTACCTCGAGCTCGAGGTGGTCGTGCGCGCCGACTGGCGCCAGGACCGCGAGGCCCTGCGCGAGCTCGGCTACGAGCCTTGAGCATCGCCGCCAGGTGGCGCTCGCTGGCGCGCCTGCCCGCCCCGCGCGGCCGCGACGCCATGCCGGGCGTCTACGAGCTCGCCGACGCCGACAAGCGCGTGGTCTACATCGGCCAGTCGGCCACCGACGTGCCCAACCGGCTGCGCCAGCACCTCGCGAAGCGCGGCTGCGTGGCGGAGCGCGCCGTCTACTGGCGCTACCGCTACAGCCGCGTGCCGCAGGCCGAGGAGGCCGAGCTGCTGGCCGCCTACCGCGCCGCCCACGGCGGCGAGCTGCCGCCCTGCAACCGCGCCACGCCGCTGGAGCGCGACGCCGGGCGGCGCGCCGCCGAGCTGTTCGGCTCCCGCGACGCCGACTGAGCCGCCCGTTCTCGGGTGCCGGCACGGGGGTCCTGGGGGGCCCGTGAGGCGCGTGACGGTTGTCTAGAAATGCGATGTTCATCGCTCTACAGTGAAAACGCCGACTTGTCGGCCCGATAGGCGCGTGATATAACCGGGCAGACGAGGAGAAAGTGAGTCTTCTCAGTATTCGGTTTGGAGGGTTTGCATGCGCAAGTTTCTGGTTGCCCTGATCGCCGTCGCCGCCCTCGGTGCCGGTTCCGCTTTCGCACAGGGTGGTTACTGGGCCGGCTTCAGCGTCGGGTACCCGGGGGCCGCTCTGCACTTCGGTATCGAGGACATCTCCCCCGATCTCTCGCTGCGCATCAACGCCGGCTACAACTACATCGGTAGCGG
Organism: Deinococcales bacterium; assembly: GCA_012515535.1. GTDB lineage: Bacteria > Deinococcota > Deinococci > Deinococcales > Trueperaceae > JAAYYF01. Next base: position 15,474 of record JAAYYF010000166.1, read on the forward strand.
CTTCGCGCTCGGCGTCGACGCCCTCTACGACCTCCCGGTCGACATGGGTACCGCTCCCATCGACGTCTACGCCGGTGGCGGCGTGGGCCTCGGCATCGGCACGGGCGTGGACGTCGCCGTGAACGCCATCATCGGCGGCGAGTTCGGCCTCGCCGACGCGGGCCTCCCCCAGGGCGGCGTCTTCATGGAGGTCGGCCCCTCCTTCTCGCTGAGCCCCTTCCGCTTCGGCGTCGTGGGCCGCCTCGGCTTCAACTACCACTTCTAAGCAGAACCTGCGCTAACGACAGCGCCCCGTGGGATCACCCACGGGGCGCTTCCTTTCGGGCTCGCGGCGCCGCCGTCAGCCCACCAGGTAGAGCAGCTCGATGACCGCCCCCACCAGCTCGGAGGCCTTGAGGCCGCGCTTCTTGATGCTGAAGCCGGGCGGGTAGGTGGTGGGCTCGACGGAGAACGGCAGGCCCTTCACGCGCTTGGCGTCGTAGTCGATGGTCTCGAGCGCGACGTCGAACGACAGCTGCACGTCGGTCATGTGCTCCTTGATGGTCGCCACGCCCTTGGCGCCGGCCAGCAGCCGCAGCCGCGCCAGCTCCACGAACGCCTTCACCTCGGGCGGGAACGGCCCGAACGCCTCGCGCATCTCGCGCGCCACGTGGCTCACCTCGGCGAGGTTGACGGTCTCGGCCAGACGCCCGTAGTAGTTGATGCGCACGGCGTCGTCCTGGATGTAGGTGGGGCTGAGGCGCGCGTCGACGTCGAGGTCGACGGTCACCTGGGGCAGCTCCTTGGCGCGCTGCTCGCCCTTCAGCTTGGCGATCTCCTCGGCCAGCATCTCGGTGTACACCTCTAGCGACACGGCGCTGATGTTGCCGTGCTGCTCGGGGCCCAGCAGGTTGCCGACCCCGCGGATCTCCATGTCCTTCTCGGCCAGCAGGTGGCCCGAGCCCAGGTCGTTCAGCTCGGCGATGGCGTAGAGGCGCCGCTGCGCCTGCTCGGTGAGGCGGCCCGGGTAGAACATGTAGGCCCACGCCTCGGTCTGGCGCCTGCCTACGCGCCCGCGCAGCTGGTAGAGCTGCGCCAGCCCCAGGCGGTCGGCGCGCTCGATGATCAGGGTGTTGGCGCCGGTGATGTCGAGGCCCGACTCCACGATGGTGGTGGAGAGCAGCACGTCGTAGGCGCCCTCCTCGAAGCCGATCATGATCTCCTCGAGCTCGGCCTCGTGCATCTGGCCGTGCGCCACGCCCACGCGCGCCTCGGGCACGAGCTGGCCGAGGGTGCGGGCGCGCAGGCCCATCGAGCCGATGCGGTCGTGGATGTAGAACACCTTGCCGCCGCGCTCCAGCTCGGTGAGGATCGCCTCGCGCGCCACCAGCGGGTCGTACGGCTGCAGCACCGTCTGGATCGGCTTGCGCCCCTCGGGGGCGGTGCTGATCTGCGACACGTCGCGCAGGCCCACCAGGCTCATGTAGAGCGTGCGCGGGATGGGCGTGGCCGACAGCGACAGCACGTCGAGGTTGGCCTTCAGGCCCTTGAGGCGCTCCTTCTGGCCCACGCCGAAGCGGTGCTCCTCGTCGACGATCAGCAGCCCCAGGTCCTTGTAGACGATGCCCTCGTTGAGCAGGCGGTGGGTACCCACCACCACGTCGACGGTGCCTTCCTTCAGGCCCTTGAGCACCTCGCGCGCCGCGGCGTCGGAGGTGAAGCGCGACAGCATCTCGACGCGCACCGGCAGCCCCGCGAAGCGCTCCCGGAAGGTCTCGTAGTGCTGGCGCGCCAGCACCGTGGTGGGCACCAGCACCGCCACCTGCGTGGCGTGGCCGAGCGCGCGGTGGGCGGCGCGGATCGCCACCTCGGTCTTGCCGAAGCCCACGTCGCCCGACACCAGGCGGTCCATGGGCACGGGGCGCTCCATGTCGGCGTGCACGTCGCGCACGGCCTGCGCCTGGTCGGGGGTGAGGGTGAAGGGGCAGTTCTGCTCGATGAGCACGTCCCACTCGGGCTGCGGCGGGAACGGCCGGCCCTCGCTGACCTGGCGCTGGGCGTAGGTCTTGATGAGCTCGGCCGCCAGCTCCTCGGCGCTGGCGCGCGCCTTCTCGCGGGCGCGCGCCCACTCGTTGGTGCCGAGCGTGGAGAGGCGCGGCGGGTCGTCGGTGGTGCCCGGGTGGCGCCGCAGCAGCGGCAGCAGCTCGACGGGCAGGTAGAGCTTGCCCTCGCCGGCGTAGTGCAGCTTCAGGTAGTCGCGCGTGACGCCCACCACCTGGCGCGGCTCCAGGCCCATGAAGCGGCCGATGCCGTGGTCGGGGTGGATCAGGTAGTCGCCGACGGTGAGCTGCGAGGCGTCGTGGACGCGCTTGCCGGCGAGCTTGCGCGGCTTGCGGTCGCCCTGGTAGCCGTACAGCACGTCCTCGGTGAGCACGACCTCCATGCGGGCGTCGTCCTTGTAGCCGCCCTGCGCACCGCGCGCCAGCACCAGCGACACCTGGCCCGGGTGGGCCTCCACGCGGTTGCGCCAGTGCGACTCGACCGCCTCGATGACCCGCTCGCGCAGGTAGCGCCCGGTGCGCTCGAACCTCAGCAGCAGCTGCACCGAGTAGCCGTCGTTGAGCCACATGTGCACGTCGGCGGCGAAGTCGGAGAGCTTGCCGCGGTAGTAGCCCAGCGGCTCGAGCGCCGGCGCGCGCTCGCTCAAGGGCAGCGGGTCGCGGCCGAACGACACCGCCTCGCGGGCGGCCAGGTGCTCCCACAGCCACGCCGCCTGCTCCTCGCCGAGCTCGCCGGGGTAGAGCTCGGGGGCGTCGAGGAACACCGGCCCCGGCAGCAGCTCGAGCAGGCGCGCCGTCCACTCGTCGCGCTCCAGGTTCTCGAGGGTGCGCGGCGCCAGCACGTAGCGCTCCTGCTCGGCGCCGTCGACGGTAAGCGTGTCGAGCTCGTCGCCGAAGAACTCCAGGCGCACCGCGCCCTCGGGCTCGGCGTCCTCGCTGGGGGCGGCCTCGGGGTAGAGCACCACGGTGTCGCCGCGCACCACGAAGCCGGGCGCCTCGTCGCGCTCGAAGCCGTACTCCACCAGCCGCGTCAGCAGCTCGTCGCGGCGGTAGTCGCGGCCCTTCACGAGCTCGAGGGCGTAGCGCTCGGGGCTCCGGGGGAAGGCCGCCACGGCGCGCTCCAGGCTGAGCACCACCTTGTCGCGCTTCTCGTGCCAGTCGGGGAGGCCCGGGTCCACGCTGCGCAGGGCGCCGAAGACGTGCGTGTCGGAGTAGAGCGGCAGGCGCGCCTCGGTGGTGAGGAGCACGGCGGGCCCCTCGTGGCGCGCGAACAGCGCCAGGCGCGCCACGCTGGCCAGGCCTAGCAGGCGCTCGCCGGCGCTCGGGCGTTCGGCGCCCTCGGGGGCCGCTGCGGGTCGGGTGTGGGGGGTAACGGTCGTCATGGGCAGGCGCTCCCGAGCTCGGTGCTCGACTCCAGCGGCCACGAAGCATGGCCGCGCCACGGCGCGGCGCCTACTCGGGCCCGCCCGCGTCGTCCGGGTGGTCGAGCGCCAGGCGGTACGCCTCGTTCCTGGGGGCGCCCAGGGCGCTCAACGCGTCGCGTAAGAGCCTACCGCGAACGCCCGCCCCGGCTAGTCGCTCAGCCGTCAGCGCCAGGTCGGCGGCCTGCTCGCCCGCGTCGGGCTGCGGCGCCGGGCCCACCACCACCACGATCTCGCCGCGCGGCGGGGTGGCCGCGAAGTGGGCGGCGAGCGCCTCGAGGCTGCCGCGGCGCGTCTCGTGGTGCAGCTTGCTGAGCTCGCGGCTGACGCTGGCGGCGCGCGCTTCGCCGCAGGCGGCGGCCAGGTCCGCCAGCGTGGCGGCGAGGCGGTTGGGCGACTCGTAGAGCACGCTGGTGGCGGTGGCCGCGGCGATCGCCTCCAGGCGACGCTTGCGCTCGCCGCCCTTGCGCGGCAGGAAGCCCTCGAAGGTGAAGCGCGCGGTGGGCAGGCCCGACTCGACGAGGGCGGGCACGAAGGCGGTGGCGCCGGGCAGCACCTCGACCGCCACCCCGAGCTCCAGGGCGATGCGCACCAGGTCGCCGCCGGGGTCGCTGATGCCGGGGGTGCCCGCGTCGGTCACGTAGGCCACGTGCGGGTAGCGCTCGAGCAGGCCGGGCGCCCGCGCCTCCATGGTGTGCGCGTCGAGGCGCTCGAGCTGGGCCTCGATGCCGTAGCGGTCGAGCAGCGCGCGGCTGTGGCGGGTGTCCTCGGCGGCGACCACGTCGGCGAGCGCCAGCACCTCGAGCGCGCGCTGGGTGACGTCGCCCAGGTTGCCCACCGGGGTGGGGACCAGGGTGAGGCGGCGCTCGGCGCTCAAGCGCTGCGGCTGAGCCGCCCGCGGTAGGCGGGGATGGGGTTGGCGCGGCGCGTGGTGCGGCGGCGCAGGGCGGCCGCGAGGCTGGCGCGGATCAGCTCCGCCTCGCCGACGGTGACCGTCACGTGCGCCCCTTCGGGCAGGTTCACGCCCTCGGCCAGCTCCACCTTGCCGTGCCTAACGATGCCCTTGTAGGCCCGCATCGTCCTCCTCCGGGGGCTCGAGGACGAGCCCGCTACCCAGTCTACCCGCATGGGCGCCGTCCGCCCGTTCGGTCGGCCGCGCCCGCACCCGGCTGGCGCGCACGTACCAGCCCACGGCGGTCAGCCCCGCCACCAGCAGGCTCACCGCCACCCCGGCGTTGCGGTGCAGCCCCAGCGCCTCGGCCAGCCGCGCCAGGAGCGGCAGGGTGAAGGTGGCGGCGGCCAGCACGCCGAGCAGCGCAGCGTAGTTCACGCCTCGCCTCGCTCAGGGCCGGCGGCGGCTGCCACGCGCCGCCTCAGCGCCCGTCGGCCACGAACAGCGTGAGCGACGTCGAGGGGTAGTAGTAGGCCAGGATGCGGCTGTAGTCGTAGCCGGCCAGCGCCAGGGCGCGTGCGCCGTACTGGCTCATGCCCACGCCGTGGCCCCAGCCGTCGCCGCGCACCGTGAGGCCGCCCTGCACCGTGAAGCGCGTGGACTTCAGGCCCCAGGAGCGCGCCAGGCGGGTGAGGGTGCTGCCGCGCAGCACGCGCGTGCCGGCGGTGCCGCTGACCTCGAGCTCGGTCACGCGCCCCGACTCGCTGAGGCGCAGCACGCGCAGCGACTGCGCCGTGCCGACCCCCAGGCCCGCCGCCTCCAGGCTGCTCGACACGGTGGCGGCGTCGAGGCGGGTGACCCAGGCGCGGTGGGGCGTGGTGGCGGGGGTGTCGGCGCGCGCCACCAGGTAGGGCAGCGCCGCGCCCCACACCTCCTGGCTCGACGCCAGCATGCCGCCCGAGTCGGCGTGGTAGTAGGTGCGCGCCATGCTGCCAGCGTAGGTCACCACCACGCCGGCGGTGGCGGCGACGGCGGCGTCGGTGCGCGGGTGCTCGACCTCGACCCCGCGGTAGACCTGGCACTCGACGGTGGCGCACAGGTCGTAGCGCCCGCCGGGGTCGAGCGAGGTGAGGGTGTAGCTGCGCGCCGCCACCGCCTGCGCCTTGAGCGCCTCGAGCGGCCAGGAGGCCGACATCTCGGAGGGCACCACCCCGCGCAGGTACGACTCGATGTCGAGCACGTTGACGACCTCGACCTCGTCCTCGACGGCGCTCAAGCGCACGGCGCCGCGGTAGCGGTTGCCGTTCACGCGCAGGTAGCTCTCCTCCCCCTCGGCCTCCAGCAGCAGGCGCGCGCCGACCGCCACGCCGTCGACGTAGAGCAGGCCGCCCGAGGCCGTCACCGGCCAGCTGAGCGGGGCGGGGGTGGCGAAGCGCGGGCGGCCGTCGACCGCGCCGCGGTGCGGGCCGGTGGCCCCCACCTCGACGCTGGGCGCGAGCGCCAGCAGGACGCGCACCTGGCGGTTGATGGGCTCGAGGCCCTGGGCGTGAGCGGCGGCGAGCGCCAGGAACAGGAGGGCGGGCAGGAGTCGACGCAGGAGGGTACGGCGCGGCATGTCCGGCCCAGTATCGCCCGTGCCCCGCGCGGCGACCAGCTACAAACCCCACAGGCGCGGGGCGTGCGAACATGGTGCATGTTCACAACCGATCTGCTGAAGGAGAAGGTCGTCCTCGTGACGGGTGGCGGCAGCGGCCTCGGGCTCTCCATGAGCCGGCGCTTCCTCGAGCTGGGAGCGCGGGTGGTGATCGCCAGCCGGCGCCTCGAGCTGCTGGAGCAGGTCGCCGCCGAGCTTCGCGCCGCCACCGGCGGCGAGGTGCTGCCGCTGCAGCTCGACGTGCGCGACCCCGAGGCGGTGAGCGCCACGCTCGACGCCGCCGAGGCGGCGTTCGGCCGCGTGGACGCGCTCGTCAACAACGCCGCCGGCAACTTCATCTCCCCCACCGAGCGCCTGTCGCACCGCGCCTTCGACGCCGTGCTGGGCATCGTGCTGCACGGCACCGTGTACGCCACGCTGGAGCTCGGCAAGCGCTGGATCGCGCGCGGCCAGCCGGGCGTGGTGCTGTCGATCGCCGCCGCCTACGCCGAGCGCGGCTCGGGCTACGTGGTGCCGTCGGCGGTGGCGAAGGCGGGGGTGGTGAACCTGATGCGCTCGCTGGCGGGCGAGTGGGGGCGCTACGGCATCCGCTTGAACGCCATCGCGCCCGGCCCCTTCCCCACCGAGGGAGCGTGGAGCCGGCTGATGCCCACCCCCGAGATCGAGGCGCTGTTCGAGAGCCGCGTGCCGCTGGGGCGCGTGGGCGAGCACGCGGAACTGGCCAACCTGGCCGCCTACCTGCTCTCCGACCACGCCGGCTTCGTGAGCGGCGACCTGATCTACATCGACGGCGGCATGTCGGCGGGCAACGCCGGCGAGTTCAACCTGCTAGAGCGCGTGACGCCGGAGCAGTGGGACGCGCTGGCGGCGCTGCGCCGCAAGGGCTGAGACCCTAGAGGTCGACGCCGTTGGGCATCTCGAGGCGGAACAGGCCGGTGGCGTCGCGGTAGGTGACCGTCACGGTGTAGACGCCGCCGCCGCGCTCGAACAGCCGGTCGAAGGCGATGCGCTGGCCCTGGTGCCAGGTCTGCTCGAACACCACCTGCTCGGCGCCCGCGCCCTGCCCGGTCTGGAAGCTGCTGGGCCGCTGGTAGCGCACCTGCAGCGACACGCTGCCGCGCCGCACCTCGCCCCTGAAGGTGACGGGCATGTCGGTGCGGGTGACCGTGCGCCGGCTCGTGTCGGCGGCGTGGTCCTTCTTGTAGACGAAGACGGGCGTCTGCGTGGGGACGCCGAGGTACCAGCCGCGCGTCTCCCCTACGGCGAAGAACACCACGGCCAGGATGATGAGGAAGGTGAGGAGACCGCGCATGGCGCGAGTATAAACAGGTCGCCGACGCGGCGCAGCGGGAAAACCCTCGCCGGCGGAGACAGCGCGGCCCGCGGTCGCTGGTGGACCGCGGGCCGGCCGGGGCGGGGCGCCCCCTGCCCGTCAAGCGCGAAGGCCAACCTCAGGCCGTGGCGGCCTTGCCCTCGCGCATGCTGCGCAGCACCGTGTGCAGGATGCCGCCGTTGCGGTAGTACTGCACCTCGACCGGGGTGTCGAGGCGGCTGACCACCTCGAACTCGACCGTGCTGCCGTCGGCCTTGGTGGCCGTGACCGCCAGCGTCTGGCGCGGCTGCACGTCGTCGGCGACGTGGATGGTGAAGGTCTCGGTGCCGTCGAGCCCGAGGCTCTCGGGGTCCTGGCCCTCGAGGAACTGCAGCGGCAGCACGCCCATGCCCACCAGGTTGGAGCGGTGGATGCGCTCGAAGCTCTGGGCGATCACGGCCTTCACGCCCAGCAGGTAGGTGCCCTTGGCAGCCCAGTCGCGGCTCGAGCCCATGCCGTAGTCGTGGCCCGCCAGCACGATGGTGGGGATCTGCTTGGCGATGTAGTTGCGGCTGGCGGCGTAGATGGTGCTGACCTCGCCGGTGGTGAAGTCGGTGGTGTAGCCGCCCTCGGTGCCCGGCGCCAGCTGGTTCTTGAGGCGGATGTTGGCGAAGGTGCCGCGCGTCATGACGCGGTCGTTGCCGCGGCGCGAGCCGTAGGAGTTGAAGTCCTTCTTCTCCACGCCCTTCTCGAGCAGGTACTCGCCCGCGGGGGCGTTGGCGGCGATGGCGCCGGCCGGCGAGATGTGGTCGGTGGTGACGGAGTCGCCGACCTTCACCAGCACGCGCGCGCCCTCGATCGGCTGGATGGGGCTGGGCGTCTCGGGCATGTCGATGAAGAACGGCGGCTCCTGGATGTAGGTCGACCCCTCGTCCCACTCGAACAGCTGCCCGCCCTTGACCGGGATGGCGTTCCACTGCTCGTTCGAGCGCTCGATGCCGTCGTACATGCGCCGGAAGGTCTCGGGGTTCATGGCCGCCTCGAGGAGCTCGGTGACGTCCTCGTAGGTGGGCCACAGGTCCCTCAGGTAGACGGGGTCGCCGTCGGCGTCCTCGCCCAGCGGCTCGTTGACGATGTCGATGTCGACGGTGCCGGCCAGCGCGTACGCCACCACCAGGGGCGGGCTGGCGAGGTAGTTGGCCTTGACGTCGGGGTTGATGCGCCCCTCGAAGTTGCGGTTGCCCGACAGGACCGAGGCGGCCACCAGGTCGCCCTCGTGGATGGCCTTGACCACCGCGGGCGGCAGCGGGCCCGAGTTGCCGATGCATGTGGTGCAGCCGTAGCCCACCACGTAGAAGCCGACCTGCTCGAGGTAGGGCAGCAGGCCCGTGTCCTGCAGGTACTCGGTGACGACCTTGGAGCCGGGCGCCAGGCTGGTCTTGACCCACGGCTTGGCCTTCATGCCGCGCTCGGCGGCCTTCTTGGCCACCAGGCCGGCGGCCAGCATCACCGAGGGGTTGCTGGTGTTGGTGCAGGAGGTGATGGCGGCGATCACCACGTCGCCGTGGGTGAGGTCCTTCTCGACCCCCTTGAAGCTCAGGCGGCTGGTGCGCGCCACCTCCTCGTCGGAGAGGGCGAAGCCGCGCTGCTCGACGGGCGCGCGCAGGTCGTGGCGGAACTGGCGCTGCATGTCGGAGAGGTCGATGCGGTCCTGCGGGCGCTTGGGGCCGGCGACGCTGGGCACGACCGTGGACAGGTCGAGCTCGATGACGTCGCTGAACTCCGGCTCGGGCGAGTCGTCCTCGCGGAACAGGTGGTTGGCGCGCGAGTAGCGCTCGAGCGCCTCGATCTCGTCGGGCAGGCGGCCGGTCTGGCGCATGTAGCGCAGCGTCTCGGCGTCGACCGGGAAGAAGCCCACGGTGGCGCCGTACTCGGGCGCCATGTTGCCGAGGGTGGCGCGGTCGGGCACCGTCATGCTGGAGACGCCGGGGCCGAAGAACTCCACGAAGCGGCCCACCACGCCCTTCTGGCGCAGCATCTCGGTGACGGTCAGGACCAGGTCGGTGGCGGTGGCGCCCTCGGGCAGGCGGCCGGTCATGCGGAAGCCGACGACCTCGGGGATGACCATGTAGTAGGGCTGGCCGAGCATGACCGCCTCGGCCTCGATGCCGCCGACGCCCCAGCCCAGCACGCCCAGGCCGTTGATCATGGTGGTGTGGCTGTCGGTGCCCACGAGCGAGTCGGGGTACACGACCTCCATGTCGCCGTGCTCCTTGCTGAGCACGCCGCGCGCCAGGTACTCGAGGTTGACCTGGTGCACGATGCCCGAGGCGGGCGGCACCACGTTGAAGTTGCGGAACGCCGCCTGGCCCCAGCGCAGGAACTCGTAGCGCTCGCGGTTGCGCTCGAACTCGATGCTGGAGTTGCGCAGCAGCGCCAGCGGGTTGTCGTACTCGTCGACCTGCACCGAATGGTCGATCACCAGGTCCACGGGCACGTGGGGGTTGATGAGCTCGGGGTCGCCGCCCAGGCGCTTCATGGCGCTGCGCAGCGCGGCCAGGTCCACCACCGCGGGCACGCCGGTGAAGTCCTGCAGGATGACGCGCGCCGGCATGAAGGGGATCTCGTCCTGGTAGCGCTGCTTCGGGTCGTAGGCGGCGAGGCGCTCGACGTCGTCCTTGGTGACCAGGAAGCCGTCCTCGTTGCGCAGCAGCGACTCGAGCAGCACGCGGATCGAGTACGGCATGCGCTCGACGTCCGCGAGGCCCGCCTCCTGCAACGCGCCCAGGCGGTAGTAGTACGCCTCGCCGGAGCCGGTGTCCAGCACCGCTCTCGCGCCGAAGCTGTCGGGGTTCTGGGGCCGATCAGTCATCCTCGTCTCCTTCTCGTGGGTGAAGCACGCTCGAAGCCGCGCCCCCCGGGGTCGCCGGAGGGTCGCCTCTGACCACAGTGTGAGACTACTCTAGGTGATGTGTCAGACGAGGAATCACCTAGCCGTAGCCGACCCGCGCTCAAGCCCCCCGCCGACGCCGGGGCCCCCGCCGAGGGGGCGCCCGCGCGCCGCACCCGCATCGTCAGCGACCCCGCGGCGGCCGAGGCGCTCACCGACCAGACCACCCTCCGGCATCTGGCCCCCTTCCTCGGCCGCACGCTCAGCGTCTCCGAGGCGGCGCGCGAGACGGGCGAGAAGGCGAACACCACTCTCAAGCGGGTGCAGCGCTTCCTGGAGCTGGGACTGCTCGAGGTGGTGGGGGAACGCAAGCGCGCCGGGCGGCCGATCAAGCTCTACCGCACGGTAGCAGACGTCTTCTTCGTTCCCTTCGAAGCCACTCACGCCGAGTCGCTGGAGGCCGCGCTGGCGGAGCGCGACGCCTACTGGGAGCGGCTGCTGCGCCGCAACGTGGTGCGCACGCGCAGCGAGCGCCTCGGCACCTGGGGCACGCGCTTCTACCGCGACGCGCGCGGCCGCCTGCAGGTGCAGACGGCGGTCACGCCCGACGCCAACGCCACCACCCTCGCCCCCGACGCCCCCGCCGTGCTCTCCTTGTGGCGCGACCAGCTGACGCTCGACTTCGAGGACGCCAAGGCGCTGCAGCGCGAGATGTTCGCGCTGGTGCAGCGCTACCAGCAGAAGCGCGGCTCGCAGCGCTACCTGGTGCGCATGGGGCTGGCGCCGGTGCTGGAGGAGGAGGGTTAACGCGTGGCTCACGCACAGGCGGGGGCCGGACGCGTAACATCAGGCATGTCGAACGCACGCCTCGCTTCGCTGGACCTCCGCGCCCTGCTCCTCGTGGCCCTGCTGGCGCTGCCGCTCGCGGCCTGCGCCCCCGGCGCCTTCGGCGGCGCCAACACCGACGACCCGGTGGTGGCCGAGCTGCAGCGCGCCGCCGAGGTCATCTACCACCGCATGGAGCTCGGGCGCCTGGAGCTCGGGGCCTACACCACCACCCCGCTCGTCGACGCGCGCATCCCCGAGGGCGCCACCCTCACGCTGGTGGAGTACGACGCCGAGAACGGCGCGAGCTACACGCTGCTGCTCACCTCGTCGCGCTTCCCGCAGGGCGCCTGGCGCATCACGCCGCGCGGGGTCGCGCGCACGGCGGGCGGCTGAGGCGCGCCGCCGGCGCCGAGCCACCAAGCGACGGGGCCCGCTGCTCACAGCGGGCCCCGCGGCGTTCAGGCCGGTGCGGGCGTCGCCCGGCGGCTCAGGCGCCCACCGGCACGTACTTGGCGAGCCGCGCCTCGTACGCCGACTTCGGCTGGGCGCCGATCATGACCTCGACGGCCTGCGAGTCCTTGAACAGGATCACCGTCGGGATGCTCATCACACGGAACTTCTGGGCGACGGCCATGTGGTCGTCGACGTTGAGCTTGCCGACCTTGACCTTGCCCTCGTACTCCTGGGCCAGCTCCTCGATGATGGGGCCGACCACGCGGCACGGCCCGCACCAGGGCGCCCAGAAGTCGACGAGCACGAGACCCGACTGGGTCTCCTCCGTGAAGTTGTCGTCGGTGAACTCGATGAGGTTGGACATCTCCCGCTCCTTCTCGGGGCCCGTTCCCGGTGCCTCCGTGGCGTCCGGCGCCGGGGGGTGCGCTGGACGACCGGCGCCGTGCGGCGCCGCCAGTCGCTGCGCGCCAGGGAGCGCGCGGTTCCTGGCCCTCAATCTACCGGGCGGCGGCGCCGGCGTCGTGTCGCTCCGTCGACACGCCCGCGCCCGGCGCGGCTAGCACCAGACGACGAGGCCGTCGGCGCCGCCGCCCCGACGCACCTGCGGCGGCATGAGCCCCAGCGCCCGGTGACCGCCCTTGACCGCGGCGCGCACCAGGGCGCGCACGTTGGCGCGCTCGCCGTGCGCCTCGCGCGCGGCCGCCACCTCGCGCGTGACGTCGAGGTCGGGGCTCGAGCCGCGCGAGTCGGTGCCGAACGCCACCTCCACCGAGTGCTTCGCGTACAGCTGCCACGGGAAGGTGCCGCACCCCAGGGCGGCGTTCGAGCGCGGGCAGTGCACCACCACCGAGCCGGCGCGCGCCACCAGCCGCACGTCCTCCTCGCTTACGTTCACCATGTGCACCAGCGTGGGCGCGGCCTCGAGCACCCCCAGGTCGTACAGGTAGCGCACGGGCGAGACGCCGCTCGGGGCGACGCTGGCGCCGAAGGCCGCCAGCCACTCCGCCAGGGCGCCGCGGCCGTGCAGGTGGAAGTCGTTCTCGAGCGGCGACTCCGCCACGTGGATCGCCAGCGGCAGCCCCTCGACGCGCGCCCAGGCCGCCAGGCGCTGGAGCAGGCGCGGCGCGACGGTGTGCGGCGTGTGCGGGCTGAGCCCCACCCGCACCCCGCCGGGGCGCTCCAGGGCGCGGAAGCCCGCCACCAGGCGCCGGGCCTCCTCGAAGCGCTCGTCGGCCTCCTCGTCACGCAGGCCGATGACCTCCCAGTAGGCCACGCCCGTGAGGTCGGGGTCCTCGAGCAGCCGGCGCATCACGGCCGGGTCGGTGACGATGTCGCCGACCACGGTCACGCCGTGGCGCTTGAGCTCGGCGATGCCGCGCTCGGCGGCCGCCAGCCCGCGCCCGCCGGCGCGCCCGTGGGCGATGACGCGCTCCATGAACGCCGCGTAGGGCGACGCCTCGAAGGCCATGTCGGAGAGGTCGAGGTGGGTGTGGGCGTTGACGACCGGTGGCGACACGGCGAAGCCGCCGTCGACCGCGCGCGCCTCGGGGAAGGTGCGCGCCGTGGCCGCGTGGTCGCGGACGTCGCTCAGCCAGTAGCCGCCCTCGCGCGCCTGCAGCAGCACGGCCGCGTCGGGGCGCGGCAGGCCGATGCCGTCGTAGACCACCTCGGCGTGGAGCAGCACGCGCTCCGCGCCCGGGGCGCCCACCACCTCGCCGACCGGCCGTACCGGCATGCCGGCTACCTCAGCCGGCGCGCGCGCCCGGAGCGGCGGGCGGCGCGTCGCCCGGCTCCGGAACGGGGACGGGCGCGAACTCGGCCAGGACCTGCTCGGGGCCCTTGACGATGCCGTAGAGCGAGTCGCGCTGCGCCGGCAGGTAGCCAGCGTCGACGATCTGGCGCACGATCTCGTGCTCGGGGGTGGCGCGGTGCTTGGCGCCCGCCTGCGACACCACGTTCTCCTCGAGCATGGTGCTGCCGAAGTCGTTGCAGCCGAAGCTCAGCGCCGTCTGGGCGACCTTGTAGCCCATGGTGGGCCAGGAGGCCTGGAAGTTGACCACGTTGTCGAGCAGCAGGCGGCTGACGGCCACGTTCTGGAGGTACTCGTGGGCGCCGGCGCCCGGCACCTTGCCGTCGATGCGCACGCCGCTGGTCTGCAGCGTCCAGGAGATGAACGCCGAGAAGCCGTTGCCGTGGCTCGCCAGGGCGCGGTCCTGCTGCTCGCGCACGCGCAGCATGCTCGCGACGCGCTGCGCCGGCGTCTCACCGAAGCCGATCACCATGGTGGCGGTGGTGTAGAGCCCCAGCGCCTGCGCCTCGCCCATGATGCGGATCCAGTCGTCGGCCGAGATGCGCGCGGGCGAGATGTGCGCAGCGTGACGCACCTCGTCGACGAGCATCTCGCCGCCGCCGCCGGGCAGGCCGTCGAGGCCCGCCGCCTGCAGCTCCACCAGCACCTCACGGCTGCTCATGCCGGTGAGCTTGGCCATGCCCTTGATCTCCTCGGGGCTGAACGCCTCGATGCGGATGCTGGGGTGGTGCTCCTTGAGGTGGCGCAGGAGGTCGAGGTACCACTCGAACGGCAGGTAGCGGTTGACGCCGCCCTGCATGAGGATGCGGCTGCCGCCGACCGCCTCCAGCTCGCGCACCTTGTCGGAGACCTGCTCGTAGCTGAGGGTGTAGGCGTCGGCCTGGCGGCGCGTGCGGTAGAAGCCGCAGAAGGAGCAGCCCACCGAGCAGACGTTGGAGTAGTTGATGTTGCGGTCGATGAGGTAGGTGACGACCTCGGGGTCGGTGCGCTGGCGCCTGACGGCGTCGGCGGCGGCGGCCAGGTCGAAGAGGGGGAGGTCGTAGAGGGCCACGGCCTCGTCGGGCGTGAGACGCTGTCCGGAAGCGGCCTTGGCTAGCAGGCTCATGCGGCGAGCATAGCACCGTCCCTGGCTGTGTACTTGCGCGTTGGTAGACAGGTAAACTGCCGGTATGACCAAGACCCGCAACGAGGCGGGGAGCCCCTGGCGCCCCATCTTCGAGGAGGTCCGCCAGGCCGTCGGCCATAAGCGGGACGAGCACGGCATGGTCGGCAGCATCAACTGGCTGCGCCACGCCATGGAGGCCCGCGGCGCCAACCCGAACGTGGTGCGCAACATCATCTACCGCGACAAGGGCCGGCTGCCGGACAAACGCGCGCTCTTCCTCATCCTCGACGAGCTGTGGCGCTCGACCGGCCGCCCGCCCCTCCGCATGCCCGAGCTGGAGGCGCTGATCTCGCCGAACGCCAGCGCCGAGCAGGAGGTGCTGCAGCTGATGGGCCGCGACAAGCGCCGCGCCTACAAGGCGCTGCTGGGCGGCCTCCGCGCCGGCGAGATGCCCAAGGTGCTCGTCACCGGGCGCCCCGGCTCCGGCAAGACGCTCCTCACCGACTACGTGCAGCACGGGCTCGAGCTGGCCGGCTTCGGCGCCGACGACATCGTGCGCCTAGAGTTCGGCTCCGTCGACCTCGCCACCTCGCTGACGCGCCTGGGCGTGAGCCTGGGCGTGCCCAGCGAGGTGATGGAGTCGCGCCTGGTGCGCATCGGCACCGCCAGCG
Organism: Deinococcales bacterium; assembly: GCA_012515535.1. Taxonomy (GTDB): domain Bacteria; phylum Deinococcota; class Deinococci; order Deinococcales; family Trueperaceae; genus JAAYYF01. The sequence goes on from JAAYYF010000166.1 coordinate 30,549, forward strand.
CCTTCGCGGTGCAGGCCGACGCCCAGGCCGAGGTGGTGCGCGTGCTGCTCGACGCCGTGCGCCAGCGCCGGGACAAGCTGGTGCTGCTGCTGCACGTGTCGCAGGGGCTCACGGCCCAGGACAGCCTCGGGCTGGCCCCGCTGCGCCTCAACACCCCCGAGGTGCCGCGCGTGGGCGCCCCCGAGTGGCTGTGGGTCACGCTGCTCGAGCCGCTGGCGCGGCAGCCGCAGGTGGCGCTGTTCGTGACCATGACCGACCTGCCCGCCCGCGCCATGCAGCGCCTGGGGCAGTTCGAGGACCCCATCCGCCTCACGCCGCCCACCGCCGCCGACGCGCGGCGCTTCGTGAAGGCGCGCGTGCCGCACCTGTCGCCCACGCAGCAGGAGGACATCGTCCAGCGCGCCGGGCGCTCGTTCGAGGAGCTGCGCACGCTCACGCTGCTGGCGCAGGCGCGCTCGCCGCAGCCCGACGGCGGCGCGGCCGGCGAGGAGTACATCGAGCAGCTGAGCCGCCTGGTGGAGGTCACCGGCGACCCCGAGCTGCGCGCCTTCCTGGCGGCGCTGGCGGTGCTGTCGCCGCCCGACTTCCCCACCTTCGACGCCCGCGTGCTGCGCCAGGTGCAGGGCCTGAAGCGCGAGCTGGGGCCGTTCGAGCTGTCGTTCCTCGACGCCGTGCCGGGCCAGCCCGAGCAGTACCGCAGCTTCTCGCGGCAGCTGACGCGCGAGCTGCAGGCGCGGCTGCACGAGTCCGACCCCGACTACTACCGGCGCGTGCAGCACGCCGCCGCCGACGCCTACCGCGAGGCGGCCGAGGTCGAGCCCGACGGCGAGGCCGCCGCCCGCTACCTGCACCACCTGTTCGAGTCGCGCGACTGGCGCGAGCTCACCGACTGGCTGTCGCGCTACGCCGTGTCGCACGCGCTGGTGCGGCGCGTCTGGCAAGCGGCCACGTCCGAGCTGCAGGGGCAGCCGGAGCTCGACCTGGTGGCGCGCGAGGTGGCGTCGCACTACGTGCGCCTCGGCGCCTACGACCACCCCGACGCCGTGCGCGCCTTCGAGACCGGCGCCGCCTCCGCCGACCCCAGCCTGCGCGCCTGGACGCTGGTCAAGCGCGCCGAGGGCGAGGTGCTGGCGGGGCGCTTCGACCGCGCCGAGGTGCTGCTCGACACCAGCCCGCCCTCCGACGACCCCCTGATCCGCGCCGAGGCGGCGCTGGCGCGCGCCAGCATCATGCGCTGGCGCAGCGAGCTCGACGCCGCCGCGCAGCTGGTGGCCGACGAGGTGCGCACCGAGCTGGCGCGCCTGCCCGGCCCCGAGCGCAGCGCCCAGGCGCGCCTGGCGCTCACCAAGGCCACGGTCTGGGAGGGGCTGATCGCCAAGGACCGCGGCGAGCTCGAGGAGGCGCTGGCCGCCTTCGAGCTCGCCAGCCCCGACGACGACCTGGTGGCGGCGCGGGTGGCGTTCCAGCGCGGCGACGTCTGCCTGAAGCTGGGGCGCTTCGACGCCGCCCTGACCGCCCTCGACGCGGCGGTCGAGGCCGCGGGGCGCTCCGAGGCGCTGGCGCAGGAGCAGGCGCGCTACCTTGCGCGCCGCGGCACGCTGCATCGCCTGCGCGGCGACCTGCCGGCCTCGCAGGCCGACTTCGCCGCGGCGCGCGAGCAGCTGGAGGCCGCCGAGCTCGAGGGCCCCGAGCGGGAGTTCTGGCGCGCCAAGCTCGACGACGAGTCGGCCTACACCGCGCTCGCCGCCGGCGACTTCGAGGAGGCCACCTTCCTCATCACCCACGCGCTCGCCACCTTCCGTGCCTACGCCGCGGCGGCCGGCGCCGACGCGACCTTCCGCGTGCTGCGCGGCACCCTGCACCTGGCCACCGCCTACGCCTGCCGCGGCCTGGCCCAGCCGCTGCGCCTGCCGTACACCGTGCTGCGCAGCGAGTCCGACGGCCCCGACCTGCGCCACGCCCGCGAGCGCATCGACGAGGTGATCTCCGCGCTCGCCGGCGCCCCCCGGCACCAGGGCGCCCTCAAGCGCCAGGCGCTGCTGCTGGCCAGCCGCTTCGCTGCCAGCGGCGACGAGGGCCAGGCGTTCGCCGACGCCGCCCTCGAGCTCTCCCGCTACCCGTACCAGCGCGCCCAGGCGCTGGCCGCGCGCGCCGCGGCCAAGCTGCGGCGGACCGACCTCGCGGGGGCGCTGACCGACCTGGGCGAGGCGGACGCGGCGCTGGCGCGCGTGGCCGACAGCGCGCTCGCGCCCGAGCGCGGCGACACCGGCCTGCGCTCGCAGCTCGCCGCCCTCACCATCGCCGCGCACCTGGCGGCCGACGCCGAGAAGGAGGCCGCCGAGGCGCTCGTGGCCGCGCTCGAGGACGACGAGCTGGCCCCGTACCACGAGGGGCTGCTGCGCGCCTTCGGCGAGTCGGCCGACGCCGTGGGGGTGACGGGCGGCTGGAGGAGCCACCGGCGTCTGCGGCTGCTGCTCGGCGTCGACGGCACCGGTCCCTCCACCCCGGCGCGCCTGCCCGACGCTCTCGTGGCCGCCTGGCGCTCGCGCGGGCGGCTGGCGCCGACCGGCTAGCGCGGGCGATGGCGAGGGCGGAGCCGCGCGTCGAGGTCGCCGCGCCGCCGCAGCGGCTGGCGCGCCTCGTGCCCGACCCGCAGCTCGACCGCTTCCGCCCGCCCGCCAGCCAGCTGGCCGCGCTCGTCGACATCGCCGCCGACCCGCGCGGCACGGTCACGGCGCTGGTGGCCGACGAGCGCCTGCTGGGCTACGCCGCGTTCCACCCGCCCTCGGCCATCGAGGCGTGGGGCCACGACCGCACCGGCGAGCTGATCGAGCTGGGCGCGGTGGAGGTGGCGCCGGCGCTGCGCGGGCGCGGTTGGGCCGAGCGCCTGCTGACCGAGTCGTTCGCGGGCGGGCGCTTCGATCCCACCGTGGTGTTCGCCACCCTGTACGCCTGGCACTACGACCTGCGCCGCAGCGGCCTCACCGACGTGGCCTACCGCCGCATGCTCGAGCGCCTCTACCGCTCGGCGGGCCTGGAGCTCTACCCCACCAGCGACGAGGACGTGCGCTCCAGCCCCGCCAACGCCCTGATGGCGCGCGTCGGCCCCCAGGCGCCGCCGGAGGTGGTCGAGGAGTTCCACCGCCTGCGGCGCGCCGCTCCCGGCGCGCCGCACGTCGCCTGGTAGCCTGGGACGAGGAGAGAAGATGCTGGTCCGAGAGATCATGACGCGCCAGGTGGTGGCCATCGGCCCCGACACCCCCATCCGAGACGTGCAGCTGCTCATGGAGCAGCGCAACATCCGCCACTTCCCGATCCTCGACCACGGCCCGAACGGCGACGACGGCGTCGACCGCCTGGTGGGCATCGTCTCCGACCGCGACGTGCGCCTGGTGGGCGCCGACCACCCGCGCGCGCCCGAAGGGGTCAAGGCCACCGACCCGGTGCGGGCGCTGATGGTCCACCCGGTGATCACCGCGCACCCCGACGACCCCATCGAGGAGACCGCCAAGACGCTGCGGGCGCGCAAGATCGGCGCCCTGCCGGTGATGGAGGACGAGCGCCTGGTGGGCATCGTCACCGCCATCGACATGCTCGACGCGCTGGTGCGCATGTCGGGCGTCACGGGCGCCTCCTCGCGCCTGGAGGTCGAGGTGGTCGACCGCCCCGGGGCGCTGGCGGGCCTGCTCGACCGCGTCGCGAGCCGCAACGTCAACGTCTCGAGCGTCATGACGTCGCGCGCCGACGAGGGCACGGTCACCTTCGTGCTGCGCGTCGGCACGCTGCGCGGCCACGAGCTCGCCGCCTACCTGCGCGGCCTCGGCTACACCGTGCTCTGGCCGCTCGAGCGCCCGTGAGCGCCGGCTACCGCTTCGTCTACGCCCCGGCCCTCGCAGGCTTCGAGCTCGCGCGCGAGCACCCCTTCAAGCCGCTGCGCCTCGAGCTGACGCGCTCGCTGCTCGAGGCCACCGGCCTGCTGGCGGCGGACGAGGTGGTGGCGCCCGAGCCGCTGCCGCCCGCGGCGCTGCTCGCGGTCCACGAGCGCCGCTACGTGGCGGCGGTCGAGGCGGCCTCGCGCGGCGAGCGCCCCTCCGACCTGCTGCTGTACGGCCTCGGCACCGGCGACAACCCCGTGTTCGCCGGCATGCACGAGGTGGTGCTGGGGGTGTGCGCCGCCACCGTCACGGCCGTCGACCTGGTGGCGTCGGGCCGGGCGCGGCGCGCGGCGAGCTTCGCCGGCGGCCTGCACCACGCGCAGGCGGCCAAGGCGTCGGGCTTCTGCCTCTACAACGACCTGGCGCTCGGCATCCGTCACGCCCAGCAGGCCTACGGGCTGAGGGTCGCCTACCTCGACGTGGACGCCCACCACGGCGACGGCGTGCAGTGGCTGTTCTACGAGGACCCCACGGTGCTCACCGTCAGCCTGCACGAGTCGGGGCGCTACCTGTTCCCCGGCACCGGCCACGTCTACGAGACGGGCCGCGGCGCCGGGCGCGGCACGGCGGTGAACGTGCCGCTCGAGCCGTACACCGAGGACGCCTCGTTCCTGGAGGCCTTCGACACGGTGGTGGGGCCGGCGCTGCGCGCCTTCGCCCCCGACCTGATCGTTCTCCAGGCGGGCGCCGACATGCACCGCTTCGACCCGCTCGCCGACCTGAACCTCACCCTCGCCGGCATGGCCGCCTGCTACGAGCGCGTGGTGGCGCTCGCCGACGAGCTCACGGGCGGGCGCCTGGTGGTCACGGGCGGCGGCGGCTACGACCCCTACCGCACCGTGCCGCGCGCCTGGGCGCACGCCTGGGCCGCGCTCACCGGCCGCCAGCTGCCCGCTACGCTGCCCGAGAGGTGGCGCGCCGTGTGGCACGCGCGCTTGGGCCCCGAGGCCGCCGCGCTGCCGCGCACGGCCAGCGAGGACCCCGACGACTTCCCACCCGCGCCGCACCGCGACGCCATCACGCGTCGCAACCGTCACGTCGCGCAGCGCGCGCTGGCTACCCTGCAGGAGCTCTGGCGCGAGACCGGGCTCATCAGGGCCGACTGACCGGAGGAGAGAGATGCGCATAGGCTTCATCGGACTGGGCACCATGGGAGCGCCGATGGCGCGCCGCCTCGTGGAGGCCGGCCACGACGTCACGGTCCACAACCGCACCCGCGAGCGCGAGGAGCCGCTGGCGGCGCTCGGCGCCAAGCGCGCCGCCAGCCC
>JAAYYF010000167.1 GCA_012515535.1 Deinococcales bacterium
AAGTACCTGGATATGGAACTGCTCGACAACGCCGTAGCGTCAGCCCCGACCAGCAGTGAGGAGGTGGGCTTGGCAGCCTAGCGATGACTGGCTCTGGAGGAATTTACAGACTTAAACGGACTTGACTCGCTCGTTCTCCTCCAGAGCCAGCTGGACGCCGGCCTCGTTCGCGAGGGCGCCGACCGTAGCGAGCGCCAGCACAGAGAGGAGAGCGGCGCGGAGCCAGGTGTTACTACGAGAAACCACGAAAGGCTTACCTCCTTCGGTGGCTCACGCCACCGTGATCTGATGCGCTCGTTGGCCCCGTGAGCGGCCGGGACGAACGTCCCTTGACTGGTTCCTTTGAGCAGCCCGAGCAGTTTAACTACTTTCCGAACTGCATAGTCAATGAGAAATATTCGCTGCTAGCGATGCGCCGGAGGCACGCGGAGCTCGTCGGAGCGCCGCGCTCAAGGGCTTCAACACGCGCGATCAGGCTCGCTGCCCGCTCGAGCGCCCCTTCAGTACACTGACGACGTTCCTAGAAACTTCCCATAACCGCGCATCGTCCGCGTCCCGCGGCCGCGGCAACGCCTCCGACACGCGGTACTCCCTGACGATGCGGCCCGGACCGGGGCTCATGATGGCGATGCGGTCGGCGAGGAAGGCCGCCTCCATCGGGTTGTGGGTCACGAACACGACGGTGCAGCCCAGCTCCTGCCACAGCCCCAGCAGCTCCTCGCGCATGCGCGAGGCCGTCAGCTCGTCGAGGGCCGAGAACGGCTCGTCCATGAACAGCACGTCGGGCTCGATGAGCAGGGCGCGGGCGACGGCCACGCGCTGGCGTTGGCCGATCGAGAGCTGGCGCGGGTAGTCGTTGCCGCGGCCGGCCAGGCCCACCCGTTCGAGCCAGTAGTCGATGCGCTCGTCGGCGCCGTCGGCGCGGTCGAGCACGAAGCGCAGGTTGGCGCGCACGCTCTTCCAGGGCAGCAGGCGCGGTTCCTGGAACACGTAGCTCGTCACGGCCGTAGCGGTGTCGGGGTCGCCTACCCGCACGCTGCCGGCGTCCGGCCGGTCCAGGCCCGCGAGGATGTTGAGCAGGGTCGTCTTGCCGCAGCCCGAGGGGCCCAGGAGGCAGACGAACTCGCCGCTGTCGATGCGCAGGTCGACGTCCTCGAGCGCGAGCCGCTCGCCGCCGCGGGCGAGCGGGTACGCCTTCGAGAGGCCCGAAACGTGGATGTCAGCCATGGGTACGAACGCTCGTGCTCATCCGGTGGAGTTCACGCGAACCGGCGCGCGCCAACGGAAGGCGAGGCGCTGCACCACGCCCATCACGCCCAGGTCGACGGCGGCCAGCAGCACCATCATCGTCACGCCGTAGGCCAGGATGCCGGTCATGTTGAAGAACTGGAAGTAGAAGGAGATCTGGTAGCCGACGCCGCTGGTGCGGCCGATCAGCTCGCCCAGCACGACCATCTTCCACGCGAGCGCCAACGCGCCGCGGGCGGTGCCGATGATGAAGGGCGTGAGCTGGGGGAGGATCACGTGGCGCCACGCCTGGGCGCGGGTGCGCCGGAACGCCGTGGCCATCTCCAGCAGCGAGGCGTCCAGCGCCCGGGTGCCCTCGCGGATCGCGACCACGATGGTGGGGACCACGGTGATGACCAGCGCTAGCACCAGCGCGCGGTCGGTCAGGCCGATGGTCAGGTAGGCGACGACGAACAGCAGGATCCGCGGGACGGTCAGGGTCACGACCAGCCAGCCCTGGAGCAGGTCGTCGAGGCGTCGCGAGGAGCCCATGGCGGCCCCGATGGCCACGCCGGCCACCATGGCCGCGACGAAGGCGATCAGTACGCGCTGGGTGGTGACCCAGAGGTGCGCCAGCAGCGTGCCGCGCTCCAGCTCGCGTCCGATGAACTCGAAGGTCTCGATCGGCCCCGGCACCACCGCGCCGAGGGTGCGCGCTGCCAGCAGCCACAGGAGGAGGATCGAGGCGTAGGAGGCGAGCTGGAGAGCCGTGCCGACACGCCCCTCCAGCCGCTGCCGCCGGGCGCGCTCCGCGGCCCGGGCCAGCACGGCGTCGGCGCGCGCCTCGCGGCCGTTGGCCTCGCGCGCGCCGTCGTCGATCGCCTCGATGGTCATCTAGTTGCCGGTTCCGCTCAGCGCGGCAGGTAGTCGAGGGAGTACGCCGCGGGGTCGACGGCCTCCACGCCCACCACCTCGGGGCCGGCGAGCTCGACCAGGCGGTCGACCATCGCGACGAGCCCGTCGATGGTCTGCTGGTTCCAGGTGCTGGTGGTGCCGAGCTTCCAGCGCTCGACGACCTGCGGGAACTGGCTGGCGTCGGGCAGCGAGTAGAGCTCGAGGTCGAGGATCGTCTGCCAGAACGGGTCGTCGTTGGGGGTGGCCAGCATCACGTCGATGGTGTCCTGCAGCGCGGCGAGGAACGCCACCTTGAGCTCGTCGGGCATGTCGTCGCGCGCCACCACCACCAGGTTCGGCAGGTCGGACGGCAGGCCCATCGCCCCGAGCATGTCGGCCACGGTCATGATCTCGCGCGCGACGCCGGCCGCCTCCATGCGCGCCACCCAGTGCCAGAGCGGCAGCGCTGCCTCGGCTTCGCCGGAGGCGGTCAGCTGCATCATGAGCGGCGGGGCGGCGGCGATGACCTCGCCGTCGGCCTGCGGGTCGAAGCCGTACTCGGAGATGGTCAGCGCACGCAGGATCAGCAGGCTCTTGTCGCGCAAGCTGCCGGCCGCCAGCGTGGCGCCCGCCAGGTCGGCGACGCTCTGGATCTCGGAGTCGACGGGCACCACCAGGCCGCCGATGGCGGTGGCGTAAGGGTAGATGCCGCTGGCGGCGATGCCGGCGTCGCGCAGCAGCACGGGGCCGAGGAAGTCGTCGACCTTCACGTCGGCCTCGCCGGAGCGCAGCGCGATCTCGGTGGCCTGCTTGGAGACGTAGGGGGTGCCGACCACGCGGAAGCCGTGGGCCTCGGCGGTGCCGAAGTACTCCATGCCGTGCACCACCCAGGAGAAGGTGCCTACGGCCTCCATGGCTGCGTTCACGGTAGGAAGCGACTGGGCCGCGACCAAGGTCGTGGCCAAGGTGAACGAGAGCGCGAGAAGCAGTCGTCTGGGCATGTCGGGTCCTCCAAGGGAACCGTCCAGCCACGGCCTGAGAGCGCTCCGCGTGGGGCTCGCACCGCTGCGGTGCGGCGCCAGGCGACGCTCACGGCGGCCGGGTGAGCTTCGGTTCCGGCCGAATATATCCCAGTTCTGCCACGCCACCGGGTAGCTGGGGCTCCGCGCCGCCGCGAGGTGCGGCCGGTTACACTTGCGCTCGAGTCCAGCCACCGGAGGCAACATGCGGTTCCTACGCGTCATCCTCGCCATCGTCGTCGTGCTCGCGGCCGCCTACGGGCTGCTGGCGCTGCTGGCCCAGCCCGCCGCCGAGCACGCCTACTTCGACCAGTTCGACGAGCCGCGCCTGGTGCTGGCGCACGGCGGCGGGCAGCGCCTGTGGCCCGACAACAGCCTGCTCGCCTTCGAGGGCGCGAGCGCGCTGGGCGCCGACGTGCTCGAGATCGACGTGCACCAGGACGCCGACGGGGTGTTCCGCGTGATCCACGACGCCACCGTCGACCGCACCACCGACGGTAGCGGGCGCGTGGCCGAGCTCACGGGCGCCGAGCTCGACGCGCTCGACGCCGGCTTCCGCTGGACCGTGAACGGCCCCAGCGCGGCGGCGGACGGCGAGTTCCCCTACCGCGGCCAGGGCCTGCGCGTGCCCACGCTTGCGGAGGTGCTCGGCGGCTTCCCCGACATGGCCGTGAACATCGAGCTGAAGCAGGACGACGCGGCGGCCGGCCGCGCCCTCTGCGAGCAGCTGCGCGCCGGCGGCGACACCCAGCGGGTGATGGTGGCGTCGTTCCACAGCGCCCCCATGCGCGCCTTCCGCGACGCCTGCCCCGAGGTCGCCACCTCGGCCACGCGCCAGGAGGTGACGCTCTTCTACGTGCTGGCGCTGACGCGCCTGGCGGCCGTCTACAGCCCGCCGTTCGAGGCCATGCAGGTGCCGGTGGCGCAGGGGAGCCTCACGGTGGTCACGCCGCGCTTCGTGGCGGCGGCCCACGCGCGCAACCTGCGCGTGCAGGTGTGGACCATCAACGACGCCGCCGAGATGGAGCGCCTGGTGGGCCTGGACGTCGACGGCATCATCACCGACCGCCCCGACCGCGCGCTCGCGGTGCTGGGGCGCGGCTTCGACGCCGCGTTGGTACCCGGGTTCGTCGCGCCGTAGGCGCGCGCGGCTACACTCGGGCTACCGATGCTCGACGACCTGCTGGTCCTCGACCTGAGCCGCGTCCTCGCCGGCCCCTACTGCACGCTGCTGTTCGCCGACCTGGGCGCGCGCGTGATCAAGGTGGAGTCGCCCGCCGGCGACGACACGCGCCGCTGGGGCCCGCCGTACGTGGCGGGCGAGAGCGGCTACTACCTGTCGGTGAACCGCGGCAAGCGCAGCGTGGTGGTGAACCTCAAGGAGCCGCGCGGCGCCGCGCTGGTGCGCGACCTGGCGCGCCGCGCCGACGTGGTGGTCGAGAACTACAAGGTCGGCGACCTGGCGCGCTACGGCCTCGACTACGCCTCGCTGGCGCGCGACAACCCCGCGGTGGTGTACGTGTCGATCACCGGCTTCGGCCAGAGCGGCCCGCGCGCCAGCGAGGCGGGCTACGACGGCGCCATGCAGGCGCTGTCGGGGCTGATGGCCATGACCGGCGAGCCGGGCGGCGCCCCTGTCAAGCTCGGGGTGGCGTGGATCGACGTGCTCACCGGCCTGCACGCCGCCGTGGGGGCGCTGGCGGCGCTGCGGCGGCGGCAGCGCACGGGCGAGGGGGCGCACCTCGACCTGGCGCTGTTCGACGTGGCGCTGGCCAGCCTCGTGAACCAGTCGCAGAACACCCTGCTGACGGGGCAGGCGCCGCGGCGCCTGGGCAGCGGCCACCCGAACATCGTGCCGTACCAGGCGTTCGAGGCCGCCGACGGCGCGCTGGTGCTGGCGGTGGGCAACGACGCCCAGTTCGCGCGCCTGTGCGCCGTGCTGGGGCACCCGGAGTGGGCCGAGGGGCGCTTCGCCACCAACGAGGGGCGCGTGGCGCACCGCGAGGAGCTGGTTCCGCTCCTGGCCGCGCGCGTGAAGGCGTTCCGGCGCGACGAGCTGGTGGCCGCCTGCCGCGAGGCGCAGGTGCCGGCCACGCAGGTGCTGGGCCTGAACGAGGCGCTCGCCGAGCCGCAGGCGGCGGCGCGGGGCGCGGTGATCGAGGGCGAGCACCCCACCGCCGGGCGCCTGCCGATGGTGGCGAGCCCGCTGTGGCACGCGCGCGGCCCCGACGGCCAGGCGCTCGACCTGGCGCCCGACGTGGCCGCCGTGCCGGTGCCGCCGCTGCTGGGGCAGGACACGCGCGCGGTGCTCACCGAGGAGCTAGGCCTCAGCGCTGGCGAGGTCGAGGAGCTGCTGGCGCAGGGGGTCGTGGCCTGAGGCGGCGCGCCGCGGGTGCGCCGCGCGACCGGAACAGGCCCCTAGGACCAGATCAGTTAGGGAGCAGCAGCCCCTCGGCGGCCGAGCCGCGCAGCAGGCCGCGGTAGACGCCGTCGATGGTGAGCTCGCGGCCGTCGACCTCCAGGGTGGGGAAGTCGGGGTTGTGGGGGCGCAGGCGGTAGCGGCCCCGCGGCAGCGGGTCGAGGTACTTGAGGGTGGCCTCGTCCTCGCCGACGCGCACGGCGCAGATCTCGCCGCTGCGCGTGGGGCGGGTGGCGGCGAGCAGCACGATGTCGTCGGGCTGGATCAGGTCGGCCATGGAGAAGCCGTGCACCCGCAGCGCGAAGTCGGCGCGCAGGGCGCCGCTGGCGGCCAGCGGCGGCAGGTAGGCCTCGACGTGGGCGCTGGCGAGGCCGGGGGAGCCGGCGGGGATCTCGCCGATCAGCGGGATGCCGGTGGCCTCGGGCGGCAGCTCCAGGCGGGGCGAGCGGCCGCGCCCGCGGCTCTCGAAGGTCAGGTAGCCCTTGGTGTGCAGGGCCTCGAGGTGCTGGCGCAGCGTGACGTAGTGCACGCCGAGCGTGCGCGCCAGCTCCGAGAGCTCGGGGGTGGCGCCGGTGCGCCGCTGGTGCTCCACCAGGCGGCGGTAGACCTTCTCCTGGGTGGGGGAGAGCGCGGGTGACCGTTCGTCGCTGACCGTCATCACCTTAAATGCTAAGGTGTGGGGGCGGGGCTGTCAACCGCGGCCGCACCACGCCCGGGAACGCCGTCCAGGTCGGCTCTCACCCCGCCTTCATCCCGGCTAGCGAGTATGGACAATGGTAAAGCACCGTGCTATAGTTTCTATAGCTGTCCGGGCCGGCGCGCACGCCAGAGGCGTTGGAACCACGAGGCGCCCACCGCTCCCCGGAAGCTCCCCAGGAACATCGCCCGCCGCAGCCGCGGCTCCAGAAAGTAGGTCAACGATGCTCGATACTTTCGAGAACCTCGAAACTCCGAGCAACTGCCAGGCGCCCGCCATCGTCCCCGCCGGGCTTGCGCTCCCCACCCGCACGCTCGAGCCTGGTCAGGTGCTCTACGAAGCCGATCGCGAGGCCAGCAGCCTCTACATCGTCAACCACGGCGTGCTGAAGGCCGTCGTGCCCACCAGCCTGGGCCGCGACCGCATCGCCGACCTCTACGGCCCCGGCGACGTGCTGGGCCTCTCCGCCCTCGACGGCGGCAACCACGCCGAGACGGTCGTGGCGGTCCACGACGCCTGCCTCACGCCCATCGACCCGCAGCAGGCCATGAACGACCGCAACCTGCGCGACTACGTGCTGCGCTCGCTCGCCGGCCAGCTGCGCCGCTCGCGCGAGATGCTCGACGAGGCCGAGATGCCCGTCGGCGCCCGCGTCACCCGCGCCTTCCTGCGCCTGGCCAAGCAGTTCGGCCTCCCCTCCGACGACTCCGAGGGCGGCATCAAGCTCCCGCTGGCGCTCACCCACGAGGACCTCGCCGACCTCACCGGCTCCAGCCGCGTCACCATCACGCGCATCCTCGGCGAGCTGCGCAACGACGGCGCCCTGGAGGGCACCCGCGGCGTGTACGTCGCCAACCTCGAGGGCCTGGAGCGCGCCACCGACCACTACGTCATGCAGGTGCTGTGAAGCCGGGAGCGTTCGGTTAGGCTAAGGGCCAGATGATCAGCTTCACCGATGTCGCCAAGGACCGCGTGCTCCGCTTCATCGAAGCGCAGCGCAGCCAGGGGGTGACGGCGCTGCGCATCGCCGGCACCCGCGCCGAGCAGCGCCTCTGGCTCGTCAAGCCCGAGGACAAGCGCCCCGACGACGAGGTGCAGAGCGAGAACGGCTTCGACGTCTACCTCGACAAGCTCAGCGCCAAGCAGCTGGACGGCGCCACCGTCGACTTCGTGGAAGGCGTCATGCAGTCCGGCTTCCGGCTCTTCTTCGTGGGCGCCACGTGGGACGACCCCGTGGCCCAGAAGGTCCAGGACGTCATCGACCGCCAGATCAACCCCGGCGTCGCCAGCCATGGCGGCGCCGTCGCCTTGGAGGGCGTCAAGGAGGGCGTGGCGTACATCCGCTTCGGTGGCGGCTGCCACGGCTGCGGCGCCGCCGACCTCACCCTCAAGGGCGGCATCGAGCGCATCCTGCGCGAGCAGGTCCCCGAGATCGTCGGCGTGCAGGACGTCACCGACCACTCCACCGGCGAGAACCCCTACTACGCCCGCGAGCAGGGCGCCAACAGCTCCCCGCTGGCCTGAGGCCGGTTCACCGGCCGCTTGCCTCGCGGCGGCCGGACCGTGTTAGTTTGAAGCAGTGCGGACGCCCGAAGTGAACCCCCCGGGCGCCGCGCTGCCATTGCTGAGCGCACGCGACCTCACCAAACGTTTCCCAGGCGTGATCGCCAACGACGCGGTCGACCTCGACCTCCGCGGCGGCGAGGTGCACGCCCTGCTGGGCGAGAACGGCGCCGGCAAGACCACCCTCATCAGCATGCTCTACGGGCTCCTGCAGCCCGACGCCGGGGAGATCCTCCTCGACGGCGTCCCCACGCGCATCCGCGACCCGCGCCACGCCAAGGAGCTAGGCCTGGGCCTGGTCGCGCAGCACTTCCACCTAGCCCGGCGACACACCGTGGCGGAGAACCTGGCGCTCGGGCAACCGGGCGCCGCCTTCTGGCGCCCGACCCGTGAGCTGCGCCGCCGCGCCGACGAGCTGGCGCGGCGCTACGGCCTCGACGTCGACGTCGACGCCCGCGTCGCCGAGCTGTCGCCCGGCGAGCAGCAGCGCGTCGAGATCCTCAAGGCGCTGCTGCAGGGGGCGCGGCTGCTGATCCTCGATGAGCCCACCAGCGTGCTCACGCCCCAGGAGGCCGACGCCCTCTTCGAGGTCGTCGAGCGCATGCGCGCCGACGGCCGTGCCGTGCTGTTCATCAGCCACAAGCTCGACGAGGTGCAGCGCGTCGCCGACCGCATCACGGTGCTGCGCGGCGGGCGCGTCGTGGGGCGCCTGCAGCGCGGCGAGGCCGACGCCGCCGAGCTGGCGCGCCTGATGGTGGGCCGCCAGGTCGCCACGCCGCAGCGCCTGGGGGTGGTGCCCGGACAGGAGCCGCTGCTGGTGGTCCAGGACGTGTGGCTCAAGGGCGCCCGCGGCGTCGACGCGCTGCGCGGCGCCAGCTTCCAGGTGCGGCCCGGCGAGATCGTCGGCATCGCCGGCGTGGCGGGCAACGGTCAGAGCGAGCTGGCGCAGGTGCTGGCGGGCCTGGCGCGCCCCAGCCGAGGCGCCGTGCGCCTCGGCGAGCTCGACCTCGGCAGCCTCACGCCCCGCGAGGTGCGCGCGGCCGGGGTGGCCTACATCCCCGAGGACCGCCGCACCGAGGGGGTGGTCGGCAGCATGAGCGTGCTGGAGAACCTGGTGCTCAGGCAGGTGCGCGACCCGGCCTTCGCGCGCGGCGTGCTCATCGACTGGCGCAAGGCCGAGGCGTTCGCCGCGAAGGCCGTCGAGCGCTTCGACATCCGCACCCCCAGCCTGCGCACCGAGGCGCGCACCCTGTCGGGAGGCAACGTGCAGAAGATCGTGCTGGCGCGAGAGCTCTCCGGCAAGCCGCGCCTGGTGGTGGCCTCGCACCCCACCTACGGCCTCGACGTGGGCAGCGCCACCCAGACCCACGAGCTCCTGCTGGCGCAGCGCAAGCGCGGCGCGGCGGTGGTGGTGATCAGCGAGGACCTCGACGAGCTCGTCACGCTCGCCGACCGTGTGCTGGTGCTGTTCGCCGGCCGCGTGGTGGGCTCGCTCACCGCCGCCGAGGCCGGCAGCCCCGAGGGCGTCCAGCGCCTGGGCCTGCTGATGGCCGGGAGCGTGGAGGCGTGAGCCGCGCCTCCTTGCGCTGGGTGCCGCGGCTGGCGACGCCGGCCTGGCTGCTGGTGGCCGTCAGCGCCGGGGCGTTCCTCGTGGCGTTGCTGGTGGCGCTCGGCATCTTCGCCGCCTACGGCCTGAACCCGCTAGAGGCCGGCGCCACCATCGTGCGGCGCACGCTGATGGACGGGCGCGGCTTCGGCGAGGTGGTGCGCAAGAGCATCCCGCTGCTGCTGGCCGGCGCGGGCATGGCGCTGGCCTTGCGCGCGCGCTTCTGGAACATCGGCGCCGAGGGGCAGATCCTCGCCGGCGCGGTCGGCGCCAGCGCCGTGGCGCTGTTCGTGCCGGTGGGCTGGTACACCATCCCCGCGCTCTACCTGGCGGGCTTCGTGGCGGCCGCGCTCTACGGCCTGGTCCCCGCCTACCTCAAGGCGCGCCTCGGGGTGAACGAGATCATCACCACGCTGATGTTCAACTACGTGGCCATCTACACCGTGCGCTGGCTCATCAACGGCCCCTGGCGCGGTCGCAGCGTCACCGGCTTCAGCTACTCCGACCGCTTCGCGCGCGAGACCTACCTGCCCCTGTGGGAGGGCACGCGCGTGCACCTCCCCACGTTGGTCATCGGCGTGCTGCTGGCGCTGCTCATCACCTGGCTGCTCTACCACACGCGCCTGGGCTTCTCGATCCGGGTGATGGGCGACGGCCCCGAGGCCGCGCGATACGCCGGCATCAAGCTGCTGCCCACCACGCTGGCGCTGGCGGCGCTAGCGGCGGGGGCGGCCGGCATCGCCGGGGCGGGGGAGGTGGCGGGCATCCACCACCGCCTCATCGAGCCCACCAGCATCTCGATGGGCTACGGCTACACCGCCATCCTGGTGGCGCTGCTGGCGCGCCGGCGCGCCTGGGCCACGCTCATCACCGCGCCGCTGCTGGGCTGGGTGTTCGCCGCCGGCGACGTCATCAAGGTGAGCCTGCAGCTGCCGTTCCAGATCACCGACGTCATCATCGGGGTGACGCTGCTGCTACTGGTGGCGTCCGAGCCGCTGCTGTCGTATCGTCCGGTCTGGCACCGCGCGCGTGAGGCCACGCGCGCCCCCACCCCCGTCCCCGAGCCCGAGGAGAAGCCGTCCTAGATGGAAGCCGAGCTCCTGACCACCACGGTGGCGCGCGCGCTGGCGTTCGCCACCCCGCTGCTGCTGGCGGCCCTCGGCGAGATCGTGGCCGAGCGCGCCGGGGTGGTGAACCTGGGCGTCGAGGGCACCATGATGCTGGGCGCCATCGCCGCCTTCGTGACGGCCATGACGAGCGGCTCGGTGCTGCTCGGGCTGGTGGCGGCGCTGGTGGTGGGCATGCTGGTGGCCGCGCTCCACGGCCTGCTGTCGGTCACGCTGGGCGCCAACCAGTACGTCAGCGGCCTCGCCATCACCATCGGCGGCGTGGGGCTGGCCAACCTGCTGGGCCGCGACTGGGTCGGGCGCCCGCTGGCGCGCCCCATGGAGTTCGTCACGGTGCCCTACCTCGCCGACGTCCCGCTGCTCGGGCCCATGCTGTTCGTCGACCAGTACCCGCTGACCT
The DNA here is from genome assembly GCA_012515535.1 of Deinococcales bacterium. GTDB lineage: Bacteria > Deinococcota > Deinococci > Deinococcales > Trueperaceae > JAAYYF01. Next base: position 10,953 of record JAAYYF010000167.1, read on the forward strand.
ACGTGGCGCTCCTGCTGGCGCCGCTGCTGTGGCTGTTCCTGTTCCGCACCCGCCCCGGCCTCACGCTGCGCACCGTGGGCGAGTCGCCGGTGGCGGCTGACACGGCCGGCGTCTCGGTGCGACGCGTGCGCTTCCTGGCCGTCACCTTCGGCGGCGCCCTCTCGGGCCTGGCCGGCGCCTACTTCTCGCTGGCCTACCGCCCGGCGTGGGGCGAGAACATCACCAACGGCCTGGGCTGGATCGCGCTCGGCCTCGCCATCCTCGCGCTGTGGCACCCGCTGCGCGCGGTGCCGGCGGCGCTGCTGTTCGGCGCCTTCTTCACCCTCTCCTTCCGGCTGCAGGGGGTCCTGCCGCCGGAGCTGCTGACCGTGCTCCCGTACCTCGTCACCGTGCTGGCGCTGACGCTCATCGCGCTGCGCGGCGGGCGAGGCGCGGTGGGTGCGCCCGAGGCCCTCGGGACGCCCTACCGCCGGGGGGAACGCTGATCGTGGCCACGACCGGGAGCAGCGGGCTCCCGGTGGGCGAGGTGGGCACGCCCACCTTAGACGCGACTGGTCGCCGTTACCGGGAGACGAGAGCCCCGGCCGGCGCCGATGGAGGTCGTAGTATGCGGTTCCGTTCAGTTGCCGTCATGGCGCTCCTAACCCTCTTGGCCAGCCCTGCCTTCGCCCAGCGAGACGACATCAAGGCATGCTGGATCTACATCGGTCCCGTGGGTGACTTCGGCTACTCCTACGCCCAGGACCTCGGCCGCCAGCAGACCGCGGCCGACATCCCGGGCCTCGAGACGGCCTACGTCGAGGCGGTCGCGGAGGCCGACGTCGAGGCCACCGTCGACCAGCTGGTCGCCGACGGCTGCAACGTCATCTTCGGCACGAGCTTCGGCTTCGGCGACGGCCTGCTGGCGGCCGCCGAGCGCTACCCCGACGTCATCTTCGGCCACGCCACCGGCGTCGAGCGCGCCCCCAACGTGCTCACCTACATGGCCGACTTCTACCAGGTCTACTACGTCAACGGCCTCATCGCCGGCGCCCTCACCGAGACGGACACCGTGGGCTACGTGGCCGCCTTCCCGATCCCCGAGGTCAAGCGCCACATCAACGCCTTCGCCCGCGGCGTGCAGGAGGTCAACCCCGACGCCAAGGTCGTGGTGCGCTGGATCTACGCCTGGTTCGACCCGGCCGCCGCCCGCGAGGCCACCGAGGCCCTGATCGCCGACGGCGCCGACGTCTTCGCCTACACCGAGGACACCCCGACCGTGCCGCAGACCGCGGCCGCGCGCGGGCTCGTCTCCTTCTCGCACTACGCCGACATGTCGCAGTACGCCCCCGATACGCTCGCGTCCGGGCAGCTGGTGCACTGGGGCGTGCTCACCACCGACATCATCCGCAAGATCATGGACGGCACCTACACCGCCGACAACCTCGATGACGTCGACTACTTCTGGCTGATGGCCGAGGGCGCCGTCGAGGTGGGCGTGGCGCCCGGCCAGGTCATCCACCCGAACTACGAGCAGCAGCTCAAGGACACCACGGTGCAGAGCGAGGAGTTCGGCGAGATCTCCGTCTACGACCTGGTGATGCGCCGCATCGAGCAGCTCAGCGCCGACCCGGTCGGGTTCGAGCCGTTCGCCGGCCCGCTCACCGACCGCAAGGGCAACCAGGTCTACGCCGAGGGCGAGGGCCCCACGCTCCTCGACCTGCTCGGCATGCAGTGGGCCGCGCCCAACGTCGAGGGCCCCTGGGAGGGCGAGCCGTAAGCGGCGCGCCCCGACCCGGCGTCACGCCCCAGGGCGTCACCGCCACCGCCGCGGAGGTAACCGCGGCGGTGGCGGTCGCCGCTGGGCGCGAGCCGGCCACGCTGCTGCTGGCGGGCGGGCGCCTGGTCAACGTCTTCACCAACGAGGTCACCCCCGCCGACGTGCTGCTCGCCGGCCGGCTGGTGGCCGGCGTCTACGACCCCGACGACGGCCAGGCCCAGCAGCGCCGCGAGCGCGCCCTCGAGGTCATCGACCTGGACGGCGCTTACGTGGTGCCAGGCCTCATCGATGGGCACGTGCACCTCGAGTCGTCGCTCGTCAGCCCCGCCGAGTACGTCCGCGGCGTGCTGGCGCGCGGCGTGACCGGCGCCGTCTGCGACCCCCACGAGGTCGCCAACGTGGCCGGCGAGCCCGGCGTGCGCTGGCTGTTGGCCAGCACCGACGCGCTGCCGTTCGACGTGTGGGTCACGGTGCCCTCCTGCGTGCCCTCCAGCCCCTTCGAGACCGTGGGCGCCGACTTCGGCCCCGCCGCCATGGAACGGCTGCTGGAGCACCCGCGCGTGGTGGGGGTGGCCGAGCTCATGAGCTTCCCGGCCGTGGTGGCCGGCGACCCCGAGGTGCTGGCCAAGGCGCGTCTGGGCGAGGCGCGCGGCCTCACGGTGGAGGGGCACGCCCCCGGCCTGTCGGGCGCGGAGCTGCAGGCCTACCTGGCCAGCGGTGTGGGCTCCGACCACGAGTCGACCACCCTGGAGGAGGGGCGCGAGAAGCTGCGCGCCGGCGCCTTCCTGATGGTGCGCGAGGGCTCGGTGACCCGCGACCTGGACGCCCTGCTGCCGCTGGTGCACGAGGGCCACGCCGAGCGCGTGGGCTTCGTGACCGACGACCGGCTGCCCCACGACCTGCTGTCCGAGGGCGGCGTCGACCTGCTGGTGCGGCGCGCCGTGGCGGCGGGCGTGAACCCCGCCTACGCCGTGCGCTGCGCCACCCTGAACGTGGCGCGCCACTACGGCCTGCCGCGCCGCGGCGCCGTGGCGGCCGGCTACTTCGCCGACCTGGCCGTGGTGCCCGACCTGGAGGCGTTCGCCCCCAGCCTGGTGCTGAAGGAGGGCGCGCCGGTGGCCGAGGCCGGCGCCGTGCTGCCCGGTAGCATCCCGCCCGCCACGGGCGGCGACGCGGTGGTGCGCGGCACCGTGCGGCTCGGCGAGCTCGACGAGGCCGCCTTCGCGCTCGCCGACCCCGGCGGCGCGGCGCGCTGCGTGGTGGCCCTCCCCAACCGCATCCTCACGAGCCAGACGACGGTCGAGCCGCGCGTGGTGGCCGGCCGGGTGGTGGCCGACCCCGAGCGCGACCTGCTCAAGCTCGCCTGCGTGGAGCGCTACGGCCGAGGGGGCGGCGTGGGCCTGGGCCTGGTGACGGGCTTCGGGCTGCGGCGCGGCGCGCTCGGCTCGAGCGTGGGCCACGACCACCACAACCT
>JAAYYF010000017.1 GCA_012515535.1 Deinococcales bacterium
ACCGGCGGGCGCCTGGAGGCGCGGCTGCGCACCCTGGAGCTCTCCCAGGTGCCGGCGGTGGCGCGCCTGGTGCCGCACCTGAGCGGCGAGGTCAGCGGCGTGGCGCAGCTGCGCGACGGCTTCCTGCTGGGCCAGTTCGTGGCCCCCGAGCTCGACGCCGGCGGCCTCACCTCGCCCATGCAGCTCACCTTCAACGGCACCCCCGCCGAGGTCGAGGTCAGCCTCCAGCTGCGCGGCGCGCTCGGCAACGCGCGCCTCGCGGGCGGGCGCCTGGGCGGCACCGTCCGCTTCGAGCGCTTCCCGCTGAACCTGCTGGCCACCGCCGTGGTCGGCCCCAGCGACTACACCGCCGACCTCACCGGGGTGATGCGCGTCGACGTGCCGCTCGCCGACCCGCTGGCGGGCTACCTGCGCGTGGCCACCGAGGAGGTGCGCCTCGAGCGCATGGGCGTGCCCACGGTGGGCAACGTGACCGTCACCTTCGAGGAGCGCGCCCTGCTCGTCGAGCGCGCCGAGTTCGAGGGGCGCGGCAGCTGGGCGGCCGGCGGGGTGCTGCGCCCCGACCTGTTCGACTTCCGCCTCGAGGCGCAGGACGCCGACTTCACGCCGCTGCTGGGCCTGGTGCCGGGCCTGGCGCGCCTGGGCGTCGGCGCCGCCGGCAGCTTCGACGTGACCATCGGCGGCGACGCCGCCCACCCCAGCGCGCGCCTCGCCAGCCCCGAGCTCGAGGTGGAGGTGGCCGGCACGCGCTACCGCCTGGAGGGCACCGAGGCGAGCCTCGAGGGCGTCGACCTGGCGCTGAGCTCGCGGCTGCACGGCCTCAGCCCCGTGACCGGCACGCTCGACCTGGCGGGCGGCGCCCACCTGTCGCTGTTCCCCTTCGCGCTGCGCGACACCGACGTGGCCGTCAGCGGCGCCGCCCAGCTGAGCGGCTTCGGGCGCCTCACGAACGTCACCGGCGCCCTGCGCCAGGAACGCGACGGTCCGCCCACGGTCCAGCTGACCGGCCTGATGGGCAGCCAGCCGCTCACGGTCGAGGGCTCGCTTGACCCGCTGGAGCTGCGCGCCAGCGGCCGCGGCGTGACGATGGCGCTGCCGAGCCTGCTGGTGGCCGAAGCGGTGGTCGACGCCGACCTGCGCCTCACCACCGAGGCGGGCGGCGTCGTGCTGGGCGGCAGCGTGGTGGCCGACGAGGTCACGCTCGACCCGGCCGTGCGCACGCCGGTCGCGCCCGCGCCCGCCGGTGGCGACGAGGCGGCGCCGGAGGAGGAGGCGCTGGCGGGCGTCGAGGCCGCCCCGACGCCCGCGGCCGCGCCGTCGCGCGGCGGGCTCGCGGCGCTGCGCTTCGACGACCTCGCGATCCAGGCGCCGGGGCGCGTGGTGCTCGCCACCAACGTGGGCTCCTTCGAGGCTGCCCTCGACCTCACCCTCAGCGGCACCGGCGCCGATCCGCGCCTGGCCGGCAGCGCCACCGCCCTGCGCGGCAGCCTGCGCTTCTCGGGCCGCGAGTTCACCGTCGACCGCGCGGTGGCCACCTTCTCCCCCAACCGCGGGGTGTTCCCCGAGCTCGACGTCGTGGCGCGCACCGAGTTCGACAAGGCGCGCGTGCTGGCGGCCGCGCCGTCGGTGAGCTTCGCCGCCCCGCGCGAGGGCGGCACCTTCGAGGTGGTGCTGGCGTTCACCGGCCCGGTCGAGCCCGCCCAGACGGGCGGCTTCCGCTTCGACGTGCGGCCGCTGCTCACCTCCGACGCGCTGCTCGAGGTGCCGGGCGAGGCCATGGGCGGCGCCGTCAGGCCGTTCACCGAGGCCGAGCTGATGTCGCTCATCACCCTGGGGCGCTTCGAGCTGAACGCCGACCTGATCGGCGCCGGCGGCCTGGGCGAGGCGGTGGCGCAGGGCGCGCTCGACACCGCCGTCGACCTGCTGGTGGTGTCGGGCCTCGAGAGCGCCCTGCGCGAGGCGCTCGGCCTCGACGTGGTCGAGATCCGCACCTCGGCGGTGTCGTCGCTGCTCGAGGAGGGCGGCCAACCGTTCGGGGTGTCGGTGCGCGTGGGCGGCTACCTCAACCCCGAGCTGTTCGCTTCCTACCGCATCGGCACCTACGACGGCGGCGACCCCAGCTTCGGGCTCACCAACGAGGTGCTGCTGCGCTACGCCCTGGGCCCGCTCGACCTCGACCTCATCGGCCGCCTCGACTTCCCCACCGCCGGCACCCTGGCCGCGCCGCGCCCCGAGATCGGCGTGCTGCTGGGCTACCAGTTCACGCCCTACCTCGGCATCGACGGTGGGGTCACGCTCGGCACGCAGCGCAGCCGCCTCGAGTTCGGGGTCACGCTGCGCTGGTGAGGACGGTTCCCCAGGTGTACGGCAACGCCCGGACGGGGCGCGGCGAACGCGTCGCCGGCTGGTATATGTGGGCGGTGCGCCGCGCGTGGCGCTGGGAGCGGGTCTCTGATGAACAGTGCGAGTAGCCAGGAGCGAACGGAAGTGGTCACGGGGCTCGACGGGCACGCCGTGAGGCTCTCCACCGCCCAGGTGGAGGTCAACCTGGTCGCGCCGCGGCTCGTGGAGCACGCGCTCGCCAACGGCGAGGCGGAGCTCGACGCCGCCGGCGCCCTCGTGGTCGACACCGGCCAGTTCACCGGCCGCTCGCCGAAGGACAAGTTCATCGTGCGCAACGCCGCCACCGAGGCCAAGGTCGACTGGGGCGCCGTCAACCAGCCCATGGAGGCCGCGGCCTTCGAGCGCCTGCGCGCCGACATGGAGGCGCACCTGGCGGGCCGCCGCCTCTACGTGCAGGACGTCCACGCCGGCACCGACCCGCGCCACCGCCTCGACGTGCGCGTGGTCACCGAGTACGCCTGGCACTCGCTGTTCGCGCGCAACCTGTTCGTCGACGCCGCCGCGCCGCACCCCGACCCCGACTGGCTGGTGGTGGACCTGCCGAGCTTCCGCGCCGACCCCGAGCGCCACGGCACGACCAGCAGCACCGTGGTGGCGCTCGACTTCGAGAAGCGCCTGGTGCTCATCGGCAACACCGAGTACGCCGGCGAGATCAAGAAGAGCATCTTCAGCGCCCTCAACATGGTGCTGCCCGACGCGGGCGTGTTCCCCATGCACTGCTCCGCGAACCAGTCGCCCGACGGCCGCACGGCGCTGTTCTTCGGCCTGTCCGGCACCGGCAAGACCACGCTGTCGGCCGACGGCCACCGTCACCTCATCGGCGACGACGAGCACGGCTGGTCGGCGGACGGCGTCTTCAACTTCGAGGGCGGCTGCTACGCCAAGGTCGTGAACCTCTCGGAGGCGGCCGAGCCGCAGATCTACGCGGCCAGCCAGCGCTTCGGGGCGGTGCTCGAGAACGTGCGCCTCGACCCGGTCACGCGCGTCCCCGACTTCAGCGACGTCTCCAAGACCGAGAACACGCGCTCCGCCTACCCCATCGGCTTCGTGCCCAACGCCTCGCGCGAGGGCCTTGGCGGGCACCCGCAGGACATCGTGTTCCTGAGCGCCGACGCCTTCGGGGTGCTGCCGCCCATCGCGCGCCTCACCACCGAGCAGGCGATGTACCACTTCCTCAGCGGCTACACCGCCAAGGTGGCGGGCACCGAGCGCGGCGTCACCGAGCCCAGCGCCACCTTCAGCGCCTGCTTCGGCGCGCCGTTCATGTCGCGCCCGCCGGTGGAGTACGCCCGCATGCTCGAGGAGCGCCTGGAGGCGCACGGCACGCGCGTTTGGCTGCTGAACACCGGCTGGACCGGCGGCGGCTACGGCGTGGGCTCGCGCATCCAGCTCGCCTACAGCCGCGCGTTGGTGCGCGCGGCGCTGCACGGCGTGCTCGACGACATCGAGACCTACACCGACCCGGTGTTCGGCCTGGCGGTGCCGGTGCGCGCCCCGGGCGTGCCCGCCGAGCTGCTGCGCCCCCGCGACACCTGGGCCGACGGCGCGGCCTACGACGCCGCCGCGGCCAAGCTGGCGGGCATGTTCCGCGACAACTTCCGCCGCTTCGAAGCGAGCGCCGGGCCCGAGGTGACGGCCGCGGGCCCGCGCGCCTGACGCTGCGTTCGCGGGCGCGCACGGTGATGCCCTGGGGGGAACTGCCTAGAGGGTAGGGATGTCCCCCCTAACCTATGTTTCCGAACTGCGATACAGGAACGCCCAGCGTGCAGCGTTACGTAACGCGTACCGCCGTCGCCGTAGCGACCCGGGGGCCCGTCGCGAACGCAACTGATGCGTACACGCCCGGTTCCCGGCAGGCGCTAGCCGCCCGCGCGATCGGCACCTCCGGCCTCAGGCGGGACCGAGCCAGGTGGCGGGAAGTACGTCGTAGACGGGAAACGCGCGTCCTACGAACCGCACCACACGAGGAGCTTGCGTGGAGCGGTTCGGAACCCACGCGAAACGAGACCTAGCCTGCTCCGACCCCCGCCACGACGGCGCAGGGGGTCCACCACGACGTAAGCCCTGGACGCCGCTCGTGGCGGTCGTCCAGGGCTTCGTACCTTCAGGCTTCGCGGCCCGCGCAGCGCGACAGCGGCGCGGACCACCACCCTAGCGTCAGTTCGACGCCGCCTCGCCGTTCACCAGCACCTCGAGGGCGGCCTGCAGCACCGGGTCGCGCTCCAGGTCCACGAGCGCCTCGCCCTGCACGGCGCTCGCCTCGCGCACCTCGCCCAGGGCCATGATGGTGAAGGTGCCGTCCTCGTTGGCCGTGGCCTCGCCGATCACCTCGCCGTCGACCGACAGCTGGACCGTCTGGCCCGGGCGCAGCCCGCGGCCGTCGGCCACCACGGTGTTCGGGAAGCGCGTGTCGGCGACGATGATGTCGGGCGTCACGCCCTTCTCGGCGATGCTGCTGCGGTCGGGGGTGAGCCACTCGAACGACACGTACTGCAGCTGGCTGCCGTCGGAGAGCGAGATGACCGTCTGGCCGACGCCCTTGCCGAACGTCTGCTCGCCGATCACGATCGCGCGGCCCGACTGCTGCAGCGCGCCCGCCACGATCTCGGAGGCGGAGGCGGAGTTCTGGTTGACCAGCACCACCAGCGGCAGGTCGTAGGAGCCGCGCTGCGCCGCCGCGTACAGCTGCGTGACGCCGCGCGAGCGCTGGTAGACGATCGGGCCCTCGTCGAGGAACTCGTCGGCCACGTAGACCGCCTGCGGCAGCAGGCCGCCGGGGTTGTCGCGCAGGTCGAGCACCAGCGAGGTGGCGCCCTGCAGGATCAGCTGGTCGATCTGCTCGACCATCTGGTCGGTGAGCAGGCGGTTGTTGAAGGAGCTGAGCGACACGTAGCCCACGTTGTCGGGCAGCATGGTGCTGCTCACGTCGACGATCTGGATCACGCCGCGCGTGATGGTGAAGCTGAGGGGCTCGTCGGCGCCGGGGCGGTTCATCAGCAGGTTCACCGTGGTGCCCTCGGGGCCGCGCACCAGGTCGGCGACGTCGCTGGCGGTCATCTCCGCCACGTCCACGCCGTCGACCTCCAGGAACACGTCGCCGCGCTGGAGGCCCGCCTCGAAGGCGGGGCTGCCCTGGTAGACCGTCAGGATCTCGACGCCCTTGCCGGTGTTGCGGTCGTGCGCGGTGAGCACCGCGCCGATGCCGCCGAACGAGCCGGTGCTGTCCTGGCGGTCGCGGGCGGCCGCCTTCGGCTCGACGTAGGTGCTGAACTGGTCGTCGAGCGCCTCCACCATGCCGGTGATGGCCCCGCGGATCAGGATGTCGTCGTCGACCTCGGTGAGGTAGCCGCTCTTGATGGCGCCGTACGCCTGCATCAGCGCCCGCCCCGTGGAGCTCCCGAGGAACTCGTTGGTGTAGTCCCTTCCGAGCTGTGCGTAGACGACCATGGTGAAGGCCACGAGGGCCGCCAGGCCGGTGATGTACCATCTGCGCTTCATTGAGCCTCCCAAAGGCGCTTGGTGGGCGCTTACTGCTGTACGAGTATATGTGCCCACGGCTCGGTTCGTCGTCATCGGGCGTCGTCGCGACCGCGATACCCTAACCGTACCTCCGCGCGGGCGGCTACCGGTTACGCCACGCACCTCCGCCGGCTAACCTGTCGGGCATGCGCGTGCTCTTCGCCAGCGCCGAGGTGGCGCCCTTCAGCAAGACGGGCGGGCTCGGCGACGTGGCGGGCGCCCTGCCGCGCGCCCTGGCCCGGCTGGGCCTCGAGGTGCTGGTCGTGACCCCCTGGTACCGCTCGGTGCCCACCGACCCCGCGCCGTACTGGATCGGCGACGTGGAGGTGCCGTTCGACGGCGGCTTCGAGCCCGTCGGCGTGGGCACGCTCGAGCGCGACGGGGTGCGCTACGCCTTCGTGGGCCACCCCGACCTCTCGCGCCCGCGCCTCTACGGCTACCCCGACGACGCCCGGCGCTTCGCGCGCTTCTCGCGCGCCGTGCCGCAGGTGGCGGCGCGGGTCGGCTTCGCCCCTGACCTGCTGCACGCCAACGACTGGCACACCGGCTACCTGCCGCTGCTGCTGGCGCGCGGCTGGCACCTGCCGCCCGGCTTCCCGCACCTGCCGTCGGTCTTCACGGTGCACAACGCCCAGCACCAGGGCGAGTCGGAGATGGCGGCCACGCTCCACTGGCTGCGCCTGGGCCGCGAGGCGGCCCACGGCTACCTCGACCGCTTCGGCGCCGCCAACGCCCTGCTGGCCGGGGTGGGCGCCGCCGAGCGCGTCACGACCGTCAGCCCCACCTACGCCCAGGAGCTGCAGCAGCCGGAGTACGGCTTCGGCCTCGACGGCGCCTTCCGCGCCGTGGCCGGCAAGCTGGTCGGCATCCTCAACGGCCTCGACGTGAACGAGTGGGACCCGGCCACCGACCCGCACCTGGCGGCGCGCTACTCGGCCGGCGACCTGGCCGGCAAGGCCGCGAACAAGCGGGCGCTGGCGCGCGAGCTCGGCCTCGACCCCGAGCGGCCGCTGCTCGGGGTGGTGTCGCGCTTCGCCGAGCAGAAGGGCATCGACCTGCTGGTGGCCGCGGCAGAGCGCCTGCTGGCGGCGGGCTGGGGGCTGGCGCTCCTGGGCACCGGCGACCCGCGGCTGGAGGCGGCCGTGCGGGCGCTGGCGACGGAGCGGCCGGGGGCGGTGGGCGCCGTGGTCGGCTTCGACGAGGCGCTGGCCCACCGCGTCTACGCCGGCGCCGACGCGCTGGCGGTGCCGAGCCGCTTCGAGCCGTGCGGCCTCAGCCAGATGATCGCCATGCGCTACGGCACGCTGCCGGTCGTGCGCGCCACCGGCGGCCTCAAGGACACCGTGGCGCACGGGCGCACCGGCTTCGTGTTCGAGCACGCCACGCCCGAGGGGCTGCTGTGGGCGGCCGGCGAGGCGGCGCGCGCCTACGGCACCCCCGCCTGGCGCGAGATGCAGCTGGCGGCCATGCGCCAGGACCTGTCGTGGGACGCCTCGGCGCGGCGCTATGCCGCCCTGTACGGCAGCGTGCTACCGTCTTAGCCGTGAACGACGCCGTACCCAACGACGCGCCGGCCGACGACGGGCGCGAGCCGGCCCCCGCCGGCGCCCCGGCCAGCCCCGAGGCCGCCCTCGACTGGCGCCAGCTGGTGGCCGAGCGCCGCTTCGTGGCGGCCCGCAACGCCTACCTCGTCACGGGCGAGCAGGACCCCGACGTGCGGGCCGCGCTGAACGCCCTCATCGACGTCTTCGACCTGGTGCGCGAGCGCGCGTTCGGGCGAGCGCTGGAGCGCATCGAGCGCCTCGAGGAGCGCGCCGCGTTCGTGCCGTGGGCCGAGCTGGAGGAGGACCTCGGCGTTCTGAGAGAGTCGGCGGCGGCCCTCGACGTGCGCGACCCCGACCGCGCCCGCGGCCTGCTGCTGGCGCTCGAGGGCACCTGGTTCGAGGCCGAGACGCTCACGCAGCTGGGCACCACCTACGTCTACGACTCCGACCTCGAGGAGGCCGCGCGCCTCTTCGAGCGCGCGATCGAGCTCGACCCGCAGCACTACCGCGCCCTCACCAACCTGGGCAACGTCGCGCTCGAGCAGGACCGCGTCGACGACGCCATCGAGCTCTACCAGCGCGCGCTGAAGATCGACGAGGAGTTCCCCAACGCCCACCACAACCTGGGGGTGGCGTACCGCAAGAAGGGCCAGCTCGCCAAGAGCGTGCGCTCGCTGCGCCGCGCGCAGCGCACCCAGCACCGCCAGGAGGTGGCCGAGGCGCGCGAGAGCATCGGCAAGTGGGCGGGGCCGAACGTGGCGAAGTACTTCCGCTGGATCGTCTACGCCCTGATCGCGGTGGGCGCCTACGTGCTGCTGCGCATGGCGGGCTACCTCTGACCCACCCGGCGCGGCGCCGAGCGCGACGCGCACGCAGGCGTCACGCTCGGCGCCCGAGGCGCTAGCCGGCCCCCGGCCTCACTCCACGGTCACGCTCTTGGCGAGGTTGCGCGGCTGGTCCACGTCGCGCCCCAGGCGGTTCGCCACCTCGTAGGCCAGGAGCTGCAGCGGCACCACCGCCACGATGGGCGACAGCGCCTCGAGGGTGCGCGGCACGCGCAGCACGTGCTGCGCGACCGCCGCCACGCGCGCGTCGTCCTCGTCGGCCACCGCCACCACCAGCCCGTCGCGGGCGCGCACCTCCTGCACGTTCGAGAGGGTCTTGTCGAGCAGCGTCGAGGCGGTGGCCACGACCACCACCGGCATGGCGGCGTCGATGAGCGCGATGGGGCCGTGCTTCATCTCGCCGGTGGGGTAGGCCTCGGCGTGGACGTAGCTGATCTCCTTGAGCTTCAGCGCCCCCTCCAGCGCCGTGGGCAGGTTGACGCCGCGCCCCAGGTAGAGCGCGCTGCGCGCGCCCTTGATGGCCTCGGCCACCGCCGCCACCTCGTCGCGGCGCTTGAGGGCGCTGGCCACCTGGTTGGGCAGCTCGCGCAGGCCGTGCACCAGGGCGGCGGCCTCGTCGTCGGCCAGCGTGCCGCGGGCGCGGCCGAACCACACCGCCAGCAGCGCGAACGCCGCCAGCATGCCCGTGTAGGCCTTCGTGCTGGCCACGCCGATCTCGGGCCCGGCGTGGATGTAGAGCACGTCGTCGGCCTCGCGGCTGATGCTCGAGCCCTTGACGTTGAGCACCGCCAGCGTGCGAGCGCCGCGGCGCTTGGCCTCGCGCAGGGCCTCGAGCGTGTCGATCGTCTCGCCCGACTGCGACACCACCACGCACAGCGTGCGCTCGTCGACCACCGGCTCGCCGTAGCGGAACTCCGACGCCACCTCCACGTGCGCCGGCAGCCGCGCCAGGCGCGTTAGCAGCGCCGCGCCCACCTCGCCGGCGTAGGCGGCGGTGCCGGCGGCGGTGATCACCACGCGCTCGACGCTCCTCGGGTCGAGGCCCAGGTCGAGCTCGACGTCGGTGCCGCTGCGCGCCAGGCGCCCGCCCAGGGTGTTCTGCAGCACGGTGGGCTGCTCGTAGATCTCCTTGAGCATGTAGTGCTCGTAGCCGCCCTTCTCGGCGGCCTCCGCGTCCCACTCCACGGTGTCGACCGGCCGCGCGCGCTGGGCGCCGTCGAGGCCCGTGACGCGCACGCGGTCGCGCCGCAGCTCGGCCACGTCGCCGTCGAGCAGGTAGATCACCTCGCGCGTGTAGGGCAGCAGCGCCGGCACGTCGCTGGCCAGGTAGTTCTCGCCCTGGCCCAGCCCGATCACCAGGGGGCTGGTGTGGCGCGCCGCCACCAGCACCTCGTGGTCGGCGTGCGCCACCACCAGGGCGTAGGCGCCGTCGACGTGGCCGAGCGCCTCGCGCACGGCGCGCGCCAGGTCGGGCTCGGCGCCGGCGGCCGCCTGCGCGGCGTAGCTCTCCTCCACCAGGTGCACCAGCACCTCGGTGTCGGTCTCCGACAGGAACGTGTGGCCGGCGGCGGCGAGGCGCTCGCGCAGCTCCACGTAGTTCTCGATGATGCCGTTGTGGATGACCGCCAGGCGGCCGTCCTCCGAGAGGTGCGGGTGGGCGTTCACGTCGTTCGGGCGGCCGTGCGTGGCCCAGCGGGTGTGCCCCAGGCCGAGCCCGCCCACGAACGTCGTCTCGGCCATCGCCGCGCGCAGCGCCGCCAGCTTGCCGGCGCGCTTCACCACCTGCAGCGCGTGCGCGCTCCGAGCGGCGCGCCGGCTCGGGTCGAGGTCGCTCACCACCAGGCCGGCCGAGTCGTAGCCGCGGTACTCGAGGCGCGACAGGCCGTCGAGGATCACCCCGGCCGCCTCGCGGCCGCCCACGTATCCAACGATTCCACACATGTCGTCGATGCCTTTCCGGAAGAAGGGTTCAAGACGTAGCTCTACGTCGGCCGAGCGGGCGGAGCGACCCGGTTCGGCGAACACCTGCTCGTGTGGTTACACCCCGGACGGGCTCGAGTGAGGGGGGTACGGCTCAGGAGGGGCCCGCAGACTCGTGAGGGGTGGGCTGGCCACCGCCTCGTTCGCGCTTTCGGCTCGGGGGCTCGCGCCGCCCTGCCTATCCTCCGGCCTCGGCGCCCGTACGGGCGCGACCCGGAGGCCCTCCACCTCGTCACCGAGCGGCGCGTGAACGTGCTGCGCGCCGGCTCGGGCTTGCGCTACCTCGGCGTCCTGTTCCGCTTCTGCTCAGGCTCCGGAATCACCTCCTCCGCCACGGGCGCGTGGCCCGCCGCTGCTCGGACGGCGCCTGAGCGCCAGGACCGGGCCAGGGTCAGTTCCAGGGCTCGCCGACCACGAACCAGGACCGTAGCCCCTGGTAGGCGCGCCGCTCCAACTCCTGTTCCGGCTCCGGAAGCAGCGGATACAGCAGGATACTGCGCCCCATGGTCACGAGTGGTGAGCGTTGCAGCGCCGCCGACACGCCCCAGGGGGCGTTGCGCGGCGGGTAGTAGATCTCGCGCGGGTTCAGCACGTTGCGCTCGATGGGCAGCGAGGTGACCAGCGCCACCGTCATCGCCAGCCCGAGCGCCAAGCCGCCCAGGCCGCCGCCCACCATGCCGGGCCAGCGCTGCCGCAGGGCGGGGCTACCGAGGCGCCGCCCGATGACCGCGAGCAGCAGCCCGCCCAGCAGCGCCGCCACCAGCGCTACCGCCGGGCCGCGGGCGCCCACCACGAGCAGCGGGCGTAGCAGCAGCACGCCGCCGACGCCCACCACCAGGCCGCCCCAGCCGCGCTTGGCGCCGAGGGCGGTGTAGACCGCCACCAGCGCCACCAGCAGGACGTCGACCCACGTGACCCCGATCATGCGCGGACATCGTAGCCCGCGTCCCTCACCGCCCGGATGACATTCTGCATAAGCCCGTCGACCTCGCCGTCGGTCAGGGCGCGGCTCTCGGCCCGGAAGCGGAAGCGCAGCGCCAGGCTGCGCTGGCCCGTGGGCAGCTGCCCGCCCTGGTAGACGTCGAACGGCTCCAGGCTCACGAGCAGCGGCCCCGCCGCCTCGCGGCAGAGGCGCGCCACCTGCGCGAAGGTGTCCTCGACGGGCGCGATCACCGCCAGGTCGCGCTCGGCGAACGGCTGGCGGTTGATCTCGCCGAAGCGGATCACGCGGCCCGCCAGCGGCAGCCTCAGCTCCGCCACGTAGACCTCGCCGAGCTCGTACCGCGCCGCCACCTCGGGGTGCAGGCGGCCGGCGTAGCCCACGGGCTCGCCGTTCCACGTCACGGCGGCGGCCACGCCCGGGTGCAGGTAGGGCGCCTCGGTCGTGGGGGTGGTCCCCAGCTCGGCGCCCAGCAGGCCCGCCAGGCTCTCGAGCACGCCCTTGAGGGTGAAGAAGTCGCCGGCGAGCTCGGCGCCCCAGCCGTTGGCGGCGCGCGGGCCGCGGGTGAGCAGCGCCAGGCGCTCCTCCTCCTCGTGCCCGAACACGCGCCCCACCTCGAACAGGCCCAGGGCGGGCAGGCGCCGGTTGGCGACCGCCGCCGCCAGCAGGCCCGGGTAGAGGGCGGTGCGCAGCACGCCGCGCTCGACGCCCTGCGGGTCGCTGAGGTGCACCACGGCCGCGGGGGCGTTGGCGCGCGCCAGCTCGGCCTCGCCGGTGAACACGTACGAGATGGTCTCCTGCAGGCCGCTGGCGGCGAGCTTCAGCTTCAGCTCGCGGTGGGTGGGGTCGCCGGCGGGCGGCACGAAGTGCATGTTGGGCACGGTCTCGCCGATGTGCTCGTAGCCGTGCAGGCGCGCCACCTCCTCGACCACGTCCTCCTCGATGCTCATGTCGAAGCGCCAGCTGGGCGGCCGCACGCGCCAGGCGTCGGGCGCGTCCTCGCTGACCTCGCAGCCGAGCGCCTCCAGGTAGCGGCGCTGGTCGGGGCGCGCCACCTCGAAGTCCATCAGGAAGCGCACGCGCGAGGGGCGGAAGGCGATCTCGGGGCGCTCCACGCGCGCCCCCACCAGGCTCACGCCGGGGTCGACGCGCCCGCCCGCCACCTCGGCGATCAGAGCCACGGCGCGCGCCGAGGCGAGCTCCGGCAGGTTCGGGTCGACGCCACGCTCGAAGCGCGTGCGCGCGTCGGTGATCAGCTTGTGGCGCTGCGCGGCGCGCCGCACCGTGACGGGGTCGAAGTGCGCCACCTCCAGCGCCACGTCGGTGGTGGCGTCGCTGACGCTGTGGGTGCTCCCGCCCATCACCCCGGCCAGGCCGATGGCCACGGAGCTACCGTCCGCGCCGGGCGTGGCGATCACCAGGTCGGCGGGGTCGAGCTCGATGCGCTCCTCCGTGAGCAGCTCGAGGCTCTCCCCCGCCCGCGCGCGCCGCACCTGCATCACGCCGCCGCCCAGCTGCGCGAGGTCGTAGGCGTGCGAGGGCTGGCCGAGCTCGAAGGTGACGTAGTTGGTGACGTCGATCAGGTTGTTGCGCGGCCGCAGCCCCAGCGACGCCAGCGCGCGCTGCAGCCACACGGGGCTCGGGCGCACGCTCACGCCGCGCACGGCGCGCAGCGAGAAGCGCGGCGCGGCGGCGGGGTCCTCCACGTCGAGCTCGAGGCCGTCGTCGAGCGCCGGGTCGCCCTGGTCGAGGCCCTGCGCAGGGTGGCGGTAGGCGACGCCCAGCTTGGCGGCCAGGTCGCGCGCCACGCCCAGCAGCGAGAAGGCGTCGGCGCGGTTGGGGGTCAGCTCGAGCTCGACGACCGTCTCGGGGCCCCACAGGCTGGCGAGCTCGGCGCCCACCTCCGCGTCGGGGCCGAAGGCGATGAGCCCGCCCGCGTGGTCGTAGAGGCCGAGCTCGCGCGGGCTGGCCAGCACGCCCTGGCTGGCGACGCCCATGACCTCGCGCTCGGCGACGGGGCCGTCGAGGCCCGGCAGCACGGCGCCGGGCAGCGCCAGCGCGCTGCGCATGCCGGCGACGACGTTGGGGGCGCCGCACACCACCTGGCGCTCGGTGGCGCCGTCGTTCACCACCACGCGCTTCAGGCTCTCGGAGCCCGGCACCGGCGCCACCGACACCACCTCGGCCACGCGCACGCCGGCCGGCGCCCCCGGCAGCTCGGTCACCTCCTCCACCGCCAGCCCGAGGCCGTCGAGCAGGTCGACGAGGCGCTCGACCTCGGGCAGCGGCGCCTCGAAGAAGGCCTGCAGCCAGGAGAGCGGGACCCTCACAGCACGCCCCTGAACTGCTCCAGCACGCGCATGTCGCCCTGGTAGAAGTAGCGGATGTCGGGGATGGCGTAGGGCACCAGCGCCAGGCGCTCGATGCCGAAGCCGAAGGCGAAGCCGGTGACGCCCTCGTAGCCGGCGGCCTCGAACACCTTGGGGTGCACCATGCCGCAGCCGCCCAGCTCGAGCCACTCCTCGCGGCCGGTGCGCGGGTTGGTCCACCAGATGGCGAACTCGGCGCCCGGCTCCACGAACGGGAAGTAGGTGGGCTGCAGGCGCGTCTTGGTGCCGGGGCCGATCAGCGCCTGGGCCATCTCGTTGATGGCGCCCCGAAGGTCGGCCATGGTGATGCGCTCGCCCACCACCAGCGCCTCGAGCTGGTTGAACTGCGCCTCGTGGGTCACGTCGACGGCCTCGTTGCGGAACACCTTGCCCGGCACCACGACCTTGAACGGCGGCCGGTGCGTCTCCATGTAGCGCACCTGCATGGGGCTGGTGTGGGTGCGCAGCAGGCGCCCGTCGGTGGTCCAGAAGGTGTCCTGGGTGTCGCGCGCGGGGTGGTCGGGCGGGAAGTTCAGCGCCTCGAAGTTGTAGTAGTCGGTCTCGAGCTCGGGGCCGGTCACCACCTCGTAGCCGAGGCTCTGGAACACGTCGAGCAGGCGGTTGGTGACCAGCGTCAGCAGGTGCAGGCCGCCCTGCGGGGGGCGCGTGCCCGGCAGGGTGACGTCGACGCGCTCGCTGGCCAGCT
This sequence comes from Deinococcales bacterium, assembly GCA_012515535.1. GTDB lineage: Bacteria > Deinococcota > Deinococci > Deinococcales > Trueperaceae > JAAYYF01. The sequence goes on from JAAYYF010000017.1 coordinate 14,307, forward strand.
GCGCCTCGAGGCGCTGGCGCTCGAGCTCCGCCCGGCGCGCCTCCAGAGCCTCCTCGACGCTGCGCTTGAGCAGGTTGACCTGGCGGCCCGCCTCGCGGCGCGCCTCGGGGTCGAGCTGCCCCAGCGCCTTGAGCCGCTGGGTGATCTCGCCCCTCTTGCCGAGCAGCCGCACGCGCAGCTCCTGCAGCGCGGCGGCGTCCTGGGCCTCGGCGATCGCCGCCAGCCAGGGGCCGGCCTCGGCGGGCGCCTGCGGCCCAGCCTTCGCCGCCTCGGTGGGGCGGCCGTTCTCCGAACCGTCGTGCATGACTCCCGTCCTCTCGCCCGGGGCGGCGCCGCGGGCCGCAGCGGCGTGGCGGACGGCCGCTGCCTTCACGAAAAAACCACCGCCCCGACCGGGCAGTGGCTAACGCAGCGTAGAGGCCAGCCCTACGCTCAGCAGGTAAAGAAGCGCGAAGCCGCCGGGCTTCTCATGGCGGTGAGTGTAAGGCCGTTCCCGACGCGCTGTCAACGCGCCGGCGGCCGGCCGCTCACTCGTCGAGCAGCTCGCCGAGCGGGAACAGGTCGACCAGGTGCCGGCCGTGGCACGGCACGGTGTCGAAGGCCAGGCTCGGCTCGGCGATGCCGGCGGCCCACGCCTGCGCCTCCTCCTCGCCTTCGAACGGGCCCACCAGCGCCTCGCCGCCGTCGTAGGCGTCGGGCGCCAGGGGCACGAGCAGCTCGAGGCGCGTGCCGCGCACGTCGCGCACCTCGCGCGCCACCGCGCAGCGCTCGCGCCACTCGGGGCGCTCCACCAGCTCGAACAGCAGGTCGAGCAGGCGCCGGCGCTCGGGCTTGGCGAGGGGCGGCTCGGTGTAGAGGACCGTGCGCTGGCCCTCGGCCTCGCGCGCCAGGCGCTTCTCGGGGAACGCCACCAGCAGCAGCGACACCGCGATGTCGGCGAGCTCGGGCGTGGCGCGCAGCGCCTCGGCGAACGGCCGCTCGGCGAGGGGCGTTCCGAGCTCCGCCTCGACGGCGTCGGGGGGCAGCTCGCCCGCGCCCGGCGGGCCGGGGTCGTGGCGGTCGTCGTCGCGTGCGGCGCTCATCTCGGCTCGGAGCATAGCCCCTGGCCGAGCGCCGGGTCAGCCGCGCGCGAGCCGGCGCGCCTCACGTGGCTCATGGGGTAGCCCGTGAAGTTGCGGATGACCCCTGGGGAGCGCTACACTGGTGGACGGCAAACGTCCCGACACGGGTCACGCGGGTGGGTTCGGGAACCCACCCATTTTCGTTGGGGCGAGGGAGGTAGCATGGACCTAGCGCAGGCAGCCGCCGAGGTGTTGACGCCCCTCGGCTACGAGGTGCTCGAGCTCGACGTCGGCTCCGCCGGCAGGTCGCGCCGCGTGCTGCTGCGCATCGACCGCCTCGACGAGGGGGTCGTGTCCATGGACGACGTCGAGCGCGCCTCCGAGGTGTTCGGCCTCGAGCTCGACCGCCTCGACCCGTTCGACGAGCCCTACCGCCTCGAGGTCGAGTCGCCCGGCTCGCAGCGGCCGCTGGTCACGCCGCGCCACTTCGAGCGCTTCCACGGCCTGCTGGCCAAGGTGCGCGCGGGTGGCGAGACGTTCCGGGGCCGCATCGTCACCGTGGAGGGCAGCACCGTGACGTTCGAGGTGAGCGGCGAGCCGCGCCGCCTCGACGTCGCGCGCATCGACAGCGCGCGCCTGGCCGAGTGGCCGAGCGAGCCGCGCTGACGACCTGGGCAAGCCGGTCGCGGGCAGGTCCGCGGCCGTTCACAACCGAATAGACGGGAGTAGGTAATGAACAAAGAGTTCGTCGACGCGCTCAACATGCTGGCGGCCGAGCGCAACCTCGACAAGGACCAGTTGCTAGCCAGCCTCGAGGAGGCGTTGGAGCAGGCGTTCGAGCGGAACGTCATGCCGGGCAAGCAGATCGAGGTCGAGCTGGACCCCGACTCCGGCGAGATGGACATCATGGTCATCCGCCGCGTCGTGGAGGCCGTCGAGGACCCCGACAAGGAGATCTCGCTCGCCGAGGCGCTCGAGCTCGACGACGAGGTCGAGGTCGGCATGGAGATGGAGTTCCCGGTCGACCCCGAGAAGTTCACCCGCATCGCGGTGCAGACCACCAAGCAGGTCATCACCCAGAAGATCCGCGAGGCGGAGCGCGCCTACGTCTTCGAGGAGTACAAGGACCGCGCCGGCGACATCATGACCGGCGTCGTGTCGCGCACCGACAACAAGCGCAACGTGTTCGTCGACCTCGGGAGAGGCGAGGCCATCATGCCCTCCAAGGAGCAGATCCACGGCGAGCGCTACATGGTCGGCATGCGCCTCAAGGTCTACGTGCAGAAGGTCGAGCTGTCGCCCCGCGGCCCCTCGATCCACGTGTCGCGCGCCGCGCCCGAGCTGCTCGAGTACCTGATGCGCCAGGAGATCCCCGAGGTCGCCGACGGCACCGTCGAGCTCAAGGCCATCGCCCGCGAGGCCGGCCTGCGCTCGAAGGTGGCGGTGGCGTCCAACAACCCCAACGTCGACCCCATCGGCGCCTGCATCGGTCACCGCGGCAGCCGCATCCAGGCGGTCACCGCCGAGCTGCAGCGCGAGCGCGTCGACATCATCCAGTGGGACCCCAACCCGCGCGAGTTCATCCGCAACGCCCTCTCCCCGGCCAAGGTCGGCAACATCGAGCTCGACACCGAGGAGAAGTCCGCGCGCGTCACGGTCGGCTCCGACCAGCTCTCGCTGGCCATCGGCAAGAGCGGCCAGAACGTGCGCCTGGCCCACAAGCTGACGGGCTACAAGATCGACCTGCAGCCGTCCGAGTCGGTCTCCGACTTCGACGCTGCCATGCAGGCCGCCGCGTCGCGCCTCGAGGGCGCCGCCCAGACCGAGCGCTCGCACGCCGCCTTCGACGCCCTCTTCCGCACCCCCGAGCCGGAGCCGGAGGAGGCCGAACCCAGCGAGGCGGCCGAGGACGCCGACGAGGCGGTCGCCGACACCACCGACTCCCCCGCCGAAGCGGTCGAGGGGGACCAGGCCTCCTGATCGTGGGACGGACGACGACCAAGCACGTCCCGCTGCGGCGCTGCGTGGTGTGCCGCGCCTCGAAGCCGCAGGCCGAGATGCTGCGCTTCACGCGGGACGGCGACGTCGTCCGTCTGGACCTTGCGCGCCGCCTGGGCGGCCGCGGCACGTGGGTCTGCCGCGACTGCGCGAGCGGTGACGACGAGAAACGTTTGCGCCAGGCCTTCAAGGGGCAGGCGCAGCAGGTCATGGAGCTGCTGGCCGAGGCGCTGGCAGCGCACCCGCACGGGGGCACGGGCGCGGGTACCAACGAGAACAACGGAGGCATGAATGTCCGATAAGGTCAGGATCTACCAGCTAGCCAAGGAGCTCGGGGTCGAGAGCAAGGACCTGCTCACGATCCTCGACGACATGGGGGTGGAGTACAAGTCGCACTCCAGCACCCTCGACGCCGACACCGCCGAGACGGTCAAGCAGCTCGTCGAGGCCGACGCCGGCGCCGCGGGCGCTGGCTCGGCCGCGGCCGCCGCGCCCGCCGCCGAGGCCGCGCCGGCCGCCACGGCCACCGCCGCGAAGGCCGCCACCGCGGAGGCGCCCGCCGAGGCGGCTCCGGCGGAGCCCGCGACCGAGGCGCCGCCGCGCCCGCCGGTCGTCACCGTGATGGGCCACGTCGACCACGGCAAGACCAGCCTGCTCGACGCCATCCGCAAGACGCGCGTCGCCGAGCGCGAGGCGGGCGGCATCACCCAGCACATCGGCGCCTACCAGGCCGAGACCCCCTCGGGGATCGTCACCTTCCTCGACACCCCGGGCCACGAGGCGTTCACCACCATCCGCCAGCGCGGCGCCAACGCCACCGACATCGCGGTCATCGTGGTGGCCGCCGACGACTCGGTGATGCCCCAGACGCGCGAGGCGATCGCCCACGCCAAGGCGGCCGGCGTCCCCATCGTGGTGGCGATCAACAAGGTCGACCTGCCGCAGGCCAACCCCGACAAGGTCAAGCAGGACCTGATGCAGGCCGGCCTCATCGCCGAGGACTACGGCGGCGACACCATCACCGTCGAGCTCTCCGCCAAGACCGGCCAGGGCATCGACGACCTGCTCGAGATGCTCACGCTGGTGGCCGAGCTCGAGGAGCTCCGCGCCCCGGCGACCGGCCCCGCCAAGGGCATCGTCATCGAGTCGGTGCTCGACAAGCGCGCCGGCGTGCTGGCCACCGTGCTGGTGCAGGAGGGCGAGCTCAAGGTCGCCGACTACATCGTGTCGGGCGAGGCGTGGGCCAAGGTGCGGCGCCTGACCGACCACACCGGCAAGGCCATCGACGCCGCCGGCCCCAGCGTGCCCGTGCAGGTGCTGGGCTTCTCGCAGCAGCCGCAGGCCGGCGACCTGGTCGAGGCCGTGGCCGACGAGGCCACCGCCAAGGCCATCACCACCCGGCGGCGCGAGGAGCGCGAGGAGAGCGAGCGCGAGGTCATCGGCCGCAAGGGCGTGACGCTCGCCGACCTGTTCGGCAAGCCCAAGACCAAGACCATCAACCTGCTGCTCCGCGCCGACACCCAGGGCTCGCTCGAGGCCATCAAGGGCGTGCTCGAGAAGGAGGCGCAGAGCACCGACGAGGTCGAGATCGAGATCATGCTCGCCGAGGTGGGCGCCCCCACCGAGTCCGACCTGCTGCTCGCCTCCACCGCCGACGCCTCGGTGATGGCCTTCGGCGTCAACGCGCCCGGCAGCGTGATCAAGTCGGCCGAGCGCCAGGGCATCTCGCTCAAGAGCTACCGCGTCATCTACGACCTGGTCGAGGACGTGCAGCGCATGATCCGCGGTCAGATCGAGCCCGAGTACGAGGAGCGCGCCCTGGGCCGCGCCGAGGTGCGCCAGGTCATCCACGTGCCGCGCTCGGGCAACATCGCCGGCTCCTACGTCATCGACGGCGTCATGCGCCGTGGCGCCAAGGCGCGCGTCATCCGCGGCGACCGCGAGGTCTACAAGGGATCCATCGCGGGCCTGCGCCGCTTCAAGGACGACGTCCGCGAGGTCGGCACCGGCTACGAGTGCGGGATCAACCTGCAGAACTACGACAACGTGCAGGAAGGCGACATCATCGAGGCCTACGAGCTGGTCGAGGTGCCGGTGGTGTGACCCGGCTGAGGCGCCTGGCGCTGGCGGCGCTCCTGGCGCTGCTGCCGCTCCCCCTCTCCTCGCTGGCGGCGCTGGCCGAACGCGCGGCGCTGGACGGCGAGGGGACGGCCGGCATGGCGGCCCGCCCCACCTTCGTGGTGGAGGCGGCCGTCCGGGTGCCGGCGCTCTCGTCGGCCTCGGTGGCCTCGCGCCTGGCGCTGCCCACCGACCCGGTCGCGGCCACCCCGCGGCCCGAGGCGTGGCACGCGGGGGCGGCGCAGCGCGCCCCGCCCCCGGAGCCGGGCGTGCGCCTGGCGCTGCTGGGGCGCCGCCTGCTCGACGGCGGCTGAGCCCGGGCCGGTCCCCCGCAGCCAACCGCAGTCGGTAGCGGGCCCAGACGGGCCCGGCAGCCTCGCACCCCGTCGGACCGTGCAGCGGTCCGCGTCCCTGGAGTCACATGAACAGTCGCACCCTCACCGGCCTACTCGTCCTAGGCATGACCATCGCCTCGGTCCTCTACCTCTGGCAGCCCTGGAGCCCCGACCCGGCCATCAAGCTGGGCCTCGACCTGCAAGGCGGCCTCCGCGTCACGCTGGTGTCCGAGACGCCCAACCCGAGCGCCGAGGACCTCAACACCGCGCGCAACATCGTCGAGAACCGCGTCAACCAGTTCGGCGTCTCCGAGCCGCTCATCCAGACGGCCGGCAACGACAAGATCGTCGTCGAGCTGCCCGGCCTCACCGCCGAGGACCAGCAGCGCGCCCTCGACCTCATCGGCCAACAGGCGGTGCTCGAGTTCCGCCTCGTCCGGCCGCAGGCCAACGCCATCGCCGACGAGTTCCTCACGCTCGACGACCTCGAGGCGCCGGCCTTCACCGGCGAGATCATCTCCACCGCCAGCGCCCAGTTCCAGCAGGTGCCGGGGCAGCCAGCCGGCCCGGTGGTGGTGTTCGAGATCCGCCCCGGCGACCAGCAGGCGTTCGGCAACTTCACCGGCACCAACGTGGGCCGGCGCATGGCCATCGTGCTCGACGACGTGATCGTCACCGCCCCCACGCTGCAGTCGCGCATCTCCGACAGCGGGCAGATCACCGGCGTGGGCTCGCTGGAGGAGGCCACCGACGTGGCCGTCGTGCTGCGCTCGGGCAGCCTGCCGATCAGCCTGCGCGTCGACGAGGTGCGCTCGATCGGCCCCACCCTAGGTCAGGACTCGATCAACAAGGGCACGCTGGCCGCCATCATCGGCGGCGCGGCCGTGATCGTGGCCGTGGTGGCCTACTACGGCCCGCTATTCGGCGGCGTGCTCGCCTTCGGCGTGCTGCTGGCCATGCTGTTCATCTTCGGGGTGCTGGCCGCCCTGGGCGCCGCGCTCACGCTGCCGGGCCTGGCGGGCCTGGTGCTCACCATCGGCGCCGCCGTCGACGGCAACGTCATCTCGTTCGAGCGCATCCGCGAGGAGCTGCGCGACGGCAAGAGCCTGCGCGTGGCCATGAAGCGCGGCTTCGGCTTCTCGGTCTCGGCCATCGTCGACGCCAACCTCACCTCGCTGCTGGCGGCCGGCGCGCTCTACCAGTACACCACCGGCGCCGTGCGCGGCTTCGCCATCACCCTGGCCATCGGCCTGCTGGCGTCGATGTTCGTGAACCTCGTGGTCGTGCCGTGGATCCTCGACCTGCTCACCCTGCGTAACCAGAAGAGCTACATGTGGATCGGCCGCGCCATCAAGGGCCTCGACTTCGTGCGCAACGCCGCGCCCGTGGTCATCGTCACGGTGCTGCTGGCGGTGGGCTCGCTCGTGTACGTGAACGTGGCGGGCATGGACATGTCCACCGACTTCACGGGCGGCAGCAACATCCTCCTCGACCTGCCCGAGGACACGACCCCGCAGGCGCTGCGCGCGGCCATCGCCGAGCTGGACGTCGAGGGCGTCGACGCCGCCTCCGCGGCCATCGTGCAGATCGAGGGCGGGCGCAACCTGATGTCGGTGCGCGTGGGCCTGCCCGAGCAGGACACCCGCGCCACCGAGGAGTTCGCGCTGGCGCTCTCCGAGGCCACCGGCGCCGAGCTGCAGTCGGCCGAGTTCGTGGGCCCCTCCGTGGGCGCCGACCTGCGCCGCGGCGCGGTGCTGTCGGTGGTCGTGTCGCTGCTGCTGATCCTGGTGTACGTCGCCATCCGCTTCTGGCCCAACTGGCTGGTGGCGGTGCTGGTGGTGCTGGCCACCGCCCACGACGTCGCCATCACGCTCGGCGTCCAGGCGCTGTTCGGCATCGAGTTCAGCATCCCGGTGCTGGCGGCGCTGCTGTTCGTGGTCGGCTACTCGCTCAACGACTCGATCATCATCTCGGACCGCGTGCGCGAGAACGTCAAGAACCTCCGCGGCATGAGCTACCGCGAGATCGTCAACGCTTCGGTGAACCAGGTGCTCACCCGCACGGTGGTCACCTCGGGCACCACGCTGCTGCCGGTGCTGGCGCTGCTGTTCTTCGGCGGCAGCGTGCTGCGCGGCTTCAGCGTCACGCTGATGGTGGGCATCTTCATCGGCACCTTCTCGAGCCTCTTCCTGCTCGTGCCCCTCATGGTGTGGGGCCGCGACTGGCTGCGGAGCTACGAGGAGCGGCGCCGCGCCACCAAGCGCGCCGGGGCGCGCACCTGAGCCTCACCCGGTGACCCCGGTGGCCGCCTCACGGGGCGGCCACCTGCGAGCCGACGACGAGAACGGCCGGCGTCCTTCCGCGGACGCCGGCCGTTCGCATGCGGTGGCCCAGCGATCGAGCCTACGACCGGCCCCGTGGCCTGCCATGGCGCCGACCGTCGTTGGCTGGTCGCATCGATACCGCTCGGGTCCTCGTTCAAGGCTAGCCTCGCAGCCTTGAACGAGGACCCGAGGGCGACCGCGAGGGCCCCCCTACCCTGCCCTGGCGGCGGGGCTCAGCCCGGTTCGATCACGAAGGTGAACTGCCGCAGAAGGCGCCCGTGCAGCGACACCACCGCGCGCCACTCCCCCGCCACCGCCTCCACGTCGGCGGGCAGCACGAACAGCGCCCGCGGCGCCTCCGGCTCCACCCACACCGACCCCGACGCGGCCTCGCGGCCGTTGGGCGCCAGCCACTGCACCGCCAGCCAGCCGGCCTCGGTCACGTCGGCCAGCTCGACCTCGAGGCGCGGGCGCCCGGCTTCCAGACCGGCGTCGAACGCGGCCACGCGGCTGCCGGGCTCGAACGGCGGGGGCTCGGGCACGGGCGGCAGGTAGAGCGGGCGGCAGGCCACCAGCAGCAGCGCTAGCGCCAGCCCCGCCAGCAGCCGCGGACGCACGCTCACGCCTCCGCGCTGAGCAGCAGCGCCGCGGCCAGCGCCACCGGCGCCGTCTCGGCGCGCAGCACGCGCGGCCCGAAGCGCACGGCGCGCGCGCCGCGTGCCACCAGCGCCTCCACCTCGTCCGGCGCGAAGCCGCCCTCGGGGCCGGTGACGGTGGTGAGCGGCCCGGCGCGCCAGGCGCCCTCGGCGAGGAGCGCCGCCAGCGTGCCGTCGGCCTCGGGCTCGGCGACGATGGCGCCGCCCTCCCAGGTCAGCTCCGCGAGGGGCAGGGGCTCGGTCACGTCGGGCACGATAGCGCGCCCCGACTGGCGCGCCGCCTCCTCGGCCACGCGCCTGAGGCGCTGCAGGCGCGCCGGCGACAGCGAGGTGGCGTCGGCGTGGCGCGTGACCAGCAGCTGGAAGCGCCGCGCCCCGAGCTCGGTGCCCTGGCGCACCACGTCGCTGAGCTTGTCGCCCTTGAGGAGCGCCACCGCTACCGTGACGGCGAGCCCCGCCTCGACGGCGCTGGCGCGCGGCTCCTCGAGCGCGAGCGTCACGCCGTCGCGGTCCACGGCGGCCACCTGGCCCGGCGCCACGCGGCCGGCGCCGTCGAACGCCTCCACGACCGCGCCGGGCTTCACGCGCAGCACGTCGCGCAGGTGGTGGGCCTCGGGGCCGCGCAGCGCCACGCTGCCGCCCTCCAGCCGCGGCACCAGCACGCGGTGGACGCGTCGCCTCACGGCCGGCGGACGAGCTCGAGCAGCGTCCACTCGCCGTCCTCCTCGCCGTGCACCACCTCGAGCTGCGCCGGCACAGCGTCGAGCACCAGGCCCTTCAGGCGCGTGAGGATGCCCGTGACGGCCAGGCGCCCGCCGGGCAGCAGGCGCGCCGCGTACGCCGGGAGCAGCTGGGCGTGCAGCTCGGCGTAGAGGTTGGCCACCACCACGTCGAAGCGCCCCGGCAGCGTCGGCAGGTCGAGGCTGCCCAGCGCGAAGCGCGCGCTCGAGAGGTTGCGGCGGGCGTTCTCGCGCGCCACCGGCACGGTGGCGGCGTCGACGTCGACACCGTAGGCGCGCCACGCCCCCAGGCGCTCGGCGGCGATGGCCAGCAGCCCGGTGCCGGCGCCCACGTCGAGCACCGTCCTCCCGCTCAGGTCGAGGCGCGTTAGCGACGCGAGCGCCATGCGCGTGGTCTCGTGGTGGCCGGTGCCGAAGGCGGAGCCGGGGTCGAGCCACACCACCACGTCGCCGTCGGTGACCTCGACGGCGCGGTGGCTGGGCGCCACCACGAGCCGCCCCACCCGCACGGGCCCCAGGCCGGCCTGGTACTCGGCCACGTAGTCACGCTCGGGCAGCGTCTCCCAGGCGCCCTCGAGGGGCAGCTCGCGCTCGGAGTCGAAGTAGGCGACGATCGCCCCCTCCTCCTCGACCAGCCCCAGGCAGCCGAGCTCCCATAGCTGGGCCGCCTCGGGCGACTCGCCGCCCACCCCCTGGACGCGGAACGCTTTCATCTCAGGAACACCTCTTCCACGCGCGCATGCGCGCCTGACTCAGACCTTGACGCGGGTGTCGACGACGCGCGCGTCGCGCGTGACGATCTCGAAGCCGAGGCGCTCGCCCTCCAGCAGGTAGAACTCGATGTCGGCGGAGCGCGTGCCGTTGCCGATGCTCTTGCGCTCGTAGGCGCCGGTGGCGGTGAGGATCATCGTCTCGGCCAGGCAGGCGGGCACGTTGCCGTCGCCGAAGCGCAGGTCGATGCGGCTGCGCAGCGTGCCGGGCGGGCGCACCACCCCGCCGGGCACCAGCTCCACGCCCGGAACGTCGAGCACCGACTCGTCGACGTCGACGGGGCGCCCCAGGTCGTAGACCCAGGCGCCGGGCTTCACCTGGTGCGCGAAGATCACCGGGTCGGGGTCGGAGGTGGCGGTGAAGATGAGGTCGGCGCCGGCCACGGCGTCGATGTCGGTGGTGGCGAGGATGCGGGTGCGCGGGTGCTTGCGCCGCAGCGTCTCGGCCGAGCGGTTGAGCCGCTCGCGGTCGCGGCCCACCAGGATCAGCTCGCCGACCTCGCCGGCGATCATGCGCGCCACCCCGAAGGCCACCACGCCGTTGGCGCCCACCACGGCGGCGCTCGCGTCGCGCAGGTTGCCGCCCTGGGTCTTGAAGCGCCGCAGCAGCCCCGGCACCGCCGCCCGCACGGTGGCGGCCGTGTAGGCGCCGCCGTTGGTGACCACGATGTCGGGCACGGCCTCCTGCACCACGCGGCCCTTCTCGCCGACGGTGGACCAGAAGGCGCCCAGGCCGACGACCTCGGCGCCGAGGCGACGGGCGAAGCGCGCGCCCTGGATGGCGAGGCGCAGGGCGTCATCGGGGTGCGAGCGGAACTGGTCGGGCATCAGGGGCGCCGAGATCAGCAGCACGCGCATCTTGCGCCCGTCGGCCAGCTCGATGCCCTCGATCACGCCGTGGAACTGCGGGCGCATGTTCAGGAACAGGCGCTTGAGCCAGCGCTCGGGCACGATGCCCGGGCGCACGAGGCGCTCGACCACCCAGCGCAGCCAGCGGCTCGAGCGCGGCTGCCACACGTCGTCGTAGGTCATGGGGTGCACCATGAAGGCGCACAGCACGGTGTTGGGGTCGAGGCCGCGCACGGGCGGCGGCGCCCCCAGGCGCGCCTCGGTGCCGTCGCGGATGCGCGCCAGCGCGCCCATGTGGCGCCACGCCAGCAGCAGGGCGGCGGCCACCAGCGCCCCTGCGAGGCCGCCCGCCACCGCGCCGCCGACGGCGGCCACCACGGCGGTGACGGCCAGGGCGGCGATGCCCGCCACGCTGGCCAGCGCCACGTAGCCGGTGAGCGCCAGCAGCGCGGCGTAGACGGCGATGCCGAGGGCGGCGAGCCAGAACGGCACCGCGCCGAGGGCGAACAGCGCCGCCAGCGCGCCCACCACCACGCCGTTGCCGCGGCCGCGCGGCACGGCGGCCAGGCGCTTGAACGGCAGCGGGTGCAGGTGCCCGAGCAGCACGCCGAAGAAGGCCGCGCCCCCCGCCACCCCGAGCGCCGCGGGGGCGCTCGCCGCCCAGCCGAGCAGCCCGCCGGACGCGCCCGGCAGCGTGAGGCGCAGGCCCAGCAGCGGGTCGAGCGCCAGCGGCGTGAGCCCCGCGCCCCACACGCCCGCGAGCGCCCCCACCATCACCGCGGTGAGGCCCTTGAGGATGTCGAGCACGAACGAGGTGACGGCCACGCCCGGCCCCACCAGCTTGTAGACGTTCTCGACGCCGAGCAGGTGCGGGTTCACGTCGCGCGGGTCGAAGCCCGAGGCGGCCTGCACCAACCAGGCCCCGAGCGGGAGGGAGCCGATCAGGTAGGCGAGCGACAGGGGTAGCGCCCAGAGCGCGAGGGGTTCCATGCGTCGGCCATTCTAACTTCGCCCGGCGCCCGTCCCACGTTCGCGCTCGGACCTCGGAGGCGGCGCGCGCGTCGGTGTAGCATGGGCGCGTGGAGAGCCGCACGCCGCCGCACAACCTCGAGGCCGAGCAGAGCGTCCTCGGCAGCATCATGCTCGACAACGAGGTGTACGCCCAGCTCGAGGGCTCCCTCAGCGCCGAGCAGTTCTACAAGGAAGCGCACCGCAAGATCTTCCGGGGCATGGAGCGGCTGCACCGGCGGGGCGAGCCCATCGACCTGGTCACGCTCACCGAGGAGCTGCGCCAGACCGGCGACCTCGAGTCGGTGGGCAGCGTGGCCTACCTGATCGGCCTCGCCGACAGCGTGCCCACGGCCGCCTACGCCGAGAGCTACGCGCGCATCGTCACCGAGAAGGCCACGCTGCGCGACCTGATCGGCGCGGGCGGGCGCATCATGCAGGCGGCGTTCGACCAGGCGGCGCCGCTCGAGGAGGTCCTCGACGAGGCCGAGAAGGCGATCTTCGACCTCACCACCCGCAAGCGCAAGACCGGCTTCGAGGGTATGAGCACGCTGGTCACCGAGACCTTCGCCGAGATCAACGAGCGCTTCGCCAACCCCAACCCGGTGTCGGGGCTACGCATGGGCTTCACCGAGCTCGACGGCATGACCGGCGGCCTGCAGCCCTCCAGCCTCAACGTGCTGGCGGCGCGCCCCTCGATGGGCAAGACGGCGTTCGCGCTCACCATCGGCCTCAACGCCGCGCTGCGCGAGAAGGCGTCGGTGGGCATCTTCTCCCTCGAGATGTCGGCCGTGCAGCTCGTCACGCGCATGCTCTGCTCCGAGGCGCGCGTCGACATGAGCCGCGTGCGCTCGGGCCAGCTCTCCGAGCGCGACTTCCAGCGCCTCGCCGACACCGCCGGGCGCATGTCCGAGGCCAAGGTGTTCATCGACGACCACGCCAACATGACCGTCATGGAGCTGCGCTCGCGCGCGCGGCGCCTGATGGCCGAGCACGGCCTCGACCTGCTGATCATCGACTACCTGCAGCTGATGTCGGGCAGCACCCGCAGCCAGACCGAGAACCGCCAGCAGGAGATCTCCTCGATCTCGCGCGGCCTAAAGGCGCTGGCGCGCGAGCTCGACGTGCCGGTGCTGGTGCTGTCGCAGCTGTCGCGCGCCGTCGAGTCGCGGCCCAACAAGCGGCCGATGCTCTCCGACCTGCGCGAATCGGGCGCCATCGAGCAGGACGCCGACCTCGTCACCTTCATCTACCGCGACGAGTACTACGACCCGCACAGCGAGAAGCACGGCATCGCCGAGATCATCATCGGCAAGCAGCGCAACGGGCCCACCGGCACCGTGGAGCTGCAGTTCCACAACGCCCACGTCCGCTTCAACGACCTGGCGCGCGGCAACCCGGGCGGCTGAGGCCGCGCCGGCGCGCCGCGCGCATGAGGGGCTACCCGCGTCTATCATCCTGGCCTCACGAACCGCTCATGGCGGTCAGCGTCCAGAACGTGATATTTCCCATACCGACCGCGAAAATCCGCCACGAAGCTTGGAATTTTTCACGCGGGGCCGAAAGTGCACCGTGCTAGACTCCGCCTGATTTACATGGAGGAGGAGCTATGGCCTCATTGCGCGAGCGGCTGTCTCGCTTGCTAAGTCCCAAGATCGAGGCGGTGGGCCTCGAGGTCGGGACCAGCGCGCTGAAGGTGGTGGAACTTCGCGCCGGCAACCCGCCGACCTTGGGGGCGCTGGCGGTGCGGCCCATGCCTCCAGGCATCGTCAACGAGGACGAGGTCACCGACCCGGAGGCGCTCGTCGAGGAGATCAAGGCTCTGTTCGACGACGCAGGGATACAGCGACGCTTCACCGTCACGGCGGTGAGCAACCGGCAAGCGATCACCCGCAACATCCACGTCCCCCACATGACCATCGCCGAGCTCGACGAGGCGATCCGCTGGGAAGCGGAGCGGTACATCCCCTTCCCCATCGACGAGGTGGTGCTCGACTACTTCGTGCTCGACAACCCCGAGGACGTCGAAGAGGGCGGCCAGCTCGAGGTGGTGATCGCCGCCGCGCGCCTCGACGAGGTGTCGCAGCAGGTCGAGTACCTCAAGCAGGCGGGCCTGGAGCCGCACGTGATCGACGTGCGCCCGTTCGCGCTCCTGCGGGCCCTGCGCGGTTCGCTGCTGGGCGAGCACCTCACCAAGACCACCCTCGCCTCCGAGAACTTCACCGAGGCGAACGAGGTGGGCGTGGTGCTCGAGATCGCCGCCAGCTCCTCGACCGTCACGCTGGTGCGCGGGCAGCGCGTGCTGATGAACCGCAACATCAACGTCTCCGGCGACGACTTCACCGCCGCCATCCAGCGCGCCTTCGGCCTCGACTTCGACTCGGCCGAGGAGGTGAAGCTCGAGTACGGCACCGCCACGGTGCCCACCGAGGACGAGGAGGACCTGCTCAACTTCGACGCCAAGCGCGAGCAGTTCTCCCCCTCGCGCGTCTACGACGCCCTGCGGCCGGTGCTGGTGGAGCTCACCACCGAGATCCGCCGCTCGCTCGAGTTCTTCCGCGTGCAGTCCGGCGACGCGCTGATCAGCCGCATGCTCGTCACGGGCGGCGGCGCCAAGCTGCGCGGGCTGCCCGAGGCCGTCGGCGACGCCCTCGGCTTCAAGGTCGAGATGGGCGACCCGTGGCTCAGCGTGCTGGTCGACGAGAACCGCTTCGACATGCAGTACCTGAAGCGCATCGGCCCCGAGTTCGCGGTGCCGCTCGGCCTGGCGCTCAGGGGGGTGGCCGGCGTTGATTAACATCAACCTGCTCCCCAAGAACCTCCGCCGCGTCCGCGAGCCGGGCTACTGGCGCCTGCTGGCCGTGCTCTTCCCGCTGCTCGTGCTGGCGGTGGCCGGCACCATGCAGTACTTCGCCAACGCCACGGCCGCCAACCTGCAGCGCGAGAAGCTCGCCCGCGAGGACCAGCTGGCCCTGCTGCAGCCGTTCCTCCGCGAGCAGCGCGACCTGCTCTCGCGCCAGCAGCAACTGAACCAGCTGATCGCCGTGGCGCGCTCGGTGCGCGAGAACCGCGTGATGTGGACCAGCGAGATCGCCGGCCTGCTCGAGACCCTGCCGGTCGGCGACGGCGCGCCCGTCATCGACTTCAGCTCGCTGTCGATGCAGAGCGTGGTGCCGCCGCGCGCCGACCCGAACCGCTACGAGGGCCGCCCGGTGGTCGCCGAGATGCAGGTGTCGGGCTCGGTGACCGACATGGAGGTGCTCGCCGCCTTCGTGCGCGCGCTCGAGAACTCCGACGCCTACGGCGTGCTGTTCCAGAACGCCCAGCGCCAGAGCGACCAGGACGTGTTCACCTACTCGCTCACCGTCGGCGCCGTGGAAGGCGGTGAGCGATGACCAGCCGCGGCTTCGACCTGCGCCGGCTCCGCCAGCGCGACATCGCCATCATCATGATCGTGCTGTCGCTGCTGCTGGCCGTGCTCTGGTTCTTCTACATGTACCAGCCGACCCAGGAGCGGATCAGCACGCTCGAGAGCGACATCGCGCGCCTCGACGTCGACATCCGCCGCGGCGAGGACGCGAGGCGCAACCTCCCCGACCTGCGGCTGGCGGTCGCGCAGCTCGAGCAGGACCGGCTCGACTTCCTGGCGCAGCTCCCGCGCGAGAGCGACGTGGCGGGCCTCATCGACGCCCTGCGCGTGTCGGCCATCGACTCCGACATGCTCGTGAACGGCTTCAGCCAGGGCTCGGCCTCGGAGAGCATCCAGGACGTGCGCCCCATCGGCTTCCAGATCGGCCTGCAGGGCACGTTCCAGCAGACGATGGCGTTCCTGGGGCGGCTCGAGGAGATGCAACGGTTCGCCAAGATCCAGCGCGTCGGCCTCAACCTCGACGACAACACCTCCGCCGACCCGCTGATCAACTCCGACTTCGGGTTCACCGTGTACGTCTACACCGGTAGCGACCCAGGGGAGCAGTAAGAGATGGCCCTTTCGCGAACCGCTCGCATCCTCATCGCCGTGCTGCTGCTGGCCGCCGCAGGGTTCTTCTGGGTCAACTACTTCATGCAGAACCCGCCGGCCGTGGACGCCCCGGCGCCCGCCACGCCCCGGCCCATCGACGGTGGCCCCGCCCCGCTTACCGGCGCTAACGGCGCTCCCGCCGACGCCGGGGCCCCCACGGTGGTCGCCCCCGACGACGCCACCGGCACCACGGCCCCCATGGCCGAGGGCCAGGGGCAGCCGGCCGACGCCGCCGGCACCGCCGACGCCACCGCGCCCGGCGCCGCGCCCGTGGTCGTCACGCCGCCCGCCGTGGTCGCGCGCGACCTGGTGGTCGAGGAGCTGCCGTTCCTCGTCACCGAGCCGCCGCTCGTCGGCGTCGAGGAGCCCGCCGAAGCCGAGGCCGACACCGGCCGCGCCGTGCGCGCCGCGCGCGCCAACGTCAACCCGTTCTCGCCCGTGCTGGTGCAGGCGCCGCCCGCGGCGCCCGTCGCCCAGCAGCCGCCCGCGGCGCAGGAGCCGCAGGTGGTGGTGGTCGAGGGCCAGCCCGAGCCGACCGCTCCGGCCAGCACCCCCACCGCCACCGCCACCCGCACGCCCGTGGCCGCCCCGGCACCGCGCGCCCTGGCGCCCGCGCCCAGCCGCGCCGCCGAGCTGCCGCGCCCGCTCCCCAGCGGCACCCTCACCGCCGTGCCCGACATCCTGCGCGACGTGCGCGGGCAGGAGCGCGCCGCCGCCGGCCCCGCCGACCTCGGCGCCGTGGCCGCCGTGGTGGTGCCCAGCGAGGAGAGCGCCGCCGAGCTGCCCTTCGCCGGCCGCGGCGCGCCGGCGCCCGAGGCGACGGCCTCCCCCGACGTCATCGGGCCGGGGCACGCCACCCAGCGCGCCGCCGCCTCCTCCACCCTGCCGCTGGCCGTGGGCGCCGACCCGCTCAGCCGCTACCTGCGCGACAACAACGTGCGCTTCACCGGCCAGGTGCTCGGCCCGCTGAGCGTGGGCGTGTTCCGCGCCAACGGCCAGCAGCAGCCGTTCGTCGTGACCCTCGGCCAGACGCTCCCCGACACCGACATCGTGCTGTCGGACCTGCGCGGCTACGAAGCAAGCTTCTCGCTGGGCAACCAGACCCAGGTGCTCTCCTTGGATACCAGGCGGTGATCATGAAAAGGTTCGCGACCCTCCTTACCTTCCTGGCGCTGGCGCTGCCGGCGTTCGCCCAGGGGCAGCTCGACCCGCTGCCCGCCGACCAACGCTTCGACGCTCCGGTGGAGTTCAGCACCGGCGCTAGCGGCGAGTCGCTGCCGGTGATGCTCAACGCGCTGGCGCGCTCGGTCGGCCTCACCGCCGTCACAGACGACGTGCCGCCCGTGACGATCGTCTACGACATCGGCGACCCCAAGCCGTTCCGCCAGGTGTGGAACATCGTGCTCACGCTCAACGACCTCGACTACGTGCTGCTGGAGAACGACGTGGTCGTGGTGGGCACGCCCGCCAGCGTGGCGCGACTGCGCGCGCCGGCCGCCGGCGGCGAGGTCGCGGCCGCGGGCGACGAGCTCGAGCAGCGCTTCTACCGCGTGAACGGCGATCCCGACCAGGTGGTCGAGATCCTGCAGCGC
This sequence comes from Deinococcales bacterium, assembly GCA_012515535.1. Taxonomy (GTDB): domain Bacteria; phylum Deinococcota; class Deinococci; order Deinococcales; family Trueperaceae; genus JAAYYF01. Next base: position 31,779 of record JAAYYF010000017.1, read on the forward strand.
GCGGTCCGCGGCCTCGACGTGGAGGCGCTGCCGGGCGTGCAGAGCATCATGGTCGTCGGCACCGCCGCCGAGCACGACCGCGTCCGCGGCCTGCTCGACCAGTTCGACACGGCCGCCGAGCAGGTGCAGCTCGAGCAGCGCACCTACTTCCTCTCGAACGCCGTGGCCAGCGACCTCGCGAACGTGCTGCAGTCCACCGGCGTGCTCGGCAACGGCGACGAGGCCACGCGCCTCGAGGACTTCACGGTCGTGGCCGAGCCGCGCACCAACAGCCTGATCGTCACCGGCTCGGCCTCCGTGCAGGCCCGCCTCTCGCAGCTGATCCCGCAGCTCGACCAGGCGCGCCAGCAGGTCAACGTGCAGGTGCGCATCCAGGAGGTGGCGCACAGCGTCACGTACGACCTGGGCCTCGACCTCACCGGCGGCTTCGGCCAGATGGCGGCCAGCATCCTCGACACCGGCCTCAGCTTCGTGTTCGACGCCTCGTCGATCGTGTCGAGCTTCAACATCGGCGCCATCCTCGACGCCCTCGAGACGCAGGGCCTCTCGCGCCGCGTCGACGACGGCAACATCACCGTGCTCGACAACCAGACCGGCACCATCCAGTCGGGCGGCACCATCTTCATCAGCATCCCCGGCTCGGCCGAGAACATCGAGCGCGAGATCCCCTACGGCGTGCAGCTCGAGATCACCCCGCGCGTGGCCAACGACGGCAGCGTGACGCTCGGCATCGTGGCCCGCGTCGAGGACGTGCTCTCGACCACCAACGACCCGAGCTTCCTCAACCTCTCCACCCGCGCCGTCTCCTCCACCATCAACCTCGCCCCGGGCCAGACCGCGCTGCTGGGCGGGCTGATGCAGAACCAGTTCACCATGACCAAGCGCCGCGTCCCGGTGCTGGGCGCCATCCCCATCATCGGCGAGCTGTTCGGGTCGACCGTCTCCGAGGACGAGACCACCGACCTGCTGCTGATCGTCACGGCCCAGGTCATCGACTGAGCCGCGACTAGCACCGCGACACCGCCCCGCTGCCCGGCCCCGCGCCGGGCAGCGGTCTTTCGTCAGGCGCGGGTCGCCGCCGCCGGCGCGCCCCGCCCGAGGGGCTCTCCGGCCCGTCCAGGCCGCATGCTAGGCTTGGCAGATGCTCAGGTACCTCTCCGCCGGCGAGTCGCATGGGCCGGCCCTGACGGTGATCCTCGACGGCGTGCCCGCCGGGCTGCCGCTCACCCCCGACTCCGACATCGACCCCTGGCTCCGCCGCCGTCAGAGCGGCTACGGGCGCGGGCAACGCATGGTCATCGAGCAGGACCGCGCCGTCCTCAAGGGCGGCGTGCGCGCCGGCCGCACCACGGGCGCGCCCGTGGCCCTCGAGATCGTGAACCGCGACTGGCAGAACTGGCTCGAGGTGATGGACCCCGCGCCCGGCAACGAGCCGCGCAAGCGCGCCCTCACCGAGCCGCGGCCCGGCCACGCCGACGTCACCGGCGGCATCAAGTACGGCCACAAGGACCTGCGCGACGTGCTGGAGCGCGCCAGCGCCCGCGAGACCGCCAGCCGCGTGGCGGCGGGCGCCGTCGCCCTCAAGCTCCTCGCCGAGCTCGGCGTGGAGGCGTGCGCGCGGGTCGTGAGCCTGGGCGGCGTGGCGTGCGACGGCGGCATGGACTGGCAGCGCCTGGGCGAGCTCGACGAGAGCCCGCTGCGCACCTTCGACCGCGAGGCCGAGGACCGCATCGTCGACCTGATCGACGCCGCCAAGGAGCGCGGCGACACCCTGGGCGGGGTGGTCGAGGCGCGCTTCCGCGGCGTCCCGGTGGGCCTCGGCTCCTACGTGCAGTGGGACCGCAAGCTCGACGGGCGCCTGGCGCAGGCCGTGATGAGCATCCCGGCCATCAAGGGGTGCGAGATCGGCGACGGCTGGGAGGCCGCGGCCCTGCCCGGCAGCGAGGTGCACGACCCCATCGTGGGCGGCGAGGCGTCGCGCTACCAGCGCGCCAGCAACCGCTCGGGCGGGCTCGAGGGCGGCATGACCACCGGCGAGGAGCTGGTGGTGCGCGCCGCCATGAAGCCCATCGCCACGCTGATGCGGCCGCTGCCCACCGTCGACGTGGTGTCGCACCGGCCCGCCGACGCCGCGCGCGAGCGCTCCGACGTCACCGCCGTGCCGGCCGCCTCGATCGTGGTGCTGGCCATGAGCGCCCTGACGCTCGCCAACGCCGTCATGGAGAAGTTCGGCGGCGACAGCCTGCGCGAGCTGCGCGCCAACCTGGCCGCCTACCGCGAGCACGTCGCGAGCTACTGAGGATGCAGCCCGCCCGCCCGCGCCGGCACCTGCCGCCCGAACGGGTCGTCACCTGGGTGGCGATGGCGGGCTTCATGGGCACGGGCAAGAGCCGCATCGGCTGGGAGCTGTCGCGCCGGCTGCAGCTCACGTTCATCGACACCGACCGCGTCATCGAGCGCGTCAGCGGCATGCGCATCGCCGACGTGTTCGAGTTCTACGGCGAGTCGGTGTTCCGCGACTACGAGACCGAGGTGGTGAGGCGCTGCGTGCGCCTCGACGAGGTGGTGGTGTCGACCGGCGGCGGCACCATCATGCGCCCCGAGAACCGTGCGCTGCTGAAGGCGCGCGGGCCGGTGGTGGTGCTGTCGGCCAGCCCCGAGACGGTCTACCGCCGCACGCGCCGCCACCGCCGCCCGCTCCTGGAGCAGGGCGACCCGCTGGAGCGCATAAGGCAGCTGATGGCCGACCGCCAGGCGGCCTACGACGAGGTGGCGTCGATCCGCGTGTCGACCGACGGGCGCGACTCGGCCGACGTGGTCGAGGAGATCGTGGCGGCGCTGGTGGCGTGGAAGGAGCAGCAGGAAGCATGACGGCAGGCAGGACCGCCCCCCGGCGCGTGCCGGTCGAGGTCTCCCCTCCCTACGACGTGCTGGTGGGCGAGGGCACGCTGGCGCACGTGGCGGAGCACGTGCCCGCCCAGCGCGTGGCCATCCTCTCCGACGCCAACGTGGCGCCGCGCTACGCCGCGCCCGTGGCGGCGGCGCTGCGCGCCGCGGGCCGCGAGGTGGAGACGCTGGTGGTGCCGCCCGGCGAGGCCAGCAAGTCGCTGACCACCTACGGCGACCTCCTCACCCGCCTGGCGGAGGCGCGCTTCCCGCGCGACGGCGCGGTGCTGGCGCTGGGCGGCGGCGTGGTCGGCGACCTGGCGGGCTTCGTGGCCGCCAGCTACATGCGCGGGGTGGCGCTCTACCAGGCGCCCACCTCGCTGTTGGCGATGGTCGACGCCAGCGTCGGCGGCAAGACCGGCCTCGACCTGCCGCAGGGCAAGAACCTGGTGGGCGCCTTCTGGCAGCCGCGCGCCGTGCTCGCCGACGTGGCCGCCCTGGCCAGCCTGCCGCCCCGCGAGTTCCGCCAGGGCACCGTCGAGCTGGTGAAGCACGGCCTGCTGGCCGACCCCGTGCTGCTCGACGCCTTCCGCGCCGGCTGGTCGCAGCAGCTCCCCGCCGAGCGCCTGGTGGACGCCGTGGCGCGCTCGGTGGCGGTGAAGGCGCGCGTGGTGGCCGCCGACGAGCGCGAGGCCGGCCCGCGCGCCCACCTCAACCTGGGTCACACCCTGGGGCACGCCCTCGAGACCGCCAGCGCCCACCGCATGCCGCACGGCGAGGCGGTGACCTACGGCCTGGTCTACGCCGCGCTGCTGGCGCGCCGCCGCGGCTACGCCGACCTCACCCCCTTCCTGCTCGAGCTCTTCGACTGGGTGGTGCCCGCGCCGCTGCCGCTGGTGGGCTTCGAGGCGCTGTACGCTCACATGACGCGCGACAAGAAGGTGGCCGGCGGCGCGCTGCGCTTCGTGCTCCTCGAGGACGTGGGCCGGCCCGTGCTGGTCGACGACCTGACGCCCCAGGAGCTCGAGCGCGCCTGGAACGAGCTCCTGAAGGTGGTGGCGTGAGAGTGGAGGTAACCGCGTGATCCTCGTCCTGAACGGTCCGAACCTCAACCTGCTGGGCGCCCGCGAGCCCGAGGTGTACGGCCGCGGCACGCTCGCCGACCTGGAGGCGCTGTGCCAGGCGACCGCCCGTGAGCTCGGCAGCAGCGCCACCTGCCGCCAGAGCAACCACGAGGGCCAGCTGATCGATTGGCTGCACGGCGCCGAGGCCGAGGGCTTCGTGGGGGTGGTGCTCAACCCGGGCGGCTACACCCACACCAGCGTGGCGCTGCGCGACGCGGTGGCCTCCGTGCGCGTGCCGGTGGTCGAGGTGCACCTCAGCAACGTGCTGCGGCGCGAGCCGTTCCGCCACGTGAGCCTGACGGGCGCCGCCGCCGTGGGCAGCGTGGTGGGCCTGGGGCCGCAGGGGTACGCCCTCGCGGTGCGCTACCTGCTCGAGCGCCGGCCCGACGGCGCGGGCTAGCCTCAGCCGCGCAGGAAGCTCGAGGGCTGGCCGGCCTCCACCGGCGGCAGGTCGTCGAGCGAGCGCAGCCCGAACTCGATGAGGAACCTCTCGGTGGTGGCGTACAGCAGCGGCCGTCCCACCACCTCCTTCTGCCCCACCACCTTGATCAGCTCGCGCTCCTGCAGGGTCTCGAGGGTGCTGGAGCAGCTGGCGCCGCGCGCCGCCTCCAGCTCGCCGCGCGTGACCGGCTGGTGGTACGCCACCAGCGCCAACGTCTCGAGGGCCGCCTGGCTCAGCGGTGGCAGGGGCGGCGGCGACAGCAGCACCGACAGCGCGGGCAGCAGCGCCGGCTCCACCACCAGCCGGTAGCCGCCGGCCACGTGATCGACGCGGATGCCCAGCCCCGCCTCCTCCAGCACCCGCTGCAGGTCCTTCACCTCGCGGTCGATGGCGTCCTCGCTCACGCCGAGCAGGGGCTTCAGCTCCTTGGGCGTGAGGGGCTTGTCGTGCGCGAGCAGGGCCGCGCAGAGCAGCGCGCGCGTGCCGTGGCTGGTCGAGGTCACGCCGTATCGTTTCAGGGGCCCGCCGAGGTGTCAAGGCCGCCACAGCCGCTCCAGGCCGGGCGGGGCGCTCACCACCAGCACCGCGGGCCGGCGGCGCGCCGGCGGCGGCAGCGCGGCCTCCAGGCGCAGCCCCACGGTACCCTCGGCGTCGCTCACCGGCTGCACCGCCACGCGCGCGTCGGCGGCGAGCGCCGCCCAGGGCCCCAGGCTCGTGACCGCCAGCGGGTCGGGGTGCGCCGCCAGCTCGGCGAGGGCCAGCTGCAACGCTCCCTCCAGCGCCGCGCGCTCCACCACGGCCGCCTGCGCGGCGCGCGCCGCCTGCGCCTCCAGCGTGACCGCGAACAGCAGCGCGAACACCACCGCCCCCACGATCAGCAGGCCGCCGAGCACGGCGACGAGCACGAAGCCGTCCGGCGACCCGGCGCGCCTCACGGCCCCGTCACCTGCGGCCACGCCGGCAGCTCGACCAGGAAGCGCCGTGCGTCGAGCCCTACCTCGACGACGAGCTCCAGCGCCCGCACGCGCCGCCCCGGCAGCTGCTCGGCGCTCAGCCAGGCCCCTCCCGCGCTCACGCCGCCCACCACCGCGAAGCGCGTGACGCCGGCAAGCAGCGGCTGGCGTGCGCCGCCGTCGGCGCGGCGGTAGAGCTGCGGGGCGCCGCTGCCGTCGACGCCGGCCTCGTAGGTGTGGTCGCGCGCCACCGGCGCCCCGGCCAGGCGGTGGTCGAGGTAGCGCACGCGCACGCTCGAGCCGTGCGCCGTGGGCGCCAGGCGCAACGGCTGCTGGAGGAACGCCGCCGGCGCGTCGGTGCCCACCACCGCAGCGGGCGGCGGCCAGGGCGCCGCGCCGGCGAGGCGCAGCTCCTCGCGCAGGAGCTCGACGGCGAGCCGCAGCGTGAGCTCCGCCTCCGAGCGCGTCTCGGCGGCGGTGGAGGCCCCGCGCGCGGCGCGCACGTAGCCCAGCAGCAGCGCCAGCACGAGGCCCGCGAGGGCCAGCGCCACCATCACCTCGAGGAGCGTGAGCCCCCCGCGGCCGCGGGGCGCGGGACGCGAGGCGACGCGCCTCACGGCCCCACCGCCGAGGCGGCGCGCACCGCGGTGCGGCCCACGAGCGGCGCCCCGGTCGGGGGCGTGACCGTGACCGTGACCAGCGTGAGGGCGCAGGCCGGGTAGGCGGCGTGGCAGGCGCGCTCGGCGCTGCACGCCCAGCCGGGCGGCAACGCTCCGGTGGCGCACGCGCCGGCGCCGGCCGTGGCCACCAGGCGCTGCACCAGCAGCTCGTCGGCGAGGAGCGCCGCCGCCAGCTGCCGCTCCTGCGCAACCCGCCCGGTGCGCAGCGCGCCGAGCTGCAGGCCCGCCAGGGCAGCGCCGGCGGCCCCGAGCACCGCCAGCGCCACCAGCACCTCGACCAGGCTGAGGCCGGCGCGCGGGCCGGCGGAGCCACCACCGGGGACGTCAGCGAGCCGCCGCGCGCCCATCACGGCCCCACCTCCAGCCGCACGCGCCCGAGGCTCGACACCACCACCGCCACGCTGCGGCGCGCGTCCGCGAGCCGCAGGGTGGCCGACACCACCCCGCCGCCGTCGCAGGTGCGGCCGCTGCCGCTCGGCAGCCACACGATCCCGCGCGGCAGCCCCGCCTCCAGGCGCACGCCCGGGTGGTCGGCCAGCGCCACGCGCGCGAGCTCCGCGCCGCCGGTGCAGTGGCCGCCGCTGGCGTCGGCCAGGCGCACCACCAGCCCGGCGCCGCCCGGCAGCTCCGTGACCGACACGGCCTCGCCGCGCCACAGCGCGTTGGCGCGCGCCCACAGGATGGCCGCGCGGCTCGCCTCGGCGGCGCGCAGGGCGTGGCTGGGGCGCGCGAACGCCAGCGCCAGCGAGAGGCAGAGCGCCAGCACGGCGATCACCACCAGCAGCTCCACCAGGCTCATGCCGCGCGCGTTCATGCCCCGAGGCTAGGCCCCGCGCCCGGCGGCCGCCTCGCCTCACCCGACGCGAGCGGCGCGGGCCTAGGCGCGCGCCGCTGCCCCACCGGCAGGCGCCCAGCCGCGCCGCCAGCGGCGCGGGGGCGCTGCGCGTCAGACCAGCCCCAGCTCCGCCGCCTTGCGCAAGGCGCTCACGCGGTCGCGCACCTCCAGCTTGCGGTAGACGTTCTCCAGGTGGTCCTTGACGGTGTCGGGGCTCAGCCCCAGCCGCGCGGCGATGGCCTTGTTGCTCAGCCCCTGCGCCAGCCACCTGAGCACCTCGCCCTCGCGCGGCGTCAGGTCGGGCAGCGACACCTTCGGCATCCAGTCGCGCTCGGGGTCCGCCAGGACGCTGCGGAGGACGCGCGCCAGCTCGCGCGGCTCGGTCTCCTTCGAGAGGTAGGCGGTGGCGCCCGCCTGGCGCGCCGCCTGGATCACCGCCGGCTCGTCGAAGGTCGTCAGCATCACCGCCAGGGGCGCCCCGGGCTCGGCCGTGATGGCGCGGCACGCCGCCACGCCGTCGAGCTCGGGCATGCGCACGTCCAGCAGCACCACGTCGACCTCGCCGTGGCGGCAGCGCTCCACCGCCTGGCGCCCGTTCTCGGCCTCCCCCACCACCTCGAACCCCTCCGAGCGCAGGGCCATCACGAGCCCCATGCGGAAGAGCGGGTGGTCGTCGACCACCAGCACGCGTACCGCGCTCCGCGTCGTCGCCTCGCTCACCTGTCACCCCCGACGTAGGCCAGCAGCACGGTCCCGCGCGGGCCGGTGGCCTCGCACACCAGCCGCCCGCCGTGCGCCTCCAGCACGCGCCGCGCGATGAACAGCCCCAGGCCGCCGGTGCCGCCCGCGTAGGTGCGCCCGGCGATCTGCACGTGGTGCCCCACGAACGGCTGCGCCAGCTGCTCCAGCGGCTGCGGTAGGCCGGGGCCGTCGTCCTGGACGCGTACCAGCCCCGGGTAGACCTCCACCTCGATGCGCGCGGTGGCGTAGCGCACGGCGTTGCTCAGCAGGTTGTACAGGGCGCGCTCGAGCTCGCGCGGGTCGGCGAGCGCCGCGCCGCTGCCGCTGACCGCGATGCACACGCCGCGCTCGGCGCGCAGCGGCTCGAGCCGCGCCGCCACGCGCGCGACCAGCGCCTCCAGCGCCACCTGCTCGCGCGCCAGGGGCACGTCGGCGCGCTCGAGGCGGTGGGCGTCGACCAGCTTCTGCACCAGGTCGATCAGCGCCGCCACCTCGCTGGTGAGGCGCGCCAGCACGGCCACGCGCTCCTCGCGCCCCAGGCGGTCGTCGTCGCGCACGACCTTCAGCAGGTTGTTGGCCGCCAGCAGCGGCGTCTTGAGGTCGTGCATCAGCGCCGCCATGAACGAGCTGCGGCGGCTCTGCTCGAGCTCGACCTTGTTGAGCAGGGCGTTGAACGAGCGCCTGAGCGCGACGATCTCGGCCGGGTCCTTGGGCGACACGGGCAGCCGCGCCATCGCCAGCTGCTCAGCGGCGTTCGGCAGGCCCAGCACGTCCTTCGACGCGCGCAGGAGCGGCGCCAGCAGCAGCCCCGACAGCAGGTAGCCCACGACCCCCGACAGCACCACCACGCCCACCAGCCACAGCCCGACGGTGATCCACACGTCGGCGTCGAGCTCGCCGGCGCGCCGGTAGGCGGGTAGCAGCACCGCCACCACCATGAACAGGTTCGGCAGCGCCGAGAGGAAGGCGATCACGAGCGCGACCTGCGCGCGCAGGCTGAGGGGCCGCACGCGCAAGCCCCCTCACTCCTCGCTCGAGAGCACGGCCAGGAAGGCCTCCTGCGGCACCTCCACGGTGCCGATCTGCTTCATGCGCGCCTTGCCCTTCTTCTGCTTCTCGAGGAGCTTCTTCTTGCGGGTGATGTCGCCGCCGTAGCACTTGGCGAGCACGTCCTTGCGGAACGCCTTGACCGTGGCGCGGGCGAGGATCTTGCCGCCGATGGCCGCCTGCACCGGGATGGCGAACATCTGGCGCGGGATCACCTCGGCCATGCGGTCGACCATGCGTCGCCCCACGTCGTAGGCCTTCTCGCGGTGGGCGATGATCGCCAGGGCGTCGACCTTCTCCTCGTTGACCAGCACGTCGATCTTCACCAGGTCGCCGGGGCGGTAGCCGGTGAACTGGTAGTCCATCGAGGCGTAGCCGCGCGACAGCGACTTGAGGCGGTCGTGGAAGTCGTAGAGGATCTCGCCGAACGGCACGTCGTACTTCAGCTCCACGCGGTGGCCGTGGTAGACGATGTCCTGCATCTCGCCGCGCTTCTCCTGCAAGAGCCCCATCGCCGCGCCCATGTACTCCTCGGGCAGGAACACCGACAGCGCCACCCACGGCTCGGAGATCGTCTCGATGCGGTCGGGCGGCGGCAGCTCGCTGGGGTTCTGCACCTCGAGCTCCTCGCCGCTGGTGGTCACCACCCGGTAGACCACCGCCGGCGCCGTGGCGATCAGCGCCAGGTCGAACTCGCGCTCCAGGCGCGCCTGCACGATGTCGGCATGGAGCAGGCCCAGGAAGCCGCAGCGGAAGCCGAAGCCGAGCGCCTCGGAGGTCTCGGGCTCGAACGAGAAGGCGGCGTCGTTGAGCCGCAGCTTCTCGAGCGCCTCGCGCAGCTTGGGGTAGTCCTCGGTGTCGGTCGGGTAGAGGCCCGAGAACACCACCGGCATGGCGGGCTTGAAGCCCGGCACCGGATCGTCGGTGGGGCGCTGGGCGCCGGTGACGGTGTCGCCGATCTGCGTGTCGGCGATCTCCTTGATGCTGGCGGTGAACCAACCCACCTCGCCCGGCCCCAGCTCGTCGGAGACGGTGGGCTCGGGGCGGAAGTAGCCGACCTTCTCGACCTCGAAGGTCTTGCCGGTCGACACCACCTTCACGTGGTCCTTCGCCCTGATGCGGCCGTCGAACACGCGGATGAAGGCGATGACCCCCTGGTAGGCGTCGTAGACGGCGTCGAAGATGAGGGCGCGCAGCGGCGCGTCGGGGTCGCCCTGCGGCGCGGGCAGGTGGGCCACCACCCCCTCGAGCACCGCGCGGATGTTCTCGCCGGTCTTGGCGCTCACGGGCACGGCGTGGTCGCCGGGCACGCCGATGACCTCCTCGAGCTCCTCGATGGCGCGCGGCACGTCGGCGGCCGGCAGGTCGATCTTGTTGATGACCGGCAGGATCTCGAGGCCGTTGTCGACGGCCAGGTAGGCGTTCTGGATGGTCTGCGCCTCGACGCCCTGGGCGGCGTCGATGACCAGCAGCACGCCCTCGCAGGCGCGCAGGGCGCGCGACACCTCGTAGTTGAAGTCGACGTGGCCCGGGGTGTCGATGAGGTTGAAGAGGTAGGTGCGACCGTCGTCGGCGGTGTAGTACAGGCGCATGGGCGTGGCCTTGATGGTGATGCCACGCTCGCGCTCCAGCTCGAGCGAGTCGAGCATCTGGTCGCGCTTCTCGCGCTCGGAGACGCTCTGGGTCAGCTCGAGGATACGATCCGCCAGCGTCGACTTGCCATGGTCGACGTGCGCGATGATCGAGAAGTTACGGATCTCCACCCGAGCAGTCTACCGCTTGGCCGCGAACGCCGCCTGCAACAGGCGCGCGGCGGCCGCGGCCTCCACCCCGCCCGTCACCCGCGGCACGCGCTTCCACCCCTCGCCGCTCAGGTCCGCCACCCCGCCCAAGGCCCCGTCCCGCAGGTTGTCGGCGCCGTAGACCACGCGCTCCAGCTGCGTCTGCAGGATGGCGCCCAGGCACATGGGGCACGGCTCCAGGGTCACGTACAGCGTGGCGCCCGCCAGGCGCCAGTCGCCGGCCGCGCGCGCCGCCGCCCGCAGCGCCAGCAGCTCGGCGTGGGCGGTGGGGTCGCGCTCGGCCTCGGTGCGGTTGTGGGCCGCGGCCAGCACGCGCCCGCCCAGCACCACCACGGCGCCCACCGGCACCTCGCCGGCGGCGGCCGCCGCGCGCGCCTCCGCCAGCGCCTGGCGCATGTGGTAGCGGTCGGGGTCGGCGAGGGCCGGGTCGACGCCCGGCGCCGCCGCGCCCTGCGCGAACGCCACCCCCTCGACCCAGAACACCTCGCTTCCGGCGGCCAGCACCCGGCGCGCGTCGCGCGATCGGCGCGGCACCTTGCGGTCGATGAGCAGGTCGCTGACGAGCTTGCTGCCGCCCGGTAGGCGGATGCGGTCGCCGGGGCGGCGGGCGCGCAGCTCGGGCTCGGGGTGCCGTTCGAGGAGGCGCGGGTCGACGCCGGGCGGCAGCTGCGCCGCGTCGGTCACGCGCAGGTCGGGCAGGGCGGGCGCCGGCGCGAGCTCGCTCGGCGCCAGCACCGCCAGCTCGCCGTAGCCCACGCGCGCCTCCGCCCCGCCCGGCAGCGCCTTGCGCCACGGCGCGGCGCCGGGCTCCCGCGCGGCGCGGCTGGCGGCGGCGTCGATCTCGTCGAGGAGGCGGGCGTTCGGCGCGGCGCCGGCGCGCTCCAGGCGCTCGGCCAGCGCCGTGTGGCGCAGCGCCACCGGCGCGGCGCGCCAGGCTGCCAGGCGGATCGGGCCGTCCGGGAAGCGCCGGCGCGCGAGCCACCCCAGCGCGTCGCGCGCCTGCTGCTGCCGCTGGGCGGTGGCGGCGAGGCGCGCCTGCGCGCCGGGGAAGCGCTCCTCGAGGCGCGGCACGACCTCGTGGCGCAGCCACGCGCGGTTGCGCGACACGTCGGCGTTGCTGGCGTCCTCGCGCCACGCCTGGCCGAGCTCGGAGAGGTAGGCGCGCAGCGCCTGGCGGCTCAGGTCCAGCAGCGGGCGCACCACCGCGCGGCTGCGGGGGCGCATCCCGGTGGGGTGGGCGGTGCCCCGCAGCAGCTGCAGCAGCACGGTCTCGGCCTGGTCCTCCAGCGTGTGCGCCACCACGATGGCGCCGCCGCGCGCCTCCTCGGCCAGGACGCGATGCAGGAAGGCGTAGCGCAGGCGGCGCGCAGCGTCCTCGAGGTTCCAGCCGCGCGCCGCCGCCACCGCCACCACGTCGGCCCCGCCCTCCACCAGCGGCACGCCCAGGCCGGCGCACAGGTCACGCACGAAGCGCGCGTCCTCAGCCGACGCCTCGCGCAGGCGGTGGTCGAAGTGGGCGGCCACCAGCGGCAGGCCGGCCTCGTGCACGAGCCGCAGCGCCGCCACCGAGTCGCTGCCGCCCGACACCGCCACCACGAAGCGCGGCGCCTTCGGCGCCAGGCGCTCGAGCGTCCGGCGCACGTGGTCGGGCAGGGGCGTGTCGTCGGGCATCGCCCCATTATGCCCCCGTGCAGCGCCCCCGCCGGCGGCGCGAAGCGCGTGGGGCACGCACGCGGGCCGGCGGCGCGCGGCCGCGGCGCGTATACTCGCCGCGTGACCATCACGCTGCTCGTACTCGACTCGGTCGGTGTCGGCGCGCTCCCCGACGCCGACGCCTTCGGCGACGCCGGCGCCCACACGCTCGACCACACGGTCCTCGCCACGGGCGTGGCGCTGCCGAACCTCGAACGCCTGGGGCTCGGCAACGTGGAGGGCGTGGGCTCGCTGGCCGCGGTGGCGCGCCCGCTGGCGAGCTACGGCCGCATGCGCGAGCTGTCGCCGGGCAAGGACACCACCACCGGCCACTGGGAGTTCATGGGCGTGGTGCTCGAGCACCCGTTCCGCACCTTCGAGCGCTTCCCCGACGAGGTCATGGCCGCCTTCGACCGCGCCACCGGCCGCGGGCACCTGGGCAACCACCCCGCCTCGGGCACCGAGATCATCGCCGAGCTCGGCGAGCGGCACCTCACCACCGGCGACCCCATCGTCTACACCAGCGCCGACTCGGTGTTCCAGGTGGCGGCGCACGTCGACGTGGTGCCGCTCGAGACGCTCTACGCCTGGTGCGAGGCGGCGCGGGCGATCCTCACCGGCGAGCACGCCGTGGCGCGCGTGATCGCGCGGCCCTTCACGGGCGCGCCGGGCGCCTTCGAGCGCCTGGGCGCGGCGCGCCACGACTACTCGCTGGAGCCGCAGGCGCGCACGGTGCTCGACGCCCTGAAGGCCGCCGGGCGCGAGGTCGTGGGCGTGGGCAAGGTCCCCGACATCTACGCCCACCGCGGCTTCACCCGCGAGGTGGCGAGCGGCAGCAACCTCGAGGGCGTCGAGCGGACGCTCGAGCTCATGCGCGAGGGCGTGGAAGGCCTGGTCTTCACCAACCTGGTGGAGTTCGACTCGCTCTACGGCCACCGCCGCGACCCGCAGGGCTACGCCCTGGCGCTGTCGGAGTTCGACGAGCGCCTGCCCGACCTGCTCGCGGCGGTGCGCGAGGGCGACGCGCTGATAATCGTCAGCGACCACGGCAACGACCCCACCTGGCCCGGCACCGACCACACCCGCGAGCACGGCCTGCTGCTCGTCTACCGGCCCGGCGTCGAGGGCGTCGACCTGGGCACGCGGCGCACGTTCGCCGACGTGGGCGCCACGGTGGCGGCGCTGCTGGGGGTGGGTTGGGACGGCCCCGGCGAGCCCGCCCTCTGAGCCGAGCTACCCCTGACCTCAAGCGAACGCCCCGGCCGTGA